>NZ_LIWR01000005.1 GCF_012978815.1 Campylobacter sp. RM16189 | reverse complement strand
AAAGATATTTTCAAAAATAATTAATATAGTTTATGGTGCAAAACTTTCAAGGTTGCTTGATGAAATTTAAACTTAATATAATAACTATATATTCTTTAGAAAATACAAGAAGTAAAATTTGAGGCTTATTTCGCCTCAAATTTATAGTATCAAAATGAAATTTTATAGCCCAAGCAGGCTTTTAAGCACCATATAAATTATCGCCGCCGATCCGCCCGCTATCGGTAGAGTTATAACCCAAGCAAGCACGATAGGCTTGACCATAGCCCAGTTTGCATCCTTATTAAAGACTCCTATTCCAAGAACAGCTCCTATTAGAATATGTGTTGAGGAGACAGGAATACCAAGCTTTGTAGCAAATAGTATCACAGCGCTAGCTCCAAGCTCGGCGCTAAAACCAGTGGTTGGCAGTATCTCTGCAAGTTTAGATCCTATGGTCATGATAACTTCTTTGCCTAAAAACCAGAGTCCTACAACGAGTGCGATACCAAACGTTATCATGGCTATATTTGGAATAGGTGCAGTAGCGTTTATGCTTCCGGTTTTTAATACGTCTAAAATAGCTGCAAAAGGTCCGACAGCATTTGCTATATCGTTTGCTCCATGGGAAAAGGCAAATGATGAGGCTGTAAAAATTTGAAACCAAGAGAAAATTCTATTTGTGCTTTTTTCGGCATCGCTTTTACTCATTACATTTATCATTGCCAAGGTTGCAAGGTATGTTACTATACCTATAACACATATGATCCAGATGGTTCCTATGAGTCCTACATCAAAATTTAGATGTTTAAGCCCCTTAAATAGCATCATCGCAGATATTATAATCGCTCCTACTGCTGCTACGATAGGGATATGCTTTCTCATAGCTCTAAAGGTATCTATTGTTTTTTCGCGCTCTTTCATAGATTTTATAGCCATCTTGTATTCGCTTTTTTCAGCGTCTATATTCTCTTCGTCTATTATTGCTATTTTGCTTAGTATTCTTATCTGCTCTTCTACAGGCTTTGTTTTTAGATCTCTTAGATACTGCTCTTTAAAGCTCTTTCTCTCTTTTTTAAGCTTTTTAAGCTCAATTGTGGAAATTCTAGTCGGATTTATAATCCTTGTTTTTATGTAGCTATATATCGAGTAGGATAAAATTCCTCCAAGGAGTGGAGAGATAACCCAGCTGATAGCTATCCTTCCAATACCCTGCCAAGATACCATTCCTAGAGCATCTTTTCCATCCATAGTCATAAAACCCATAGTAAGTCCAGCACCTACAATACCTCCTACTATAGAGTGAGTAGTGGATATAGGAAGTCCTTTTTTAGAGGCAACAAATAGCCATAATCCAGAGCTTAAAAGTGCTGACATCATAATAAGCACAAAGAGCATCGGGTCAATTCCAGTCTCAGGAAAGCGTATAATACCCTCTCTAATTGTCTTTGTAACCTCTCCTCCGGCGAAAATAGCTCCACTTAGCTCAAATACGGCAGCTATTATAAGAGCTTGTTTGATCGTAACTGTTTTTGCCCCGACGCTTGTTCCAAATGAGTTTGCAACGTCGTTGCCGCCGATATTAAACGCCATAAATATACCAAATATACTGGCTATTAAAAATAGTAAGAAGTGGTGAGACGGGATGTATTCGTACCCCCAGATAAAAAATCCTATAGTAGCTATTGAAAATACAATAAATGCGAACAGATTATCGCGCGACAAGGTGACCTCCACAATAAGTCAAAGTATAATAATTATATCTATAATTTTTTAAAATAGCCAAAATTTAAGACATTTGCACATAAAATATGATTTTAACTCTCGCATAGTTTTACTGCAAATTTAATTGCCTCTATATAGCTTGAAGTATCAGCAATGCCCTTGTATGCGATATTAAATGCGGTTCCATGATCGACGCTTGTGCGGATAATGGGTAAATTTAGGCTTACGTTTATGCTTTTATCAAAGTAAAGCGCTTTAAGAGGGGTTAGTCCTTGATCGTGATAGATAGCTACTAGTCTGTTTAAATTTTTAAGAGAGCTTGGATTAAAGGCTGCATCTGGAACAAGAGGGCCTATAAAAATATCTTTTTTAAAATATATGTTAGCTTTTTCTATGGCTATTTTTATTTCATTTTCTTCTTTACCGCCAAGTACTCCGTTATCGCTTGCATGAGGATTAAATCCTAAAACTCCTATTTTTTCAAATTTTGTGCATTTTTGAAGTGATATGAGAAATTTATAAAATTTTTTTGATTTTATCTCTTTTGATACCTTGCCAAGGGGTATGTGATCGGTAAAAAGCGCCACAAAAAGTTCATTGCATCCAAGCATCATTATCGCATCTTTTTTAAATTTATGCCTTAGATAATCCGTGTGACCTACAAAAGGCACTTTGGCTTTACTCCACGCCTCTTTATTGATTGGTAGAGTTGTTATCGCATCCGCTTTACCTTTTTTGGCTAATTTAATAGCATTTTTAAAAGAGTCAAACGAAAATTTACCGCTCTTTTTGCTGATTTTGCCAGGCTTTATATCAAAACACTCTCCGCATTCATAAAATTTCATATCACTTGGAATACTAAGATTTAGCTTTTTAGCGACACTACTTAACAAATCTTTGTTTATACAGTAGATTGGCACCATAAATTTAGAAATTTCCTCATGAGTTTTTAGCGCAATTTCTGGTCCTATGCCATTAATATCACCTAAGCTAATTGCTATTTTACGCACTCTATCATCTCTTTTATGGCTTGTTTAAGTCCTACAAAAACACTTCTGGCAATTATACTTTGTCCGATATTTAGCTCTTTAATTTCCGGAATAGATGCTATATCTTTTACGTTTTGATAATTCAATCCATGTCCGGCAGCTACCTTAAGACCAAGATAATCTCCAAATTTAGCGGATTCTTTTAGCTTATCAAGCTCTAAATTTAGAAGTTCTTTTAGCTCTATTTTGCTTTTTTGCAAATCTTTAATAGAGTAGTTTGTATTGGCTAGATTCGAGTTTAGCATCAGATAAGTGTTCGCATACGCACCCGTATGAAGCTCTATCCAATCGGCTTTTAGCTCGTGTGCCAGCTGAACGCTCTCTTCAATAGGATCTATAAACAGAGATACCTCTATCTCGTTTTCTTGGAGTTTTTTTATAACTTGATCTAAATTAGATATTTCTAAATTTAATCCACCTTCGGTAGTTAGCTCCTCACGCTTTTCTGGCACCAACGTAGCTCTTGAAGGTTTTAATTTTAAAACTAAATTTATTATCTCAGGGTCAACAGAACACTCTAAATTTACAGGAATTTTGGAGTTGGCAATGATATTTTTTACATCCATTTCATTTATATGACGACGATCTTCCCTCAGATGAATTGTGATTTGATCGGCACCCGCTAAATAGGCTTCAAAGCTAGCTAGTAGAACATCAGGATCATTTACTTTGCGTGCCTCTCTTAAAACAGCTATATGATCAATATTTACACCAAGAAGCATTTTTTGTCCTTTTTAAGACGATTATATTAAATTTTGCTTTAAATTTACAATTGTTATAATCTAAAATCAAATTTTAAAGGATAATACCATGACTATTAGAGAGCGAATTTTAGAAGATATTAAGACTGCTATGAAAGAAAAAGACAACTTCAAGCGTGATACATTAAGACTTATAAACTCTGCAATAAAACAGGTTGAGGTTGATGAGAGAGTTGAAATGAGCGATGAAAAAGTACTTGCAATACTCCAAACTCAGATTAAACGTAGAATTGACTCTGTCGAGCAGTATAAAAAAGGCGGCCGGGATGATTTGGTGCAAAATGAAGAAAACGAGATAAAGATTATCTGCGAATACATGCCAAAACATCTAAGCGAGGATGAGCTAAGAGCCGAGATAGAAGCGATAATAGCTGAGCTTGGAAGCGGAGCCAATATAGGTGCAGTAATGAAAATAGCAAAAGAAAAAATCGGCGCTAGAAGCGATGGAAAAAGTATAAGTAAGTGTGCTAAAAAACTTCTTTCTTAAATGTATAAATTTACAAAAGAGATTAATTAAATCTCTTTTGTAATTAAATTATTTTTTATCGTTTGAAATACTCTCTTCAACCATAGCATCAATGATCTTAAATGTATTACTGCTAAGCTCTTTTAGTTTTGTAAATCTATCTACAAATTTTGAAATATCTTTCATCGAGTAGCCATTTTCTGACTCTTGTAAATTTTTGTGAATCAAGCTACTCATCTCATCTGCAGGAAGTTTTATCTTGTCATAGCTTTTTGAGTTGCTAAAGTAATTTTTGCAATCATTTTCATACCATTTTCTCATATGTTCAGATTGTTTTTGCATATCCTCATCATTTCCTCTTTCGTTTATGACGTTATTGTATGCAGTTTGTTGATATGTTACCTGGGTTATTTTTCCTATAATTCCAACTGTCTTATTCTCTACATATTTTGAAATTTTAGCGGTTTTTGTAGCGCCTTGGCTAAATACATTAATAGCCTCTCTGAAATTTGCAACACTTACATTTGCTACTTGGGCTATCTGTGTTATTTTATTTGAGTTATCGTTTAGTTCGTTTGTCTGTTGTTGAAGTGTTTGGATATTTATTCCTATTTCACTTGTTGCTTTTTGTGTATTTTCAGCTAGTTTTCTCACCTCATCTGCTACTACGGCAAATCCTCGTCCGTGTTCTCCCGCACGTGCCGCTTCTATAGCTGCATTTAAGGCTAGAAGGTTGGTTTGCTCTGCTATATCTTTAATTAGATTTACAACTGATGAAATTTCATCAGTTCTGTTTGTAAGGTTTCTTATAGCTTCGCTTGAATCGGTTATCAAGCTTTCCAAATCGCTCATATTTGAGCTGAGCTCATTTACCGCTACTATGCTTTCGCTAGCCCTGTTCGATGTCTCTTGAGCCATAGTAGCTATCTCTGTTAAGTTTTTGATACTTTGATCAAGATCATTTTGAACATCAACAATGCCACTATTTCCATTGCCAAGCTCGCTAAATTTCTCTGATAAAACTCCTCTTGTTTTACCTTTTTGTCCGGCTTTAATACCCTCAACGCCTTCACTCATAGACTCTGCATTGCTTTTAAAAAGTCCTCTAAAACCCTCTACAAATATATTTCTATAGGCTATTCCATTTTCTGCTGATTTTACGCATGTGCCCATCTCTCTTTGCAAAGCTTCTATTTGATCTAGAAGATCATTGATCCCAAGCGCAATTTGACCTATAGGTTCATTTGGATCTATATCCAAAATTCTAGGTTCTAAAATACCGTTTCTAGCTTGTGAGATAACGCTTAAAATTTCATCATAGTTTACTTTTTTGCCAAAAAACATAATTTTTCCTTTTATAGTCTTTGTAAGTTATTCATTAGCTCATCATAGCTTGTATTTTTTTCTTGTAAAATTTGCGTCAACAGTTTTCCTGAAGCATCTATTCCACCACTTTTTTCTGCATCTAAAAGCCTTTGATATAAAGGTATTATTATTTCAAGTGCTTTAGGATTTGGTTTTCTGCGTACGGAGTAATATCCTATGATGTTGCCTTTTTCATCGATTGATGCGGTAACATTTGCAAAAACCCAATAATAAGATCCGTCAAAACTTCTGTTTTTGACATATGCAAAAATTTCTTGTTTGTTTTTAATGTATTCCCATAAAAATTTAAAAATAATTCTTGGCATATCAGGATGTCTTACTATATTATGCGGTTTGCCTATAAGTTCTGAACTTTTAGCGCCAACAATATCTGCAAAAGGCATATTACAATATGTTATTTTTCCTTTTGTATCCGTCTTTGAGACCAAAAAAGCATCACTACTTACTTGTCGCTCTTTTGAACCATTTGATGTGTAACTCATTTTTCCTTCTTTTTAGTTTAATTTTTTACGGCACTAGCCAGATCCCACATAGGCATAAATATACCAAGTGCTAAAAATACTACCATGACAGCTATAAAACCAATTAAAATAGGCTCTATGTATGCTGAAATGTTATCAACAATATCGTTAAATTTTACTTTATAATAATCGGTTACCTTTTCCATCATTCCATCAATATTTCCACTTTGCTCTCCCGCGCTTATCATCTGTATAAGCATATTTTCATACAGCTCGGTGTCTCTAAAAGCTTCCGTGAGCGGAACTCCTCTTTGAACCCCTATTTTTACCGTAGAGACTTTTTTGTTAATCTCTTGATTTGAAACTGTAAGAGTTGCCGTATCAAGAGCTTCCGCTATAGGAATCCCGGCTCTTACAAGTTCTGTAAATATTAGATTGAATCTATTCATAGTCGAAAAAAAGATAATTTTTCCTATCAAGTAAACTTTGAGCATATATTTATCAAAGCCTGATCTAAAATCATCACTTTTTCTGTACATATACTTTATCGCATATATAGTAGCTATAAAGCCTATTAGAATATATAGACCATAATTGCTTAATGCACTTTCAATTCCAAGCAGTATTCTGGTAGGAAGCGGTAAATTTGCACCAAGCTGCTCAAAGATCTCTTTAAATTTAGGAACAACATATATCATCAATATTAAAAAAGCTATCGCTATAGCGCATACTACAATAATAGGATATCTGATTGCTTTTTTAAATTTTTGTTGATTATCCCAAACTTCTTGTAAAATTTCAGCTAACTTAGCAAGCGATTCCGCCATATTTCCAGTATTTTCTCCAAGTTTTACCATGGCCACAACAACATCTCCAAGCTCTGATCTGAATTTTGAGATAGAATCAGTTAAGCTTTGTCCCTGATTTAGATCATCATTAAGAGTAGAGAATATAAATTTTAGTTTTTTATCATCTGTGGCATTTGCTACTTCTTTAATACTATCATGAATCGAAATTCCGGCATTTGTCATAACACTTAGCTGTCTTATGGCCGCTACTAAATTTGGTACTTTGACCTTAGTGCCTTGGAAGAAATTTTGAATCTTAGAAATAATATCTTGAAATTGCTCTTCAAGAGGTATTGTTTTTGTCTCGCCAATTTTTACTATAGCGCCTGCGTTTTTAAGCTTGGCAGCATTTTTTGCTTCATTTTGGTTGTTTGCTTTAAGTACCATCTTTTGACGACGGCCCTTTGACATATATTCGACTTCAAAATATTTCATACTTTAGCAACCCTTAAAATTTCATCTATTGTAGTTATGCCTTTTGCAGCCCTTATAACCCCATCTTTAAACATGTCTATAAAGCCCTCTTCGTAAGCTACTTTTTTTATCTCTTCTTTTGTGGTTCCGTTTGCTATCATGCTAGCTATAGTATCGCTAATAGGTAGAATTTCACTTATCATTTCACGTCCCATATATCCTGTTTGTGAGCATTTTTCACAACCTACATGCTTATAAAATTGATAATCTTGCGGTAGATAGCTTTCAAACTGCTCTTGCATCTTTAAAGGAAGAGCGGTTTTTTGTTTACAGTAAGGGCATAGTTTTCTAACAAGTCTTTGAGCCTCTATAGCCACTAATGATCCACTAATTAAATAAGATTCAATACCCATATCCACAATTCTAGTTACAGCACTGATTGCATCGTTTGTGTGTAGAGTAGAAAAAACCAAGTGACCCGTAAGTGCCGCTTGTATAGCTATACGAAGCGTCTCTTGATCTCTAATCTCTCCTATCATTATAACATCCGGGTCTTGTCTTAATATAGATCTAAGAGCCGAAGCAAACGTCAGACCAACCTTTTCATTTACGTGAACCTGCTGTATCATATTTAGTTGATACTCTACAGGATCCTCGACTGTAATGATTTTTGTTTCAATGCTTTTTATATCGTTTAATGCAGCATATAAAGTTGTGGTTTTGCCTGAGCCAGTAGGTCCGGTAACCAATATAATACCATATGGAGCCTTCATTGCCTTATTAAATTTAGCAAAACTTTCAGGATGCATTCCTAAATTTTCAAGACTAATAAGAACCTTCGATTTATCAAGAATACGTAAAACTATACTCTCACCATTTAAAATAGGCAAGGTAGAGATACGAAAATCATACTCTTTGCCTGCTACTTGAGCAGAAAAACGACCATCTTGAGGCTTTCTTCTCTCGGCAATATCCATATTTGAAAGTAACTTCATACGAGAGACCATTGGCGGGAATATGTCTTTATCAAAAATAAATGTCTCCGTAAGCATGCCATCAATTCTGCTTCTAACTATACAGTTATTTTCGGTAGGCTCTATATGTATGTCACTAGCCCTACCTAAAATCGATGTTTTTAAAATAATTTCAATAAGTTTTAATATACCAGAACTCTCCTCATTTCCTGCAGTCACAGTACTTGAAAGTTCTTTCCTAATATCTGCAATTATCCCTTTAACACTTTCGCTAAGCTCGATTTTACTTAGATGTTTATCTATTTGGGACGGATCTGATACCACTACTTTTAGAAGCTTTCTACTGAATATATTTTGTAGTTTGTCTTGAGCCTCGATATCAAAAGGGTTCTTAAAAGCTACATAAACTCTTATTTCATCCTCTTTTACCGGAAGTGCTTCATGCTTTTTAAGTTGAAGCAGTGATACTTTTTCTGATAGTCTATAATCTATGTCTATAGTGTCAAGATCGATATAGTCAAGATCAAATTTTTTTGCAGTAAATTTCAAAAACTCAGGCAAGTCTATAATAAATTTCTCAACTATATTGGATAATTTTATTCTTTGAGTTCTATATAACTCTGCCAATATATTCATAATCTTTTGTTCTGATATATCTGCAGATATATCTTTTATAGCTTGTTCAAAATTTACTTTTTCGCTTAATAGTTTCTCTATATCCTGTTTTTGCTGCTCAGATATTATATTGTTTTTCAAGGCAGTAGATAAAAATAAATCATAAATCATATCTGCCACTTTATTCTCCTTTTTGACTTGCTATAAAAATGAATTCTAATTTAATATATTAAGTTTTATACACTATGCTAATACTCCTTAATATATAATCAAATTTATAAAAAATTATTAAACTTGATTAACGGTAAAATACAAATTTTATATAGCGTTACTTTCAATATGTTTTATTAAATCTTCAATCTCTTTTGAGTTTGCTTTGTCGTTGTAAATTCTAAGTACCTTAACTGCATCATATTTTTGCCCTAAATTATACTTGGACTTCGCAAAAATTACCCAACTCTCTTCATTTTCGCTATTTAGCTCATTTGCTATTAGAGCCCATTTTTCACTATTTTTATAATCCTCTATATCATAGTATTTTTTAGCTATAAGCACAGCTAAATCAGAGCTGTTTGACTTATCAAATTTTGTTTTTAACTCATCTACAGATATATCTAAATTCGATGATTGTATCTCAAATTTAAATACCTTTTGGCTATCTATAGAGTTATCATTCTTAAGACTAACGTTTTCTGCATTTAAATTTATGGTCTCTTCTGTAGGTGCGCTAAGTATAACCTGTTTTCTTATTCCAGTCATTTCGCCTGATGCCATTTCTATTGTGTCTTGATCAGTAGCTTTTAACTCCTGAGTTGTTTGATCAAGATCATTTTTTGCCAAGGATTGTTGTATGTCATTAATATCATTGGTCTCTACGGTAGACTCATTATCTGTTTTGCTGCCAACATTTAATGTATTGTTGTCTGTGGCAGGTAGAGTATCTTTTATTATAACTTCTGATGGCTTTGTTTGATTTATTGTGGTATTTTTTATCTCGTATGTCGAAGAGCTATTTTTTGCAATATTTATAGACATATCTTCAAAATAAAAAAATACAAGCGAGGCGGTAGTTACAGATGCGGCAAGTAGTGCTACAAGCATATAGGTTTGATATTTTTTATCTCTATTGCCTTTGCTACTTTTTCTTTGTTTATCATAAACTCTCCATTTTCTTTCAAGTTCTAATATCTCTTGTACTTCAAGCATTTATAAGCTCCGATCTGATGGCAGACATCTCTAAAATTTTAGTATTCATAGTATCAGTACTAATAACGGTTGGTTGATTTTCTTCAAAATATTCATAGAGCTCAAAAAAGTTAAACATCAACTTATTAAGCATTGTTAGGCTACCTTTGATTAATCGACTTATTAATTCAAATTGCTCGTCTGTAAATTTTAAAAATTGATAATCAAATTTTTTAGCCTGTAATTTACTTTCCAAATAAACTCTCATATCATTAATATCAATAGAACCTATATCTATACTCTCCCAAATTCTAGCCTGAAAATAGTCCTTTGTCAATATATCTCCATTATCCGTTTTGCGAACAGTAAATATAAATCTAAAAAATCCACTATCTGAAAGGAGTCTGATTTTTTCTATTAAAATTTCAGGATAGAGTTGAGCTTCATCTAAAAACACTGTAAACACTTTTTTGTTGTTTTGGTCAAATTTTGTATTGCAAATTTTAACAAATTGCTCATATGTTTCTATTTTATCTTTTAATTCCTCTTTAAAAATTGCTTCATAAAGAGAGCTCATAAATTCAGACTCATTAAAAAAAGGATAAGAAAAAAATATTATGTCATCACGATCTTTTAAGTCTTTTACTATCTTTTTTAACAAAAAAGTTTTTCCACCGCCGGGTTTTCCATAAAACACTACAAGTTTTACAGGTTTTTCTATGAGATTCATAATCTTTTTGTATGCCGCGACAGATTTATCTAGATGTATATATTCGTTTTCATTGCTATCTTCGGCAAATAGGTTTTTTATTATAGTATATCTATTGCTGCTCATAGGTTGACCTTGAAAATCCTAAATCCTTAAGAGTTTGTTTTACCGGAGTAGGGGATGATATATCTATGATTCTAGGAGTTATAATAAACACAAGTTCTGTTGTTCGAAGTTGATCTTTTGTACTTTTGAATGCATGTCCAACAACTGGAATATCTCCTAAAAAAGGTACTTTAGTATTTTCTTTGCCTTTGGTCTGAGCTATTAGCCCACCAAGAACTATTGTATCACCACTATTTACATGTACTACAGTTGAAAGTTTCTTTTGGATAGTATCTGGGGCTATCTCTCGTATGGTTGTCGTCTGTCTTGTATCATCTTCATTGTATTTAAAGCTACTTAATGAAGGATTGATTCTTAACATGATTTTATTATCATCAGAAACCTCTGGGAGTAAATTTAATAAAATTCCTATAAATACTGAGTATTGTTTGTAGGTTACGGTTGTCTTTCCGCTAAGTGCATTATTGTTTGTACTCTCCTCCTGAACTCTGTAGTTTATATTGTCTCCTACAGAAATAAGTGCTTGTTGATTATTAAGAGTAGCTATCTTTGGACTTGATACTATCTTTGTCTTTCCATTTACTTCAAGGAAGTTGATTACCCCATCCAGATTGAAAGTAAATCCGGGTATTAGATTTAGATTTTGAGACAATCCCCCTCTTAAATTTCCCTGATCTCTATTTCTGCTTGACCAATGTATTGTATTTCCAGGAGTTGTTCCATATTTAAATTTTGGCACTACAATAGGATTGCCGCTGGAGTCTTTTTCTATCGTTTCTTCCATGCTTATAGGTATAAATCTATTAAAAAGACCCGTCTTAAAACCTATATTAAATTTGCTCCAATCAACTCCCTTTGTATAACTATTAGATAGATCAACGGATATTATAGATACATCTATAAGCACTTGTTTTTTTAATCTTTTTTGAAGATCATCAATATATTCTGATACTCTTTTTATTTGAGCAGCGGTTCCTGTAACTGTAACAAGTCCCGCGTTAGCATTTATTATAGGATCCGGAGCTACAATACTCTCTGTAGTGTTATTTAATATGGCTTTGATTTCAGAATCAAGTTTTTCCCAAAAATCGAATCTTTCAATACTTCTGATTACGTTATCTAGCTTTCCACCACCTTTTGTAATATCTGAAACATCGCCGTCATCCTGATCATTTCCTACTTCAATAGGCGCAGAATCTACAGATGCTTTAGTAATAGCAGCACCCTCTCTAATAGATGTTATATAATCAATTTTAAATGTTTTTGTTTGCAGTGCAGAAATTCTTAATATTCCTTTATCAAAGGTATGGTATATATTTTTTTCATGTAATAATATATTGAAAATTTCATTAAGAGTCATATCTTTTATGTTGATTCCCGATATCTCTTCGTTTATTGCATTTTTGGCGAATTGGTCTTTTGTGATAACGCTAAAATGGCATATATCAGAAAGTTGCGTTAAGATTTCTTGTATGGATACCTGTTCGCTTATTTTTAAGTTAAAAATTCTTTTATCGCAACTATCCTTAGCCAAAGCCGGATATGTTGAAAAAAGAATTAAAGCTATCATGGCTATAAATTTATTTAATCTTAATACCAACATTATTTCTTCCTTTTGTAATATTTAGTTCTAAATTTTGATCTTTATTTACTAGCATCACACTTGATGCCTTTATTTTTTTAAGTGTATAATCTCCTACTTTTTCGCCGACCTTATACCATTTATTATTAATTTTTGCTCTATCATTAAATATAGCATGCAGACCAAGAACCTCACTAGAGCTTGCATTATCATCCGATATGGTTTTTTTTGAGTATTTTTGTATTAAAAAAGGATCTTGTAGCTTGTTTATATTAGTTTCATTTAGACCTTTTCTGGGTGTATTTATAGATTCAAACATCTTGTCATACTCTTTAATATCAGAGTTTTTAAGCTCATTTTCTTGAGCAATAACATTTTGAATTTTTTCTTGTGTTTGTACTATATTTTGCCGCTCTTGAGTTGAGTTGTTTGCAAGAGTTGTCAAACAAGATATAGAAGCGAGTAGTATTATTTTATAAAATTTCATTAATATTTCATCCCCCATACATAGATACCAACAGTTCCTATTAGTTCTTTTTTAGTAGAATTAATATCCATATAATTTACATCTACAACTAAATCGGATTCCTCAATAGAATTTATATAGCCTACAATATCTTTAAAGCTTCCTTCAAGGTCTATTTTTATATCTAATACTTGTTCGATTTTTTTTGGAGTAGGGTTTTTAAACTCGTTTGAAATTTTTGTTATTTTAACACTATTTTTATTGGCTAAAAATGCTAAACTGTCTAAAAATTTAGCCCAGTTTTGTTCATTGAAAAGAAGATATGATAATTCTTGTAGTTTATTATCAAAATATTGATTTGTAAATTTAGCTGTATCAAGTTCTTTGCTTAAAGAATTTAGCTTATTTTGTTGCTCTTTTATTTTAAAATTTACATCTCCGTTTACGGTAACAGAGGCTAAGTAGTTGTTTGTATCGTCTAATTTTCTAGATATTTCTTCATTTTGATTTAATGTTGTTTCATAATACTGCTGGGCGGGATCCCAAGTAAGTAGATATGTTAAAAATGCTATTATAACAAGAGTTCCAAGAAGCATCATAGATACTTCGCTATCCTTTTTGCTATCAAAATAAGTGTCTATTTTTACTAAAATACTATCTTTTTTCATTATTTGATCTTTACTGTGACATTGCTTTCGTACATCGGATTTTGCTTATTTGGGTCAAAAATAATCTCTTGCGTTGTTATAGAGTATTTTACCTGTTTGCTTACATTTTCTATAAATTCGGTAAGTTGTTTTTCATTTTGACTAAGTAACATAATAGTCATATTTTTATCCGTATTAACAACTTTTCCAACTTTTATATCTTTTTCGCTAATAAGTTTTGTAAGCTCATAAAGAACTATGCTTTTCATAGGATAGTTTGCTTTTTTATCATAAATTTCGGTTAGTAAACCCTTTCTAAAATCTATCTTTTCATTCTCTTCATCAAAAACTTTTTTTGTATTTTGATATTCATTGGCTAGTCTTGTCAGAGTAGACTCTATTCTTACTCTTTCCGCATGAGCTATATTGTATTCATCTGTCAGCATATTTGTGTTTTGTTCTGTTATAAAACCGTATATATACTGATATGATGGGTATAAAAAAGCCAATAAAAAACCTGATGCTATATACAGCATTAGCTTTCCACTATTTCTTTTAAATAGCGGTGGTGGTCTCAAAAATAGAGAAAAATTAAAATTATCATCATTTATATCTTTATAGTCTTGTGCAAAGACAGACATAAGCGCATGAAATCCACCTACTTGAACCTCTTTTGTGTTTATGGATATTTTTAGATCAAAAGTATTTACAGGTATGCTTATTTTACTTTCTAAAGAATTGTAAAATTTAGCTATATCGATATCGCTTAATATAAATAAATTTTGAATTTTTATGCCATAAATTCTGCTTATGCTATTTAAAACATCATTGATATAGTATGAAATTTCATCAAAAATTTGAAATAAAAATTCTTTATCTATATCATCTTCGGTGTCTTTTAAAATTTTCTCAAATTCTAGCTCATCAACTCTATTTTCACGCAATGCAGAAAATTTATCATTAATTGTTTTTATTGAGTATCTTAATGGTCTGGATTGTAAATAATCCCCGTTTTTATATACAGATATAAAAGCGTCATCGTTTTGCATAACTACAAATGCATCTATGCTTTGGGATGATAAAAGATTTTTTTTGTAAGAGGCTGCAAACATAAGCGGTGCAGCTACGATATAGTCTATATAGGATACTTTTCTCGCTACAGGAGAAAATATTTGATTTATTATTGCATTTTCTATTACAAAAAGGTTAAAAATTCTATTTTCAGAACCCGCGTGTTCAAGTTCATTGTATGTTATTTTATACTCTTTAGACGTATCTAAATCAAATTCCTCATAAGCTTTAATGGTGATGAGATCCGGAATATCTGCATCTTCACTTCCGCCAGGTATCTCTACCGAGCCTATCATTAAGTCTTTATATTTTAAGTAAGATATAAAAAAACTATTTTTATTTACTTTTTCTATATTACATTCTGAGAATTCGTTGTTTAAAAATATATATGAATTTTGGGTATATGCATCTATAGATACTATACCACTCCCACTTTTCTTATTTTTGTTTTTGTTTGGCATATTGCAATCGCTTTAAAATATAAAATAACGTTTACCATTTTAATAAAAAACAAATTAAAAATCAATAGTTATTTATTTTGTTTATGATTTTTCCATCCTTGTGCCAGTCTTTTTTAACAATTACTATAAGTTTTAAAAATATTTTTTTATCTGTTAATTTTGATATCATTTTTCGTGAATTTATACCAATTCTTTTGATTGTTTCGCCATTTTTTCCAATAATCATTGATTTATGTATCTCTTTATCGGTTATTATTGAGGCAAAAATTTCTATAATTTCACTTTTTTCTTTCACTTTATCTATGACCACATCGGTAGAGTATGGCAGCTCATCACTTAAATTATCATATATCGCTTCAAGTATAAATTCTTTATAAATTTCCTTTTCGTTGGTGGGTGTTAAAAACTCCGGATCGTAAAAGTAATCATGCTCGGGCAAAAGCTTGCAAATTTCATCAAGCAGAGGCTTTTTATAAGTCTGTTTTTTTATACTGAAAGGCAGCAAAGCTACGAATTTATCTTGAAATTTAGAGTACGTAGATATTTTTTCTAAAATTTTATCATTTGCAACTTCATCAACTTTTGTTAAGACCAAGATATGAGGCACAGCCGGCTTTAGGTTTAAAAATTTCTCATACTCCTGCGTTGAGTCATGAACCGAGGCTAAAAATACAATCACGTCACAATCGCTCATTGATTTTATAGCTTCGTTTATCATTAGTTTGTTTAGCGTTTTATCACTCTCGTGAAGTCCTGGTGTGTCGGTAAAGATTATCTGATCTTCACCGTTCATCACGATACCGCTTATCTTGCGCCTTGTCGCGTTTTGTTTGTGTGAAACGATTGTGATTTTTTCATTGAGCAGGCAGTTTAGTAGTGAGCTTTTGCCCGCGTTTGTTCTGCCGATTATGCTTACAAAGCCTGATTTCATAGTATGTATCTTGCTAGATCTTGATCTTTTATTATATCTCCAAGCCTATCTTCCACAAGCGCTTTATCAATCTCTATAGTTTTTCCGCTATTTTCGCTAGCCTCAAAGCTTATATCTTCTATAACTCGCTCGATTACCGTGTGAAGTCTTCTTGCGCCGATATCTTCCATCTTCTCATTTGCATTTTGGGCTATTTTGGCTATGGCTCTTATAGCTTCATCTTGAAATTTAAGCTCGACATTTTCGGTTTTTAAAAGCGCTTCATATTGTTTTAAAAGCGAATGTTTAGGCTGAGTTAAAATTTGATACAGCGCATTCTCGTCAAGACTGCTTAGTTCTACCCTAAGAGGAAATCTTCCTTGGAGCTCAGGTATCAGATCGCTTGGTTTGCTTATATGAAACGCACCAGCTGCGATAAAAAGTATATGATCTGTCTTTATAACGCCAAATTTTGTAGTTACAGTTGAGCCTTCTACTATCGGTAGCAAATCCCTTTGCACGCCTTCCTTGCTAGGATCTTGCCTGCTTGAATTTCCGGAGCTAACAGCAACCTTATCGATCTCGTCGATAAAGATGATGCCTTCATTTTCAGCTCTTCTTAAAGCTTCAGCCTTGATGCTTTCCATATCTAAAATTTTATCGCTGGCTTCGTTTTTAAGAGCCTCTTTAGCGTCTTTTACTTTCATCTCTTTTTTTACGGTTTTGTTGCTTAGTCCTATTATTTTTACAAAACTCTCTTGCATTTGAGCCATATCAGGAGGCATATTTGAGCCCGCATCAAAGCTGCTTTGGGTGATTTCTATCTCGATATTTAGATCATCAAGATCGCCGTTTTTAAGTCTTGTCGCCATCTTCTCATAGCTTCTTTTATAGTCAGCCTTTTTTTCTTCGCTTGCTCCGGTTGGAAGTGGCGGAAGAAGCTTTTTGATTATTTTATCCTCTACGTACTCATCGATTTTATCTTGGTTTTTCTCTCTAAATTCGGTTTTTACAAGATTTATCGCAGCTGCAACCAGATCTCTTACCATTGACTCCACATCTCGTCCAACAAAGCCAACTTCAGTATATTTGCTAGCTTCTACTTTTATGAAAGGCAGCCCCATCATCTTTGAAAGGCGGCGCGCGATCTCTGTTTTTCCAACGCCTGTTGAGCCTATCATAAGTATATTTTTAGGCACTATATCATCTTGCATCGATTTTTCAAGCTTCATTCTGCGATATCTGTTTCTAAGTGCAATTGCTATGATTTTTTTAGCGTCTTTTTGACCGATTACATAATCATCTAAAAATTTCACTATCTCTTTTGGGGTTAAATTCATTCTTTATTCTCTTCTAAAATATAAGTTTTTATATTTGTATTTGTGTATATGCAGACTTCTCCTGCTATTTTTAAGCTCTCTTTTACAAGCTCTTCTTCGTCAATTTGTGCAAATTTATCAAGGGCTCTTGCTGCGCAAAGTGCGAAATTTCCTCCACTTCCGATAGCAGCTATCTTTCCGTCTTCAGGCTCAACCACATCGCCTGTGCCACTTAGCAGAAAAATTTTATCGCGATTTAGTACTAGCATCATAGCTTCAAGCTTGCGCAGATACTTATCTTTGCGCCACTCTTTACTAAATTCTATCACGGCTTTTAGCAGATCACCCTTGGCATGTTCTAAATTATTTTCAAACATATCAAATAGATTAAACGCATCGGCAGTGCTTCCTGCAAAGCCCGCTAGAACCTTGCCGTTATGAATTTTGCGAATTTTAACGGCATTTGCTTTAAGAACCGTGTTGCCAAAGCTTACTTGTCCGTCTCCGCCGATTACGGATTTATTTTTGCCTTTGTAGGCTAGTATAGTTGTTGCATGAAACACTATTCGCCCTCGACTTCTAGATTAAGTTTGGCGTGAATTCCGTGTCCTAGCTTCACATCTACGTCAAAAATTCCTGTTGATTTGATATGTCCGTCGGTATCAAAGCTCTTTTTGTCTATGGCTAGATTGTGCTTTTCTTCAAGGGCGTGAGCGATCTCGTCTTTTGTAACAGCTCCAAACAGAGAGCCGTTAGCGCCAAGAGGTTTTTTGATAACTAGCTTTATGTTTTCGAGTTGCTCTTTTAGAGTTTCTAAATTTGCAAGCTCGTATTTTAGCTCTTCGACCTTTCTTTTTTGAGCCGCTTCATATTGGCGGAGTACATCAGGAGTTGCCGCTTTTGCTAAGCCTCTGCCGATTAAGAAGTTGTTTCCGTAGCCGTCTTTTACCTCTTTTATCTCTCCTGCTTTGCCAAGAGATTTTACGTCTTTTATCAGTAATACTTTCATTATCTTATCCTTATTTGATTTAAATTTTAGTTAAATTTGCGCCCGTTTTTGCGCCCTATGATAAATCTTAACGCATTTAGCTTGATAAAGCCGTCTGCGTCTTTTTGATCATAGACACTATCTTCTTCAAATGTGCAAAACGCTTCGCTAAAGAGATTATCGTTTTTGCTGTCTCTGCCTAGGATGATCACGTTTCCTTTATATAGCTCGACTCTAACCGTTCCGTTTACATTCTCTTGGCTTTTGTCAATCAGCGCTTGCAGCATAACTCGCTCAGGAGACCACCAGTAGCCGTTATAAATGAGCTCTGCGTATTTTGGCATGAGTTCGTCTTTAAGGTGAGCAGCTCCTCTGTCAAGCGTTATACTCTCTATGGCGCGGTGGGCTTTTAGCATGATCGTTCCGCCTGGAGTTTCGTAGCAGCCGCGAGATTTCATGCCTACGGAGCGATTTTCCACGATATCAAGTCTTCCTATGCCGTGTTTTGCACCAAGACGGTTTAACTCGGCTAAAATTTCAGCAGGACTTAGCTTTTTGCCGTTAATGCTTACGGGATCGCCTTTTTCGTATCCTATCTCTATGATCTCGCTTTCATCAGGCGCATCTTTTGGGCTTACGCTCCATCTCCACATATCATCTTCAGGAGCATGCGCAGGGTTTTCAAGCACTAAGCCCTCATAGCTTATATGAAGTAAATTTGCGTCCATTGAGTATGGGCTTTTGCCAGGTTTTTTCTCTATCTTTATGCCGTTTTTTTCTGCGTATGCAAGCAGTTTTTCGCGGCTGTTTAGATTCCACTCGCGCCAAGGAGCGATTATGGTTAAGTTATCTCCAAGTGCATAGTATCCAAGCTCAAATCTAACTTGATCGTTTCCTTTGCCTGTCGCGCCGTGGCTTACTCCGTCAGCTCCTACCGTTCTTGCGATCTCGGCTTGGCGTTTTGCTATCAGCGGACGAGCTATCGATGTGCCAAGTAGGTATTCGCCCTCATAAACGGCGTTTGCTCTAAACATCGGAAATACAAAATCTCGCACAAATTCCTCTTTAAGATCTTCTATAAAGATATTTTCAGGTTTTATACCAAGCTCTAGCGCTTTAACTCTTGCCGGCTCAAGCTCTTCGCCTTGACCGATATCGGCGGTAAAAGTTATAACTTCGCATTTGTACTCATCTTGAAGCCATTTTAAAATAATGCTTGTGTCAAGACCGCCTGAGTATGCCAAAACAACCTTTTTAACATCTTTTTTCATCATAAAATCCTTTGAAAATTAGATTTGTAATTTTAGCTAAATTTAATTAATTTTTACTAAATATTTGAGTAAATAAAAACTATCAACCGCTCCGTAATATAATGATAATTAATATTAAATTTATTACAAATTAGTTACTATTTTCTCACTGGAATATATTCTAAAATGGAGGTTTGTATGCTTAAAATTAAAAAGACCGCAGCAGCTTTTGCTTGCATTGCTAGTTCTTCTTATTTGCTTGGAGCGGAATTAATTCAGCTTGATCAAGTAGTAGTAACTGCCGGAGGATTTGAGCAAGATATAAAAGAGGCTCCGGCAAGTGTCTCTGTGATTGATAATAAAAAATTGTCTCAAGGAGTTTTTAAATCTTTGCATAATATTGCAAATAAGGTTCCGGGGGTTAGTGTGGTAGGCGGAGAAGACGGTCCTGCTAGTGGAATTTCAATAAGAGGCATGCAGAGCTCTCAAACATTAATACTAATAGATGGGAAAAGAGTAAGTTCTAGCGCCGCAAATCCAAAAGGAGGGGCGGGAGATATGAACTCTAATTTTATTCCTCCTGTCGATGCGATAGAGCGCGTAGAGATTATAAGGGGGCCTATGAGTTCGTTATATGGAAGCGATGCTGTAGGTGGGGTTATAAATATAATAACGAAAAAGAGTATTAATAAATTTAGCGGATCTGTAGGATTTTCATATCTGTTGCAAAATCATAATGGAATAGGTGATCATAAGCAGATGGACTTTTATTTAAATTCACCTATCTTAGATGATAAATTGGCTATTCAACTTTGGGGATATAAAAAACTAAGAGATGAGGATGAGTATAAAGGCGGATATCAGCAGAGTGATAAAAAGAGTTTAAGTGCTAAAATTTGGATAGCTCCTGACGAGCATAATAAATTTTATCTGCTAGGTTCAAAGGATATGCATGACTATTCAAGAACAGTAGGTAAAACGGCGACCTTGAAGACAAATAAGCTTATAAATAAGTATGACTACGACAGATATAGCTACGCAGTAGGCTATCTTGGAGATTTTGATATTATAAATGCGGATATAAGTTATACCTATGATCATACGCAAAGAACAAGCCTGTTTGACAGCCTATCTCCCGCTACTGTAAAAAATAATAACTTTAACTCTAAATTCAGTACATTTTTAGACTCTCATACTCTAACTCTCGGATATGATTTTAGCAAGCAGGCGGTCAAGACTACCTTTATAGTGTCAAACGCATTAAAATCCGGTCTTAAAACTCCAGCAGAGTACTCGATGAAAGAGCATGCTTTATTTTTGGAGGATGAGTGGGAGATTTTAAGAGACACCTTGTATATGACATTTGGTGGTAGATGGACTCATAACCAGTATTTTGGCAGTCATTTCTCTCCTAGAATTTATGCAGTTTATAATATCAACGATAGCTGGACTATAAAAGTCGGAGTGGCAACGGGATATAAAAGCCCTGACATAAATCAAATTTCACCTGAAGTAGGAACTATTCAGGGTGGATGGAGAATAGTTGACTTTGGAAATAAATATTTGGAGCCTGAAAAGAGCACTACCTATGAGATCGCTGCATATTACGATAATGGTAGCGATTTTCGTGCTAACTTAACACTGTTTAAAAACGAGTTTAAAAATAAAATTTTAGATACCGACGGAAGTAATCTAAATAAAATCCCCGCATATAGTGGCTGCACAGGAGCACCCCATGTAAAATGTCCCGGATGGGGAACCTATTTTAATATAGACGGAGCTGGTGTTTGGGGTATTGAGCTTGGCGGTGATTACGATATAACTCAAAATCTAAATTTAAGCGCGTCATACACATACAACAACTCTAAGATAAAAACCGGCAATCCTGTTATAAGCACACCTAAGGGTGATGTTAGCTTTGATCAAACAACGCTTTCCAGATTGGATGGTAAGTCTTTAACGGCAACTCCGGAGCATAAGGCCAATATAATGATAGCTTATGAGCCTATTAATAATATATCGGCATTTATAGGGGCAAATTACGAAAGTGAGCTAACTAGCGTAAAATTTGGACCAGGAAATAAGGTAAGCGAGAATAATAAAAAGCTGTTTACTACAGATATTGGTGTGAATTGGAGTGTAAATGATAATCTATCTTTAAGTTTTACCACCTACAATATATTTGACAATGTTAGATACGATGAGGGCTTGGCTGATGATGGCAATTACTACTGGTATCCCGAAGAGGGAAGAAGATTTTTGTTTAAGATTAATTCAAAATGGTAGTTAAAGTCTTTTTATATATTATGTTTGGATTTGCTTTTTTAGCCGGTGCGCCAAATCAAAATATAAAGCCTATACAGGGCTTCGTATATGATCATTTCGATATTGAAATTTCAAATTTAAAAGCCGGTAACGGTGAAATTTACAGGATATTTCAAGCTATTCCAAAAGATAAAAAGAGCTTTAAAAACCTTATTTTTATGCTTGATGCCAATGCACAGTTTCCTATGATTTTAAATTTATATAGGCCAACCAAAGAGCCGCCCCTTATAATAGCTATAGGTTATGATACAAATTTAGCCTATGACGCCAAAAGGCGCACGAGAGATTATACTCCAAAGGCTCTTGGTAATGAATTTGCGAAAGGTGGAGGAGCTGATGCTTTTTATAAATTTATAAAAGATATTTTAATGCCTTTTATAGAGTTTAAATTTGATGTGAGACAGAGCCGCAAGACACTTTATGGTCACTCTTTTGGCGGACTTTTTACTCTATTTGTCATGCTTAAAAATGAAGCGTTATTTGATGATTTCTTTATAGCCTCTCCATCTTTATGGTGGGGAGATTCGCTTATTTTAAAAGAATCTGTTTTAAATGGTAAATTTAAAGATAAAATAAAGGCTAAATTTGTAAATTTAAGTGTAGGAGAGTTTGAAAAAAGAGCCGGAAAAACCGACAAAGAAGGCTTAATAAAGGCTAGCGATTTAGCTGAAATTTTAAGAAATAGCAATATTTTATATAGATTTAAAATTTACGAAAATCAAACTCACGGTAGCGTAATACCGCTAAATTTGCAAGATCTTTTGAAATACTACGATAAATAAGTGTGTCTACTTTTATGTTTAAGAGATTTTTGGATAGAATTATTAACATGAGAATAGATAAATTTTTAAACACAGTAAATATTACAAAGCGCCGTGCGGTCAGTGAAGATATGTGTAAAAGTGGCGTAGTAAGCATAAACGGAGTCGTAGCAAAGCCTGCCAAGGAGATTAAGATAGGTGACAAGATCACGATCAAATTTCTAGCCAAAGAAGTAAGCTACGAGGTTTTAGCCATCCCTGTTACAAAAAGTATCCCAAAATCAGCCCAAAGCGAGTATGTAAAACAGCTATGAAGAGAGAATTTATTCTGAATTTAAATGAGCTTGATGAGCTTGCCAAAATTCTTCCAAAAGAGGGAGTTGTAATCTTAAGGGGTGATTTGGCTATTGGAAAAACTACTTTAGTAAAAGCTATCGCTAAGGCTCGCGGTATAGATTCTGATGTCACTTCTCCTACTTTTTCTGTTATGCAAGGATATGAAAATAACGTATTTCACTATGATATTTTTCAAAATGGATTTGAAGGAATTTTAAAAAACGGACTATTTGAGAATTTCTTTGAAGATGGGTTACACTTAGTAGAGTGGGGTGATGATGAGCTTGAGGATATGCTTAAAAAATTTAATATCGCTTATGTTAAAATTTTAATTACACCTCATGAAAGAGGGCGCAAATACGAGGTTTTCGGTGCATAAACTTGAGATAAAAGAGCTAAAAAAAACTATTAAAAAATCAAATATAATTAAAGGAATCTCTCTTGAGGTAAAAAGCGGAGAAGTTGTGGGTCTGCTTGGTCCAAATGGGGCCGGCAAGACGACAACTTTTTATATGATTTGTGGATTAATTACTCCAAGTAGCGGAAATATACTGCTTGATGATGTCGATATTACAAATGTTCCGCTTCATAAACGAGCACAGATGGGCATAGGATATCTACCACAAGAATCTAGTATATTTAAAGATTTAAGCGTAGAGGAGAATTTACTTCTCGGGGCTGAAATTTTATACAAAGACAGTGATATTATAGAAAAAAAAGTCAATGAAATGTTAAATCTGCTAAATATTGAGCCGATTCGTCTAAGAAAGGGAGTGAGTCTAAGCGGAGGTGAGAGAAGGCGCTGTGAGATAGCAAGAAGCCTGATGATAACGCCTAAATTTTTACTTCTTGACGAGCCTTTCGCTGGAGTTGATCCTATAGCCGTCTTTGATATTCAAAATATAGTAAGAGATCTTAAAAATTTGGGAATAGGCGTATTAATAACCGATCATAATGTGCGTGAAACTTTGGCGATTTGCGATAGAGCGTATGTTATAAAAGATGGTTCTTTATTAGCTTTTGGAAATGCCAAAGAGGTGGCTAACGATAAACTCGTTAAAACCCATTACCTTGGCGAAGAATTTAGGCTTTTAGAATAAGTTTATGATATGTTGCGTCAAACAGAGTCGCTTGCCCTAAAAGGTAAGTTATCTGCCACTCTTAGAAGCTGGCTTCCGATATTAAGCTCAAGCATTGAAGAGTTAAAAGAGACTCTGGAGCCATTTGTCGCAGATAATCCTTTTGTAACCATAGAACATAAAAATCAAAGTCATTCAAAAAAGAACTACTTTACTGAAATTTCTAAAAATTCAGTTAGTGACAGTATTGAAACTTATACTATTTTTAAAGAGAGTTTGTATGATAAGCTAATATCTCAAATAGATAAACCTCTTTTCCCTACGAAAAAATCTCAAGATATCGCAAAAAAGATAGTAGAGTGCCTTAGCGACGAGGGATATTTTGAGTGGAATGATGAAATTTTTGCAGGATTTGACAGGAGTGAAGTGGAGCGCGTTAGGAGCAGATTTGCCTATCTTGAGCCGTGTGGTGTAGGGGCGTATGATTATAAAGAGAGTTTTTTGTTTCAGCTTAATGAATTTGAGCTTGATGACGAGCTTGAAAGTGCGGTTAAATTTATCATAGAGAATTTTGAAAATTTGCAGAATTTGACGCAAAATTTAAAAAAAATGAAGCGGTATGATGAGGCTATCTCCATCGTGCGTAAATTTAAAAATCCACCCGCGATCGAGTATCTAAGCGATTCGCTCGCCAAGATACCAGATATCTTTATAAACACGACAAGTGGCGGCATAGAGATAGCTATAAATGATGAGTTTTATCCTGAAATTTTGCTTGACACTGAAGGTCTTGACGATAAAAATGAGTTTGTAAGCACGCGAATTAAAGAGGCAAAAGATCTTGTTGATGCTCTTGATATGCGCAAAGCAACGCTTAGAAAGATCGCGCTCATGATAGTTGAGTATCAGTATGATTATTTTTTTGGTGGCGATATCAAGCCTATGCGCTTAAAGGATATCGCAGATGATCTAGGGCGCAATCCTTCGACCATATCTCGAGCTATCTCAAACAAATACCTTGTCTGCTCGCGCGGCACTGTGCCGATAAAAAGCTTCTTTTCAGCTGCAGTTGATGAGGAGGTTTCAAACGCTACTCTTAAAAATTTCGTTGCAAATTTAGTTAAAAATGAAAACCCTAAAAAGCCTTTAAGTGATCTTAAAATTTTAGAGCTTATCCAGTCGGAATTTAGCGTGAGTATGGTTAGACGAACCGTTACTAAATATCGAAAAGCCCTAAATATCGGAAGTTCAAGCGAGCGTAAACGTATCTATATGATGCAAGGCTAAAATTTAGGTTTGCGAATTAAACGGCGTTTGCAAAAATTTCTTGCTCTTTAAAATATGGCTTTAAGCTCTCATAAGCGTTTTGAATTTTTTCAAATTTCATGCGGTATTCATCTTGAATTTTGGCTGATTTGCCGGCATGACGATCCGGATGATAGATCTTAACAAGCTCAAGGTATCTGCTTCTAACTCGCCCAAAACTGCTATCTGTCTCGCACTCAAGAGTTTTAAAGTGCTCGTTAAAAAGCTCTGCTAAAGCCGAAAATCTTCGGACAAATTTTTGCGAATTTTGTATGTTTATCTCTCTTTTAAATTTTGCAAATTCTATTTGTTTGTAGTTAAAAGATACTGAAAAATACATGTGTTCGTTTTTCTCAAATAGCTCATCAAGCCCTTTTGCTTCGGTGCTATCTTTTATGATTATAGTTAGGCTTTTTTGGTTTTCGTCTGTAAAAATTTCTGAGTTTTTGAATTTTTGCGCGATGTAGCTTATAAAGAGGCTATTTGGCTTTTTAAAGCTAAAATTTACTTTGTTTTTTGCAAATTTTACTTCTGCTGAGATGATGATTTTTAGTGAATTTTGTTGTTTGTAAAGAAGTTTTATCGTCTTATACTCGGCAAATTTTATATCAAGCTCTTGATTATTAGCTTTTTCGTAGAGTTTGCTGATAAATTTAAAGAAATATCTTCGCTGAACAAGCTCGTTTTCATCATAAAACGATATGACCTTATCCTTGTGTCCAAGAGTTTTAGAAAAATTCTTTTTCATAACGCTTTGAAGCTCACAAAATAGCTTACTATCGGCTGTTTCTATACTTAAGGATTCTAATGTCTGTTTAACATTCATAAATTTCTCCAAATTTAGTTATGCTAAATTAAAGCAATTAGCGTTCCAAAGCACTCCAGATAGGCTCATTATCCATGCTAACATACTCTTCTAGCTCTTCATAGGGTTTAAATTCTCCCTTATAGGCTAGGCTAGGGCAGTTTTTGACGTAATATCCAAGATAAATCCACTTTAAGCCGTTTTGTCTGGCTAGGTAAATTTGCTGATATAGAGAAAATTTTCCTAGCGATAAGTGAGCAAAATCAGGATCATAATAACAATAAATCGCCGAAATTCCGTCACTTAAAATATCGATCAGATCAACTCCTATGAGCTTGCCATCTACGTAATACGAAACCTCTTTGCCAAACTCATCGTGTCCCGCGACATAGAGTTCATAGTATTTTCTAAAATCAAGATCATAATACTTCCATTCGCGCTTTTGCTCCATAAATTTATGGTATTTGCGGTATAAATTTAGATGCGCTTCATCGACTATAGGGCTTGATATATAGACTTTTGTGCCCTTGTTTTTAGCGATAGTTCTGCGAGCGGATCTGCCGAATTTAAAATTTAGTGCGTCAACTCTTATGCTTATGCACTCTTTGCACTCATTGCAGTTTGGTTTGGAAAAATACTTGCCAAATCGCCTAAATCCACGCCTAGTAAGCGCGTCATTTAGTCTAAAATCGCAATCGCTTACATAGTTATACTCCATCCTTGAGTCTCTATCCTTAAGGTATGGGCATAGACTTGGAAGTGTGGAAAACGGGATTATCATATCTTCCTTATATCGCTGTCTTTTACGTATTTCATAAATTCATCGCGAAGCGCTTGCTCTTTGTGAGCGATAGCCTCTTCTTTGCTCACGACATGCTTTTTAACCTCTTTTTTAGGTGTCTCGCCGAGTTCTTTTATCATCTCTTTTTTTATATCTTTTAAACTATCGAAAAAATCATTCATCTGAATTTCCTTGCTGTTTTAATTTCCTAGCGTCTTTTACTTTTTGAATTGCCGCTGCAATCGCTGCAATGACCTCTTCGTTGCTCTCGTTATCTTTCGTCTTCATCTTTTCAAGCAGGGCTGGCATCTTGTTTTCTACATAAGAGGTATCGAAAAATCCACGCCTAAAGTCGCGTTCCTTGCTAATGCTTAGCAAAAATGGGATCGTCGTTTTTACGTCGCCTTCTATGGTAAATTCATCTAGCGCGCGTTTTAGCTTATTTACCGCTAGATCGTAGCTTGTTGCACGCACGATAAGTTTTGCAAGCAAACTATCGTAAAACGGCGGAATTTGATAGTCTTTGTAAAGATGACTATCTACGCGCACGCTAGGACCAAGAGCAGGGTAGTAGCCTGAAATTCGCCCCGGGCTTGGGATGAAATTTTGCCACGCGTCCTCAGCCGTGATACGAGCTTCTATAGCAAAGCCTTGAGTGACGACGTCGCTTTGTTGCATATGAAGGATGTCGCCGGCTGCGATTCTTATCTGCATTACGATTAGATCGACTCCGGTTATCTCTTCAGTTACGCCGTGCTCAACTTGAATTCTTGTGTTCATCTCCATAAAATAAAAGTTGTTATAATCATCAAGCAAAAACTCAACCGTTCCGGCGTTAGTATAATTAACCGCCTTTGCCGCCGCAACCGCCGTCACACCCATACTTTTACGCAAATTTTCGCTGATACTTGGACTTGGAGCAATCTCTAAAATTTTTTGATGTCTGCGCTGGATAGAGCAGTCACGCTCGGCTAAGTGAATGATGTTGCCATATTTATCGCCTACTATTTGAAATTCGATATGGCGCGGGTTGATGACATACTTTTCCATAAATACTTCATCGTTATTAAAAAACGCCTTAGCTTCGCGCTTGCAGCTTTCAAAGCTACTTTCAAGCTCTTCTTCTTTCCACACGACGCGAATTCCTCTTCCGCCCCCGCCCCCACTTGCTTTTAATATAACGGGATAGCCGATCTTTTCGGCAAAAAGCTTGATGTCTTCCATGGTTTCGTTATTTAGCTTTTCAGTGCCAGGAACTACGGGAATTCCGTTTTTATTCATTAGATAGCGAGCTATGTTTTTATTACCCATTTTGCGTATCACGTCCGCATTTGGACCGATAAATATGAGCCCAGCGTCTTGCACCTCTTTTGCAAATTCGTAGTTCTCGCTTAAAAATCCGTATCCCGGATGTATAGCGTCCGCTCCGCAGGCTTTAGCAACCTCTACGATACGTTTTGCGTCAAGATATCCTTTGATCGGATCTATGCCGATTTGATATGCCTCATCAGCTACTTTTACATGCAGACAATCCTGATCAGGCTTTGTGTATATGGCTACGTTTTTGATGTGTAGGTCTTTGCAGGCACGAATGATTCGTACGGCTATTTCGCCACGGTTGGCGATTAGAATTTTATGTATCACTTCTTTTCCTTAATCTTACGACTTTTTATCATAATTCAATTATCTCAAAATATTTTTTATGAAATTTGTGATCTTAAATTTAAACCTTATAACGATAGCATAAAGATTTTTTATTGATGATTAAATTTTATAAAATTTAAGACTTTATGGTGAAATTTGTAAATTTATAAGGGCTTTTTAGAAATTTATGAAAGATTTAAGAAAGGTTTGGTTATACTTCGAGCCTTACTTAATTATATTGTGCGCTCGTAGCTCAGCTGGATAGAGCATTTGATTGCGGTTCAAAAGGTCAGGGATTCGAATTCCTTCGAGCGCACCATTTTCTTAAAAATTTTATACAATCATTAAATATTTTATAAACATAATAGTAACATTACGATATAATAGTCTTGTATTTTAAATTTATCTTAAAGGAGATTTTATGAAAAGGCTTATTTTTTCGGCTTTAGCGATATGCCTAGGTTTTTCTTTCGTGCAAGCGGGACAAGATTACGCCAATGGAGTTAATGCAAGAAATAAAGGCGATATGGTAAGTGCGATTCAGTTTTTTCACGCCAGTTGTTTTAATAAAAATAACGATTTGGCTTGCTACGAGGCGGGTAAAATTTATGAATTCGGCTTTGGTGGAAAAGTAAAAAAAGATCAGTCTTTAGCCCAACAAGCCTATCAAAAATGCTGCGATAAAACAGGCAGAAGCGATTGCTGCTCTAAAGTCGGAAAAGATAGTGGCGGAGGACAAGTTCAGGAGGGATCTGATTTTTCCAGATACGTAACCGCGTGTGAAGGCGGCGACTCCGTAGCATGCAATAAGGCTTACAAAATAAGCAAAGAGAAATTTTTTGCGCAAAAGTCTTGCGATCTTGGCGATCTTGACGGTTGCAATGATTTAGGTAATTTTTACTTCGGCGCTAATGATTACAAAAAAAGCTTTGAACTATGGGAGCAAGGTTGCAAGAAAAACCATGGGCTATCTTGCCGAAATTTAGCATATTCTTATAGAGAGGGCAAAGGCGTGAGCCAAAATGTGGAAAAAGCCATTAAAGTTTTAGAGCCTCTTTGCGAAGGCGAAAGACCTCAAGATTGCTTGGTTTTAGGGATTATATATAAAGACGATCAATACGGGAAAAAAGATATACTAAAAGCTTATAATTTTATTAGTAAGGCTTGCGCAAGCGGTAAATCCAAAGATGCTTGCAAGGTCATTAATAGTCCTGAATTTATGGCGGTGGCTTGCGATGGTGGAAGCGGCGAAGCATGCAGAAATTTAGGCTTTGCGTATGCAGCACAAAAGGATCCTAAGGCTGTTGAGTATTTTGTAAAGTCTTGCGAATATAAACTTGCCGCAGGCTGCACGGGACTAGGGTTTTTGTATTTAAAAGGTGGTTTGATCGAAAAAAATGAGGCTGAAGCTAAAAAATACTTTAAGTTAGGTTGCGATTTGGGAAATAAAACAGGCTGCGATGAGTTGGCGAATTTTTAAAATCATTGGTAGCTCGCATTTGTAGTGTTTGTACGTAAGTGAAGCAAAAGTAAAAATAAAATCACTAAGAAAGGTTTAAGATGAAAGGATTGGCAGGACTTTTAGTCGTAGTTGCGATTTTTGGAGGAATTTTCTTAAAATATTACAATCAAGTTCCGACACTTGATGAGAACACCAAAGAGAAGTGGTCACAGGTGCAAAACCAGTATAAAAGGCGTGCTGATCTGATACCAAATTTGGTTAGCACGGTGCAAGGATATGCGGCTCACGAAAAGGGTGTATTTGCTGAGGTTACAGAGGCTAGAAGTAAAGTTTCGCAGATGAAGATAGATGCTAGTACTATTGAGGATCCAAGAAAGCTTAAAGAATTTGAAGAGGCTCAAAAAACTCTCGGTGGAGCACTTGGAAGACTTATGGCTATTAGTGAAAACTATCCGCAGTTAAAAGCCGATCAAAATTTCTTAGCTCTTCAGTCTCAGCTTGAGGGCACTGAAAATCGCATCGCCGTAGCTAGAATGGACTATATTGCTGCAGTTAAGGAGTATAATTTAGTGCTAAGAACTTTTCCTGGTAAATTTGTAGCACAAATTTTTCATCCTGACGCTAAGATAAAAGAGACTTTTGAGGCTAGTGAAAGCGAGCAAAAGACACCGGAAGTTTCGTTTAAATAGCAACTCAAAGGAGCTATTATGAAAAAAATTTTAACCCTCTTATTTATATCCGTAGCTATTTTTGCTGCGGATATAAAATTCCCTGAGCTTACAGGCAGAGTAGTAGATGAAGCCGGAATTTTAAAACAAGAGACAAAAGATAAGCTCACAGAAATTCTTGCAAACCATGAAAACAACACTACAAATCAAGTTGTAGTAGTTACGGTAAACTCTTTACAGGGTCAAGATATAGAGTCTTACTCTTTAAAGCTTGGAAGACATTGGGGTATCGGTCAAAAAGATAAAAATAACGGTGTATTATTGGTCGTTGCTCCAAATGAAAGAGAGGTTCGTATAGAAGTAGGATATGGGCTTGAAGGCTCTTTAACGGATGCAACGGCTAGCAGTATAATACAAAGGATTATTGTTCCGAAATTTAAAAACTCGGACGTAGATCAAGGAGTATTGCAAGCAACTTATAAAATACTTGATTTTATAGATAATGATGCTAATAATAATTATGTGACAGATCCTATGGAAGATATGTTTTTTACTGTATTTGCTAGTATGGTAGGAGGCTCGCTTATCCTAGTTTTTATTAGCAAGTTGATTAAGTATAGGATTGTGAGCGACATTGCTACTTCTGTGTTAGTGTCTAGTTTGCTAGGATTTTTTATAGGAGTTCTTGTCAGTGCATTTACCGGTTCTGTTATGCTTTCTATAATAGTAGCTGCGGTTGTAACAGTGGCAATTTTTATATTTGTCTTTAACAGCATAAGAAAGATGCCAAGAGGACTTTTAAAGAGCGGCGGCTATGCGGGCGGCGGTAGCAGCGGCGGATTTAGCGGTGGAAGTAGAGGAGGCGGCTTTAGTGGCGGTGGCGGAAGCTTTGGCGGTGGCGGAGCCAGCGGTAGGTGGTAAATTTATAAAATTTATACAAAATACAGGTCAAATTTGCAATTAGCTACAAATTTGACCCAAAAACTAGTTTGTTATGAGAAAGATATTATTTGTTTTACTAGCTTTTATGTCACTCTTTTCGGCTGAAATTTCACTTCCTGAGTTTACGGGCAGGGTTGTGGATGAGGCAAATATACTAACCAAAGGCACAAAAGATAGCTTAACAGCGACACTTGAAGCCCACGAAAAAGCAACTACCAATCAAATCGTAGTCGTAACCCTAAAATCGCTTCACAACTACTCCATAGAAAGTTACTCTTTAGCGCTTGCAAGAAAATGGGAGATCGGGCAAAAGGATAAAGATAACGGAGTTTTGTTGGTAGTAGCTCCAAATGAAAAAGAAGTGCGCATAGAGGTTGGATACGGACTTGAGGGAGTTTTAACCGATGCCGCAAGCAAGAGTATAATAGAAAAGGTAATAATCCCGAATTTTAAAAGCGGTGATTTTGAAGAGGGAGTGTTAGAAGGCGTTGCCAGAATTTTAGACTTTACGGATGAAGATGCAAGCAACGATGTAGTAAAAGAGCAAGCATTTGTGGATAATGTTTTGCTGGCTATTGCCTTTTTGATAGCGTCTTGTTCTATTTTTATATTTATAGGTAGGCTAAGCGGACGCAGAGTTATAGGCGATGTGGGCTCTAGCATCGTTGGCTCGATTATGCTAGGAGGCTTTATCGGAGCTATTATCAGCGCACCGATAGATCCTATAATATATAAAACATTAGCCATTTTAGTAAGTATAGTAGCCGTTTTTCCTTATGTGCTAAAAGAGATTATGAATACACCTGATGAAAAATTAATATACGGCTGGAAAGAAGGAGTCGATAGCTATAAATACTTCGTTGAAAGCGAAGGCAGTAGCGGCAGTGGCGCTAGCGGTGGCGGCGGAAGCTTTGGTGGCGGCGGAGCCGGCGGTAAGTGGTAGAGTTAGTATAAAAGAGGTTGTTGTGAATAAAATTTTGATATCTTTAATGGTTGTTTTTAGCTTTGCCTTTACTCAAGCAAATTTCCCCGAGCTTTCAGGCGCTGTCATAGATAAATCAGGTCTGTTAAATGAAGTTGCTAGGAGCGATCTTAGCAGGAAGATAAGTGAGCATGAGTCTAAATACGGCAACAAACTCATAGTGGTTGCGGTAAAACTAAAAAAAGAAGAGTACATCACTTCTTACGCTCAAAATCTTGCAAAACACTGGAATATAGACGACAAGACAGCTATTTTAGTTGTATCTTACGACTCGCGAAACTATCTAAATTCAAGAGCGATTATAGTTACGAATGGCGACTGGCTTAAAGGCGATTCGATAACATCAGATATTATAGAGGCTAAACTGAGCGAAAGAAATATCGACGGCGCTTTCAAGCTAGGAGTTATCAAGACTTTAGAATTTATGGATGATGATAAGAGCAATGACTACACAACCCATCCTTATGAAGATGCCACTATAGCCATACTTGCGATATCGGTATTTGGAGGGCTTCTTTTGTGGATTGTGAGTCATAAGTTTAATCTGTTTTTTTTGATTCAAGTCGGTATGTCTTCTGTGCTCTCAGGCATGCTAACTGTGTTTTTAATGAAAGCCTTGCCTTATGGCATGCCTTCTTTTCTATTTTTTGGCATTGTCTTTGTATTTACACTTTTAACTATGCGTATAGATATGAGGGAGGATGGCAGCAGATACGTAAATTTGGGCTTTTTAAACTCTTTGTTTGGTATAAAGAAGGCAAAAGAGGCTTAAGAACTTAGAAATGAAGAAAATTTTACTTATTTTATTCACTTTTTTATCTTTGTTTGCAAGTGAAATTTCATTCCCTCACCTCACCGGCAGAGTAGTCGATGAAGCAAATATACTAAGCCAAACAGCAAGAGAAAACTTAACTAAAATTCTTGCAAACCATGAAACAAATACAACAAATCAAGTAGTAGTAGTTACTTTAAATTCACTTGAAGGACAAAGTATAGAAAGCTACTCCTTAGAACTTGCAAGAAAGTGGTCCATAGGACAAAAAGATAAAAACAATGGAGTATTGTTAGTAGTAGCTCCAAATGAAAAGGAAATTCGCATAGAAGTAGGATATGGTTTAGAAGGATCATTAGCAGATGCTACAAGCCATGAGATAATACAAAGAGTAATCATCCCTAAATTTAAAGATGGAAATTTAGAACAAGGCATCTTAGATGGAATAGATAAGATACTAAACTTCATAGATGAAGATAGCAGTAATGATTATGTGACTGATCCTAAGATGGATACGTTTTTTGGCTTTACTACTATTATGATAGTCGGCGGCTTTGCCTTGCTTTTTATAGGTGTAATTTTTAAATTTAAGTTCTTAAAAGACATTGGTTTAACATCTTTTATGTCGGCTTTTGCAGGAGTGTTTTCGTCTTCTTTTTTGGATATCTTTTTAAAGACCGATACGGCTTTAGTCTCTTTTGCTCTGCTTGGAGCGTTTTTTATACTGATTTATCCTATGGTTAAAAAGATGAATAACTCCAAAAAAAGCAGATCTAGAGGCGGTTTTTCTAGCTCAGGTTTTAGCAGTTCAAGTGGTGGCGGCTCAAGCGGTTCTTCCGGCGGAGGCTTTAGCGGCGGAGGCGGAGGCTTTGGTGGAGGCGGAGCTAGCGGAAGATGGTAAAAATAAGTAAATGCTGATTAGCTTTATTAAAAATTTATAAAATTTATATTTTATATTGGGTATAATTTTTCTTTATTATAAAGTTTTTCTTTTAATTAAGGGATTTTTTGTAAGATGCAAGAAGAGAAGCAGTATTTTGTCAAAGAGAATGATTTTATAGTTTCTAAAACGGATACAAAAGGAAAGATAACCTATTGTAATGAACCGTTTTTAGAAATAGTTGGAGCCAGAGCGAGTGATCTTTTAGGAAAGCCTCATAATATCATAAGGCATCCGGATATGCCTCGCATCGTTTTTAAGCTTTTATGGGATAGAATTAAGTCGAAAAGAGAGATTTTTGCATTTGTTAAGAATAAGAGTTTTAAAGGCGGATATTATTGGGTTTTTGCAAATGTAACTGCATCTGTGGATGAAAACGGTGAAATAGTGGGATATCACTCTGTGAGAAGAAGGCCCAATATGGATGGCGTAAAATTCATAGAAAGTATATATAAAAAGCTTTTAGAGGCTGAAAAAACAGGCGGAATGGAAGCTTCTGGTAAATTATTAGATAAAATTTTAAAAGAATCAAATGTAGAGTATGATGAATTAGTACATAAGCTCCAAAGAGGATAGGTGGACAAAATGGATTATCCTTCAATATTAAAAAACATCAATGATATAAAGTCTGAACTTGCATTACTCTTAAATATAGAGATTGCAAAAGAGGCTACTCAGATGAGTATTGCCGAATTTAGTACTTTGGTTGACTCCATTAAAGTGCATGATATTTTAGAGAGCAAAGATAGTATGTATTTTGCAAATGTATTCGATAATGAAGAATACTATTATAATATTAGCTTATATCTTGATCAAATCATTAGAAAAATTTCAATCAAAACCGAAAAAAAGGGAGTTAGTCTTGAGACTAGTAGTAAGCTTCAAGAAGCTTCTAAAAATATAAAAAAAATTATAGATCTTTTTGTTTTAGAATATGGAAATTTGCTTAAAGCCGACTCTAAAAGATGGATACAAAAAAATACCAAAGAGATGAAAACTATAAAAAATATACTTAAAGATCTAGTTGAATTCCAAAAAAAAATAGATGAAACTCTAAAAATAAGGGCTAATATCATATCAAATGTAATTTTGAGCGAATTTAAAGTTTTATATAAGTTTTTTCTCTATAGTATCAAGATAGCTAAAAAAAGACATGATCAACTCCTGCTAGTCGAGATCGCAGGAATGACAGACAGGATAATATCTATGATAAATCCTATATTTAGCGATAAAAGCCTAAAGACCGAGGAGCTTATATACCACTATTTAGCGTATGAACTAAAAGAGCTTAAGGTAAATTCTATCGGAGAGAAGTTATCTTAAACAAGATTTCATCTATGATTTTTTTTGCACTGTTTTTGTATATCTGATGTTTTAAGTTTAGTGAAATTTCTTTTAAATTTATAGACTCTATTAGCCTTAAAATCTCATTTTTATCTATTTGATTATCTTTTTGAAAGCAAAATGTAGCCAAATTTTGATCTACTAAAAATTTCGCATTATGCACTTGATGGTCGTTTGCTGCATAAGGGTAGGGTATAAATATGGTTGGTAAATTGTTGGCGCAAAGCTCCCAAAGTGTGCTAGCCCCAGCTCTACTTATGGCTAAATCAGCCTCTTTCATCTTTAGCTCTATCTCCTTGCTGAAGTCAAAAAGTTCTAAAGTTTTATCTGTAAATCCAAGCTTTTTATACTCTTCTCGTAAGTTATCAAGCGAATTTTTACCGCATTGATGAATTATTTTTATATTTTTTTCTTTTAATATCATAGCTAGATTTAAAGCAAGTGAATTTATAGCCGATGCGCCCTGAGAGCCTCCTAGAAATATTATAGTTCTTAGCTCTTTTCTCTCTCGCGAGGTGTCAAAAAATTTATCCGCTACAGGATAGTCAAATTTAGGCTCATCGTATGAGCTAAAAAACTCTTTTGCGAATGGTTTTAAAATTTTATTTAAATTTCCGACTATGGAGTTTTGTTCGTGTATAAAAAGCGGTATATTTGATATAATGGCTGCAAATGCCGCAGGCGCTGCACTGTAACCACCTACGCTTATTACGGCCTTTACTTTATTATCCTTAAAAATTTGCCTGCATTTAAAAGCTAGTTTTACGATATTAAAAAGTGAAATAAGCTTATTAAAGCCTTTTTTGTTAACTACTCCTTGGCTAGGCAGGAAAAATTTAGAGCTGAAATTTTGATCATTTTCAAACCATTGCCTATCTTGTCCGTTAGTTGAGCCTATGAAGATGGTTTTTATATCACGACTTGCAATCTCTTCATTGAGGGTTTTTGCGATAGCCAGATGTCCTCCGGTGCCACCACCGCATATTACTATCATTTAGTTTGATACCTTTTTGCTTATCATCAAAACCATCCCTATAGCCACGCAAAGTGCTAAAATAGAACTTCCTCCGTAGCTTAGAAATGGTACCGCTATACCTTTAATAGGGGTTATGGAAGTAATTCCGTAAGAGTTCATAAGAAAAGAAAATGATATCAAAAGCCCTATGCCTAGTGAAAATAGATGATAGACCTTATTTTCGCTTCTTGATGAAATTTTAAATATTCTATATAGTAAAAATACGATTATTGAAGTGATACCAAATATTCCTAATACACCAATCTCTTCAGCTATACCCGCTAATACGAAGTCGGTATGAACCTCGCTTAAAAAGCCTAGTTTAAATACTCCTGCGCCAAGCCCTTCTCCGAAAAATCCGCCGTGCTTTATCGCGTTTAGCGAGTGCGAAATTTGATATGGCTCAGGCACATCTGCTACTCTTAAGGCGTTTGCCATATTTTCAGGCAGTATTGAAAGCACTATATTTTGTATAGTTCCCCACCATGATTTAATACGTAAAATTCTATGCTCTGATGTTACTATTGCGATTGTGGCAAGCATGCCCGCTCCAAAAAGCCCTATCCCAAAAAGCCTAAGGCTAGTTCCTGCAAAAAGAGCCATCATTACAAGAGTAAGAGCCAAAACTATAACCTGACCAAGATCGTTTTGAAGGACTGCTATTAGATAAACAACTATCAAAAATAAAAATAAATACGGAAGTATTAGGTTAAATTCTTCCTTTAAGCTCTTTTTGCTATCATCAATCTTTCTTGCAAAGCTCCATGCAAGAAAATAGACAAAGCCTATTTTAAAAAACTCAACCGGAGCGAGTGAAAATCCAGGTAGCCTAATCCATCTTTTTGCGCCTCCCGCATCCGTAACCATAGAGCTTGGAAGTGCATGCATAACACCCATAGCAAGAGCGCATAGGATAAATAGTCCAAAGCCTATCCATACTAGTGACTTATCTGGATTTAACTGCGATAGAGCCCACATGACAAATATACCTAAAACTCCGACCGCCAGCTGTCTATAAAAGAAGTGATATGGTTCATAGTTAAAAAAAAGCACGGTAAAAACAGGCAAAGAGAGTGAAAAAATAATACCTATAGTTATTAGTGCGACGCAAGCGTAAAACACCCACTTATCTACTTGCAAAACTCTCTCCGTATTTTGGATTTTAGCCTCGATTTTACTTAAAATTTTCTTATAAATATGTTAAAAGTGTCAGTGTTATTTTAAATTTTATAAGCTTTAAATTTAAATTAGCGTATAATTAAATCTTTTTTAAGAGAGGATAAATGCCACTTTCAAGACTAAATTCGGATCAATACAGTGCTGCAACTGCGCCTTTTGGGCACAATCTTATCATAGCAAGCGCAGGCACAGGCAAGACTTCAACGATCGTTGCAAGGATAGCGCATCTATTAAATTTAGGAGTAAATCCTAGTAAAATTTTGCTTTTAACCTTTACAAACAAGGCCTCAAGTGAGATGATAGAGAGGCTAGAGCGTTATTTTGACAAAAAAATTACCTCTAAAATTACTGCTGGCACATTTCACTCTGTATCTTACTCTCTTTTAAAATCTCTTGAAAAAAATATAGTATTAAAACAGCCAAGCGAGCTAAAAACTCTTTTAAAAAGTCTTGTGGAAAGGCGCAGATTTCAACATTTGGGCGAAGCTAAGGCGTATGGTGGAGCTTATCTATACGATCTATATTCACTTTATCAAAATTCAAGCAATGAAGAGAGTTTTTATGAGTGGTTTAAGGCTAGAAATGAAGAGCAGTCTGTATATGCTGAAATTTATGAGGATATTTTAAGTGAGTTTGAACAAGAGAAGGCGAAATTTGGCTATGCGGACTTTAACGATCTGCTTATAAAAATGCGAAACGAACTAAAAAAAGGAGCGCCTTTAAAATATGATGAAATTTTAATAGACGAATATCAGGACACAAATACTCTGCAAGGCTCTTTAATAGATGCTTTTAATACTAAAAGTCTATTTTGCGTAGGCGACTTTGATCAAAGTATTTATGCCTTTAACGGTGCAAATATAGAGATAATTGGCTCTTTTAAAGATAGGTTTAAAGACGCTAGTGTCTATGCTTTAAATATCAATTACCGCAGTAGTTCAAGTATACTAGCCCTTGCAAATAAAGTTATCTCAAACAATCCTCGTTTGTATGATAAAAAACTGATTGTGAGTCGAGAGGGAAATTTGCCATCACCAAAGCTTCTTGTTTATGATGAGCTTTTTAACCAGTATTCAAATATTGCCGAGATAATATCAAATTCAAAATTTAGCAAAGAAAATATCGCGATAATCTTTCGTAATAACTCAAGTGCCGATGGGCTTGAGGTGGCTTTGAAAGAGCGAGGAGTAAGCTCTAAGCGAAAAGGCGGGATTAGCTTTTTTGAAAGTAGGGAGATAAAAGCTTTAATGGATATATACGCGATTTTAATAAACCCAAAAGATATTATGGCCTTTATTCATGTATGTGAATATGCTAAGGGCGTTGGAGCCGCTCTTAGTAAGGAGATGTTTGATCTGATTGTAAAAGTAGGGCATGGAAATTTGATAGATGGATTTTTAAATCCTGACGATAAAGTGAATGCTTTTGAGAAAAAGAAAAAAAATTATCAATTGGGACTTTTTGATGAATTTAGCGAGATAGGCGAGATGTCTAGGTTTTCTAAGCTTAAATTTAGTGATAAATTTTTCTCTCACCCGATACTTAAAATGCAGAAACTAAATGAAAATGCAGCTGTATTTTTGTATGAAATTTATAATTTTTTACTTCACGCAAGACGTCTTTCTAGACCAAATTCTTTAATCAACGAGATTAAAAATAGCAAAATTTACTCTCTTATCGCGGATTTTTTAGCGACTAAAAGAGCTACAATGAAAAACGGAAATATTGATGAGAGTTTAAAGGCGGAAGCTATAGAGAAAATTATGGCTAAAGTTGAAATATTAAGTGAGCTTAGTAAAAATTACAGTGATTTGGAAAAATTTTATAACTTCATAACTCTTGGCAGTAATGAGATGAGTGAAGGTGAGGGTGTAAATCTCTTAAGTGTGCATGCTAGCAAGGGGCTTGAATTTGATCAGGTTTTTATAGTCGATCTTGCGCAAAATCGCTTTCCGAATTTAAAGCTTATGGGTATGGGCGGAAGTTTGGAAGAGGAGAGAAGGCTGTTTTATGTTGCTGTTACTAGAGCAAGAGATGAGCTATATCTAAGCTATGCAAAATACGATAAGATAAAAAGAGTTACTTATCAACCAAGTAGATTTTTGATAGAAGCTGGAATGGCCAAGGAAAAAATATAAATTTTTATGGTCTCAGTAAGAGACCATAAAATATCAAGTTTTAAACTCAGAAAGTTTATTATTTAGTATCTCTGTCATTTTATTTAAGTGATCTGTCGCGTTTGCTATCTCTTCGACGCTCTTTGTATTTTCGGATGAGATGTTGTTGATATTTGACATTCCATAGATAATTTGCTTTATATTATCACCGGTTTTTATATAGTCTTCAACTCTGGCATCAGACATAATTATAGCTTTTTGCATACTATTGCTCATAAATACTATCTTGTCTCTAACCTCATCCGCCACTAAAGTAAGCTCTCCTATTTGTCTAGAATTTGAGTTCATCTTCTCGCTTGAGTCTGATATAGCTTGCACTATAATATTTATTGTAGCATTTATCTCCACTAGGCTTTTTTGAGTTCTTTCGGCCAGTTTTCTAACCTCATCGGCAACTACTGCAAACCCGCGCCCGTGCTCGCCAGCTCTTGCCGCTTCGATAGCTGCATTGAGTGCTAATAGGTTTGTTTGATCTGCTATATCGTTTATTACAGCTAACACACCTTTTACTTGCTCTGCGTCGCTACTAAGTTGAGAAATTCTACTTGCAAGATCAAGCTCAACTTCGACACTGGATTGAATTTTGTTGCTTAGATGCTCTATGGCGTTATTTGCTTCTATGATACCGCTACTCGCAGCCTCCATATCAGCCTTGCTCTTTTTAGCTTCTTCTATGGAATTTTCAATTTGCTCTTTTATAGTTGTAGCTTTATTTGTAGTTTCCTGAATTATATTTGATGAGTTTTCAACGTTTTTTCCAGTTTGAATAGCTGCTGCAGATAGCTCGTATGAGACTGATGAGTTTTCTGCAGAGAGATGTTTAACTTCGCTTATTAGAGCTTTTAAGTTATCAACAGCTGTTTTTAAAAGCCCAATTGCACTGTTTGGATTGTCTGTTTTTATAGCTACTGCTAAATTTCCTTTTGAAACCTCTTTGACAACTTCTTCTATCTTTGATGCTTTTGCTCCAAGAAGCCCTTCTGGAACCTTTTCGCTAACATATGCAAGCAGAGCTACAAGTATGATCGTTACTATCAATAAAGTCAAGAATATAATTTGAAGGTTTGCCAGGTTATCTTTAAAAAACTCAAAGCTTTGTGTTGTTCTTTGCTCAACTAAAGCGAAAAATTCATCTATAGGTTTAGAAATTTCAGCTTTGTAGTCATTGTAGGTTTTACCAAATACAAGCTCCATAGCTTCATCTTTAGAACCGTATTTTTTAATAATATCTATAGCTTTTATTTCAAGCTTGGCAAGATCTGTAGATTTTCCTTCAGCAGATTCCAACTTCTTAAATTCATCCTGTGTAAATCCCTCTTTTTGCATAAGATCTTTTAGAGAAATTTGCTCTTTCGTATCAGGTCTAGGAATTTTTCCATTTCTTATATCCAATACTTGATTGTATTGTTTTTCATAAATCGGATTTCCATTAGTAGCCACAAAAGTTCTAACAAGACTAGTCAAGTCATCAGAGCTTTGCCTAAGTTCGTCAGCCAATTTATATGATGTAAGCTGTTTTTGTGCAGCACCTACTAAGTCTTCTGACACGCTTCGCATTTGTAGGAAGATATATCCTAAAACAAGTATCGAAGCTATACTTAAAATCATCAAAAGACGCTGAAAGCCTTTTGATTGAAATAGCGACATTGGCACTCCTTTGATTATTTTCAAAAATAAATATTTTCATTAAATTAATCTATCTTTATTATATTACCAGAAGTATTATCTTTTGCTTAAATAAATAGAAATTTATAACTAAATTTTTGGTTATCTTAAAAACTCAAAATTTAAGATAACCAAAATTAAAAATAGTAGTTTTTATAGTGCTTTTAGCATTACTCTAGTTAAGGTTTTGCTAAATTCTAAAGGATTTTCTATATTCATTCCCTCATTGATCTTTGCCATATCAAGAAGTAGAGTAGATATATCATAGATCATAGCCTCGTTTTTGTTCAATTTTTCAAAAATTTCATGATTTGGATTTATCTCTAAAATCGGTTTAACTTTTGGCAAATTTGTCTGACCCATCTGCTTTAATATAGTTTGCATAGAAAAGTCAGGATCGTTTTTATCATATATCAAAACAGCAGCCGAGTCGCTAAGTCTGGAGCTAAGCTTGACGTCTTTTACATCATCTTTTAAAATTTCACGCATTTTTACTAAAATTTCAGTGTGCTTGCTCTCATCAACCTTATCTTCTTTTGTTTTTATTTCGCTATCGATATCGGAGTGATTTACAGGCTTGATAGGAGTTTTGTCAAATTCATATACCATAGGCATTACTATAGTATCAATTTCCTCATCCATTATCAAGACCTCAATATCATTTTTCTTAAAGCTTTCCAGAAGAGGTGAATTTCTTAGCATAGACTCGTTGTTTCCACTTATATAATATATGCTTTTTTGATCCTCTTTCATCTGTTCTTTGTATTCTTTTAGACTAACCAGACCATCTCTCTTGCTAGATTTAAATAGTGCAAGATCTAAAATTTGCTCTTTATCGTTATTGAATCCATAAAGTCCCTCTTTAAGGACTTTTCCAAATAGTTTGTAAAATTTTATGTATTTTTCTCTATCTTTGTCTTTGATTTTATTAAGCTCAGTTAATATTTTTTTGATGCTTTGATCTTTTATATTTGCCATTATCTTATTTTCTTGTAAAATTTCACGGCTTACGTTAAGCGGCAAGTCCTCAACATCTATTATTCCTCTTACAAATCTTAAAAATGGCGGCAAAAGCTCTTTTGCGTCATCGCTTATAAATACGCTTTTTACATATAGCTTGACGCCACTTTGATAATCCACTCTAAATAGATCAAACGGCTCTGTGGCCGGGATAAAAAATAGGGTGGTGTATTCTATCTTTCCTTCGGCTTTAGTATGAAAATATGCCAAAGGATCCGCGCTGTCATGGCTGATTTGTTTGTAAAAATCATTATATTCATTAGCCTTGATATTTGATTTATTTAGCTTCCATAGAGCAGAGGCTTTATTTATCTGGATATTTTTTGTCTCGTAGCTTCCCTCTTTTTCTCCGTCTTTTGGCGGGATATAATCTTCTTTATCAGCAAAGATAGGATACGGAATATGGTTAGAATATTTTTTTATAATGCCTTCTATGCGGTAAAATTCGCTAAATTCACTATCTTTTAAAAATAAAGTTATGATTGTTCCGTGAGTGTCTTTTTGACTCTCTTTAATCTCATAGCTTGTTGCGTCGGAGCTCCATAAGAAGGCTTTACTTTCAAGGGCTTTTTTGCTTAAAACTTCTATTTTATTGGCAACCATAAATGCTGAGTAAAATCCAACTCCAAACTGTCCGATAAGCGCGCTATCTTTTTTAGCTTCACCGCTAAGCTCTTTTACAAAGTTCTTCGTTCCACTTCTTGCGATAGTGCCTAGATTGTTTATCAAATCATCTTTGTTCATGCCTATGCCGTTATCGCTGATTGTGAGTGTTTTTTTATCTTTGTCTAGGATGATATCGATTCTAGGTAAGTAATTTAAAGTCTTATAATCATCGTTGGTTAAACAAAGATAGTTTAATTTATCAAGAGCGTCTGATGCGTTTGATATTAGCTCTCTTAGAAAAATCTCTTTATTTGAATATAGCGAGTGAATCATGAGATTCAAAAGCTCGTTCACTTCAGTTTGAAATTCAAATTTATCTGCTTTTTTTGCCATATTTTTCCTTTTTTATTTAATTTTTTTGGCAGATTATACTATAAATTGCTAATTTTTTCAATAAATCATAATATAAATTCAATAAACTTGATATGAATAATATCAATGTTAAAGTTGTTTTATATTATTTTAGTAGCTTTAATATTTTTTTGCTATTATAATGCCTTGCGGTCTCTTTTAAAAAATCACAAATATTTGCAAGCTTACAAAGCTCATTGTCAAGTAGAATTTGAATAGCCTTGTCATTGTCCAAAATAGAATTTACTATTATAAAAATCTCAATATCTTTTAGATCAAATTCGTTTAATTTTACAAATTTAAGAGCTTCTTTTAGAAACCTTATCTTGCTTTCATAAAAATTTTTAAATTTATCTGTTGTTATAAACTCTCTTTCTTTGCTATTTTCAAGCTTATTTTTATTTATGGAAAGTCCGTTATTTCCCATAAATATTCCCATGTCGGCGGCTATAGAAAACATAATTTTGGTAGCATCTTTTGTGCCGCTATCAAGAAAGTATTTAAAAATTTTAAATCGATTAATATTATAAGCTGTGACTAAAAGTTCCTTAGCCTTTACATCGGCTCCGTTTTTGACTAAAATTTTAATGAGGTTTAAAATTTCATATTCGCTTATTCTGTTTTTTGTCTCATTGTTAAAACCTAAAGCCATAGCCATATGAAGCGGAGAAGTGTTTTTTATTTGATACATATCGTAATTTAAATCAGGCCTAAATTTAAGAACTTTTTCTATACGTTCAAAGTCAAATTTGCCAGTATTTGCTACTTTGGTGTTTATTATAAAAAATGAAAAAATTCGTTCATTATCTTTAAATTCTTTATTTATTAATTTCGGATTTTTATCTAAGGCAAGAAGTAGCTTATCTAGCTCCTTATCAACCTCTTCATTTGTGGTGTTGTGTTCATAGAAAATATCAAAATTTATTTCATTTGCAGTCAAGGCTTTAAATGATAAAAATAAAATAATAAAAAATCTTATCATGATGTAAGCGGTTTAAATAAGATATAATGTATATTAGTTTTTACTAGTATTTCGCTCTTTATCAAGGACTTTTTGCATTTTTTCGCGTGTGATCTCTAGCCAATTTTTATCGCTAGTATCAACGACGTCAAGACAGATTATTTTAATCTCGCCGTTTTTGAAGCTGAAATTTTTAACATCCATTATATCGCTTCCGACTATAACTATAGGCTGTACCTTTAAATTTAGCCTATCTACTATTATTTTTGCTCCACCTTTAAAGGGCAAAAGCGTATCTGTCTGAGATCTAGTTCCTTCAGGAAAAATAGCTAAAACGCGCCCGTTATTTATCCGATCTTGCGCCTCTTTTACCAATTTTACCAAAGAGTGTCTACTCTCTCTATCTACGGCGATCATTTTTGGCAAGCTTAAAATTTTGCCTATTACAGGTATCTCTCCTATCTCTTTTTTGGCTATCCAACAAAGATTTTTAGGATGCACTTCTTCTAGAACCACTATATCTAGCATGCTTTGATGATTCATAATAATCATATTGGCGTCTTGGCTAAATTCTCCTTCGATTTTTATAGAGTAAAATCCAAAAAACCTCTGTGTTCTTGCCCAAATACGCCTTATAGTGCGAATGTTATTTTTAAAAAGCCACATAAAAAACACAACTAAAAAAATACTGATTGTAAATTCAACCGCGAAATAGGCGGCTTTAATTCTTGATAATATCATCTTTTAACACCCAGCCAACCTTGCCATCATTTAGCAAGACTTTTTTAAATTCTTTTCTTTCTCCTAAAATTTCTACTTTTTCTTCATTTTCAGTCGTAAAGAATATGCTTGAATTTTGAGTAGGGAGAATTTTTATACTTACATTTTTTTTAAGCACCGCATTCCCCAAAGGGTTATAGCTATATATTCCATAAGCTCCAAAAATCAGTGTCAATACTAAAAATATACTATTTCTTTTGATTAAAAACAAAATAAAGGAAGTTGCCAGTAGAATATATCCGGCTGTATCTTTGTAAATTTCAAATTTGCTTTGTTTTGGATTTAGTCCGATTTGAGTGCTTATTTCGTCATCTTCGACTATGACAGGAAGAAAAAAGCTTTCTAGCTTTTTGTTTTTTAGATTGAAATAGCTAAAATCCAGAGAAGTTTTTTCGGGAGTAAAAATCGCAAAATAAAAACCGCTATGCGAATTGAAATTCCCGCTTACTGAGTCAACTCCCTGTTTAAATATAGCAGGATCATTTAGCCAAAAATCGGTTATGTTTGTATTTTTGCCGACTAGCTCAACTATCATAATTAAATTTTTGTCATCAAATTTGTTTGTTTTATGTTTTTTAATTTCTAGAGAGTTTGCTACTACATGGCTAAAATTTTGATCGCTTTTTATCTGTTTTAAGCTTGGTAGATTGATAGTTGTATTTGCAGTTTGGAAAAATTCACCATTTCTTTTTAAATTTATGGTTATATTTGTATTCTTTGGCTCTGTTGAGTTAGCCTCTAAAAATATCTCACTTTTGTAAATTCCGTTGCCGATATTTTCCCATTGCAAATTTTTATTCAACCATTTTAGATTTTCATTTTCTAGTACCGTTGTTTGGATATCTACGACTATATTTGATTGAATATTTGCAGTAATTCCGAATTTAAAAATCTCGCCCGCATAGACCTCTTTTGGCATATGCGAGGTTGTGATTATAAGCTGGCTTGGCTCTACCGTCTGATAAATTTGAGTTTCAGATATATTGATTTCAGGCTCGTTTGTAGGCGCTATGGTTTGTAGCGGAGTCTTTTTGATAACCTTTTCGCTTCTTTCGCCTCCCATCATATCAAAGATACTAGGCTCTTGAGCGATAGCAAAAACGGCTATCAAAAATATGGCAATACGTTTTAGCAAACTAGCCCTTTAAGCATCCTAAGTCCATCATCTCCACTTAATATCTTCTCGCATGCTCGTTCAGGATGTGGCATGAGTCCGAAAATCTTTTTATTTTTATCGCAAATTCCAGCGATACTATCTATTGAACCGTTCGGATTTAGCCCATTACCGTCTTTATCGCAATACTTTAAGATAACCTGCTCATTATCATAAAGACTCTTAAGTGTTTTTTCGTCAGTATAGAAATTTCCCTCACCGTGAGCTATTGGCATAGTAACTACTTCACCCTCTTGCAGATTTGAGAGGAATAAATTTTTGTTTGAAACTACTTTAAGGTGATGATATTTTGATATGAAACTCAAATTTTCATTTCTTCTCATAGCCCCATCAAGCAATTTTAGCTCTGTTAGCATTTGAAAACCATTGCAGATTCCTAGGATATATCCACCTTTTTTAGCGTGCTCTACGACAGCTTTCATGGCTGGAGAAAATTTAGCAATTGCAGCTGTTCTTAGATAATCTCCATAGCTAAATCCGCCAGGAAGAACTATCAAGTCAGCATTTATGCTATCTTGCTTATGCCATATGATCTCTGTTTGGCACCCTAAAAGCTCAAATGCGTACTTTGTATCCGTTTCACAGTTTGTTCCGGGAAATAAGACTATGGCGACTTTCATACTATGATCTCGTAATCTTCTATAACTGTGTTTGCCAAAAGCTCTTCACACATATTTGTAAGAGCTTTTTTGGCCTCATCTTTATCTTTGGCGTTTATATCAAGGACGATTTGTTTTCCAACTCTTACGTTTGATATGCCGTTAAATCCGAGCGAGCCAAGTGCGTGCTCTACAGCCTTTCCTTGAGGATCTAAAACTCCGTTTTTAAGTGATACGTTTACTATAGCTTTCATCTATAACCTTTATGATAAAATTCTTCTTAAAACCTCTTCGTAGGCTACTTTTACATTTCCAATATCTTGTCTAAATCTATCTTTGTCAAGCTTTTCATTTGTATCGGCATCCCAAAATCTGCAACTATCAGGACTAATTTCGTCTGCTAGTATAATATTTCCATCTTTATCTACGCCGAATTCGACTTTAAAATCAACAAGTTTTAACTTTCTATCCGCGAAAAATTTAAACAATACAGAGTTTATCTCTCTACCTAAATGCTTTAGTCTATCAAGGTCGTTTTCGCTCTTTACAAGCCCCATAGCCAGGCAGTGTTCGTCGTTTACCAAAGGATCATGCAGTGCATCATCTTTGTAATATAGCTCAACCAAAGCAAAAGGCAGAACTGTTCCGTCAGGTATAGCCAAGCGCTTAGTAAGTGAACCTGTAGCTATATTTCTTACTACTACTTCAAGAGGGATGATTTTGCATTTTTTAATCAGTTGTTCGGTATCGTTAAGCGTTTTCACTAAGTGAGTTTCTATACCCTTTTCTTTTAAAAGATTGAAAAGTTGCGTTGAAATTTTATTATTTAGAGCGCCTTTTCCAGCCTCGTTTCCTCTTTTTTGAGCATCAAAAGCTGTTAAGTCGTCTTTAAACTCAGCTATCAAAAGATCCGCGTCATCAGTCGCGTACATCTTTTTCCCTTTTCCTTCGTAGATTAGCTCTTTTTTCTCCATCCTGTTCTCCTTAATTTATTTGATTTTTAACACTTTTATAGCATCTATAGCAGATTTTAGCTGCATGTCCTCATTGACTTTTGCTTGAGCCAGTATAGTCTTATCTTCTTTTGCTTCATCTTTTTTAGCTGTTAAATTTGTATCTTGCTTATGGTCTGCGATTTTTGTTAGCTCATTTTCAAGATGTTTTTTTAATTCACTCTCTTTTATCGCAAACATACTCGATTCCTCTTGAGGAACCTTGCCAGGAAATACTTTTATATCAGGAGTTACGCCTACCGCTTGTATTGTTCGCCCACTTGGCAGGTAATATCTAGCTATAGTAAGCCTTAGCGCCTCTTTTCCGTCTACCGGTAATATTATCTGCACGCTTCCTTTGCCAAATGTGTTTTCTCCTACAACAACAGCTCTTTTATGATCTTGTAGAGAACCGCTTACAATCTCGCTAGCGCTTGCACTTCCGCCGTTTACCAAAACAACCAAAGGAAGATTTGTTATTTTGTTGCTTCTTGATGCCTTGTATTCTGAATTTTCACTTGAATTTCTTCCTTTTTGAGAGACGATTATTCCGCTATCTACGAATAAATTTGTAAGTCCGACCGCTTGGTTTAAAAGTCCGCCAGGGTTATTACGAAGATCTAGAACAATACCTTCCGCTTTTGGATATTTTTTAATAAAATCTTCAGCTTTTTGAGTAACATGTTTATCGAAATTTGTTACTCTAAGATAGAGTATATTTTCATTTTCTATCATCTTTGCATAGACTGATTCTACAGATATTATATCGCGAATCAGTTTGATGTCAAACGGCTTTGGCTCGCCTTTTCTTACTATTGTTATGGTTATAGGCGTTTTAGGCTTGCCGCGCATCTTGTTTACAGCCTCTTCTATAGTCGTTCCAAGGGTTGCATTGCCGTCTATTCTCAGGATGATATCACCACTCTTTACTCCAGCCTTATCCGCAGGTGTGCCTTCGATAGGTGATATAACGGTAAGTGCACCATCTTTAATGCCTACCGTGATACCAAGTCCTCCAAATTCACCGTTTGTCTGAACTTGCATATCCTTAAAGGCTTTTTCGTTTAAAAATCCAGAATGCGCATCAAGGTTGTTTAAAAGCCCTTCGATCGCCTTATCTACGATCTCTTTAAATTTCATATCATCTACATAGTATTTTTCAACCGTTGATATTGTCTTTGTAAGCTTAGATAGAGCTTCCACTCTTGCGCTCGCATCATCTTCATTGTTTTTTGCATTCAGGTTTGCTGTGATTAATGTGGCGGTAAGTGCTACAGAAATCAGTCCTGAAGTGAAAAAAATCCCCTTCCTACTCAAAGAATTCTCCTATATATTAAATGGGCTTAATTATAGAAAAAATTGTATAAAAAGTCGCTAAATTTAAGCTATTATGGATTTAAATTTTAGAAATTAAAAGATTGATTTGTATAAATTTTGCGTTAAATTTTTTACAAATTATAACCAAATTTATATATTTATATGCAATGCATATACTAATGAAACTTGACAATACTTCACTAAAGTTATATAATATAAATAATATAAAACTAAATAAGGAGATAAAATGGCAAACATAGGTGAAAGTTTAACTGCACAGATGCAAGAAGCTCTTGAAAACGGTATAAGTTTAGCTTTGCACGCTAAAAATCCGCAAGTCTTGCCTTTGCACGTTTTTTGGGGGTTGGTTACGGACTCGGCTTCCATACTAAATCAAGTCTTTAATCAGATGTCAATCTCAAAAAATGCTGTTGATTTAGAGGTCAAAAGCAAAATTTCAAGCCTTGCGACAAGCTCGAATGTAAGCAAAGAAAATATCCAAATTTCTCGCGAGCTTTTAAATTCGCTTGAGAGCGCAAAGGCTCTTATGGTAAGTATGGGCGATAGCTTTATAGCGGTTGATACTTGGATAATTTCGGCTTTAGAGCTTAAAGAGATAAGAGAAATTTTGGCTAAATTTACCGATGTGCTTGAGATCAAAAAGAGTTTAGAAGCCATTAGGGCAGGGCGCAAGATAGACACTCAAACAAGCGACGAAACTCTTGATAGTTTGGAAAAATTCGGTATCGATCTAACCAAAAAGGCTATAAACGCCGAGCTTGATCCGGTTATCGGACGAGATGAAGAGATAACTAGGATGATGCAAATTCTAATAAGAAAGAGCAAAAACAATCCTATCTTACTTGGCGAACCGGGTGTCGGAAAAACGGCGATAGTCGAGGGGCTAGCTCAAAAGATAGTTTCAAAAGACGTTCCCGTAAGTCTTATGAACAAGCGAGTCATCGCGCTTGATATGAGCGCTCTTATCGCTGGCGCAAAGTATAGGGGTGAATTTGAAGATAGGCTAAAAGCCGTCATAAACGAGGTAAAAAGCGCGGGAAATATCATACTTTTTATCGATGAAATTCATACTATCGTAGGTGCGGGAGCGAGCGAGGGAAGTATGGACGCAGCAAACATACTAAAGCCTGCACTAGCGCGCGGAGAGCTGCATGCCGTGGGTGCAACGACGCTAAAAGAGTATAGAAAGTATTTTGAAAAGGATGCCGCACTCCAGCGTAGATTTCAGCCGATTGATGTAAAAGAGCCAAGTGTAAATGAGGCCTTGCAAATTTTGCGCGGTATAAAGGAGCGTTTAGAGGTTCATCATAGTGTAAGCATAACTGACAGCGCTTTGGTAGCGGCTGCAAAGCTAAGCGACCGCTATATCTCAAACCGCTTTTTGCCTGATAAGGCGATAGATTTAATCGATGAAGCGGCTGCCGAGCTTAAGATGCAGATAGAAAGCGAGCCTTATGAGCTGGCTAAGATTAAGCGCGAGATAGTTACCTTGCAGGTTGAAAAAGAGGCGCTTAAGATGGAAGATGAGGCTAAAAACGAAGAGCGTCTTAAAGAGATAGAGAAAGAAATTGCCGATTTAAACGAGAAAAAGCAAGCTCTTGAAGTGAAATTTGAAAATGAAAAGAGCGTATTTAACGGAATTTCAAATGCAAAAAAAGAGATAGAAACTCTTAAAAACGAGGCTGAGATAGCTCGTAGAAACGGCGATCTTCAAAAGGCTGCCGAGATAGAATACGGCAAAATTTTAGATGCTTCAAATCGCCAAAAAGAGCTTGAGGTAAAGTGGGAAGAGATGAAAAAGGCGGGCGTGTTGCTTAAAAATCAAGTTGATGAAGAGCTTGTTGCGGGAATTTTAAGCAAGTGGACGGGAATTTCGGTTTCAAAGATGCTAACGAGCGAGAAGCAAAAATATCTGATGATAGAGGATCACTTAAGAGATAGCGTGGTAGGACAAGATCCTGCGCTTCACGCTCTAGCAAGAGCTATCAAACGAAATAAAGCGGGACTTAATGAAGGTTCTCGCCCGATAGGTTCGTTTCTTTTCCTTGGTCCAACAGGTGTGGGTAAGACCCAGTCGGCTAAGGCTTTGGCTAAATTTTTGTTTGATGACGAAAGGTCGCTTATACGCTTTGACATGAGCGAATATATGGAAAAGCACAGCGTCTCAAGGCTTCTTGGGGCGCCTCCGGGATATGTAGGATATGATGAGGGAGGACAGCTAACCGAGGCCGTTAGAAGGCGCCCTTATAGCGTGATACTATTTGACGAGATAGAAAAGGCGCATAAAGATGTATTTAATATCCTGCTTGGCATTATGGATGACGGGCGAGCTACTGATAATAAAGGTGTGACTGTTGATTTTAAAAATACGATCATTATCCTAACCTCAAACATCGCTTCAAATTTTATCATGGATTTAAAGGGTGAGCAGAGAGAAGAGGCTGTTAAAAACGAGCTGAAAAGCTACTTTAAGCCAGAGTTTTTAAACAGGCTTGATGATACTATCATCTTTAATCCGCTAAGCGAAGAAGGGCTTGTTCAAATCGTAGCAATTATGTTTAAAGAGCTTGAAAAGACGCTTCTAAATCGCGGCATTAAGGCTAGCATGACTGAAGAGGCTAAGAAATTTATAGCCAAAGCCGGATTTGACATAGTATATGGCGCTAGACCGCTTAGGCGCGCACTTTATGAGCTGGTAGAAGACCGCTTAGCCGATATGATACTAAAAGACGAGCTTGAAAGTGGCGATGAGATCGTGATAAGCTCAAACGGTGAAGATATATCCATAGAAGTTTTAAGATAGTTTAAAGAGCCTATTTAAGGCTCTTTACTTACTCGTTATTATTTTGATTAGTCGCGATAACTTGCAGTAAAATTTGCGACATAAACAGCTTTTTTAATAAAACTTAAGTCAAATATTTATATACCTCAAAGCTGTTTTAAGCTTTAGCTTTATCTTAGTTTTTTGAATTCATATCCTCTGCGATTTGGGCTGCCAGCTTTAGCTTCTCGCTATCAAAATGCGTATAAATTCGCGATGTATTTAAGCTTGCATGCCCGAGTGCTTCTTGCACTAGCACAAGATCTTTTTGCTTTTTATATAACATTGTCGCAAAGGTGTGGCGAAGCATGTGAGCGCCGTTTTTTTCCTTGCGAATTCCTGCCTTAAACAAAATTTGCTCGACTATCCTACTTACGTAAGCTTGCGTTAGGCGCGTACCTTTTTTGTTTATAAAGAGATAGCCTTCTTTATTTATATAGTTTATCGCTATCGCGTCAAGATGAGCTTCTATGAGGTGGCGCTTTATCATTACTATTCTGTATTTGTTGCCTTTGCCGCGAATTCTTATAGTGTATAAATCGCCATCTTCCGTTATATCCTTGCGCTTTAAATTCAGAGCCTCGCTCACGCGAATTCCCGTAAATATTATCGTCTTTATGATGAGCTTGTTTCTGTTTGTATTTACCTTAAAGTCGCTATTTTCGATAGCTTCTAAAAACCTCTTAACTTCTTCCTCGCTCATAAATTCAGGCAGTTTTTGTCCCCGCGTTCCGCTTATGCCGCCCCAGTTTTTAAGCGAGATATCGTATATGTGGGTTCTGCCGTCCTCTTCGTTTTGCTTATCTAAAAACGAAAAGAAATTTATAACCGAAATTCTGTAGTTTTTCTTGCTTGCATCGCTTAGTCCGCCCGTCGTGCTAGCTAAAATTTCGCTTAAAAGCTCTTCGTCTATCTGTTTTAAGCTCTCAAGCTCGTAAAAACAAAGCGTTTCATAAATTTTTTTAAGTGGGTTAAAGTAGGTATTTATACCGGTAAGTCCAGCGTTTCTAGCTGATTTTACAAGTCCGTCAAGCTCGTTTATGCTCCTTACGCTACGACTTAAAGAATAATTTACGCTAGCAAGAGCTTTTGGGTCTCTTAGCTCCTTGTTTGAAAGCGAACTTAGCTTAAATTTAACGTATCTCGTTAGCCAAAAAAGAAATGACTTTTCAAAACTATCTTTACAATCAAGCGGGTATTTCAAATGTTTTCCTTGCGAAATTTTAGATAATGGAAATTATATCAAATTTATACACCTGAAAATATAATTAAAATAAAAAGTTAAATTTAACAATAACTTTAAGTTAATTTATGTTAAATTTCTCAAGTTTTAAACTTTTTGATAAAGGGGAAAAGAATGCAATCAACCTGTAATTCGCGTCGCAGTTTTATGGCTGCTGCGGGACTGTTTGTTGCGGCTACCGCTTTAAAAGCCGCACCGACTAAGTTTGAAGAGGGTAAAGGGGAGCGCTTTGGTATGGTGATAGACCTTACGCGCTGTATCGGATGTCAATCCTGTACTATGAACTGTGCTATGGAAAATGACGTTCCCGCAGGGATGTTTAGAACTATAGTTTCAGAATACGAAGCTTACGCAAAAGACGGTAAAAGAGCTGCTATGGCTTCACTTCCAAGACTTTGCAATCACTGCGAAAGCCCTGCTTGTATCGATATGTGTCCAACTGGCGCAAGCCATCAAAGAAGCAACGGTATCGTTAAGATAAACAGCAGCGAGTGCATAGGCTGCGCGCTTTGCGTTGAGGCCTGTCCGTATCACGCAAGATATTTTAATCCAACTACTCTAAAAGCCGATAAATGCACATTCTGTGATCATAGACTTCGTGCGGGACTTCTTCCAAGCTGTGTGGAAACCTGTGTAGGCGGAAGCCGTATAATGGGCGACTTAAACGATCCAAATTCAAATATCAGAAAATTTTTAGCAACTCACGAGACTATGGTTATAGATAGTCCGAAAAATACAAATCCGCAAGTGTTTTACTACGGTGTTAGCGAGGTTTTAACCAAAAACGACGTAGAAGCGGAGAAGGAAGCAGGCTATAAACGAGTCGTTCACTGGAACGAAGAGATAACGCTTTAAGAGGAGCTAAAGATGCAAAGACGAGATTTTATTAAAAAAGCTATGATCGCTTCGGCTCTTCCTGTGGCTGCCGTTGCAAATAAAGATGAAAAAGTAGATGATTATAAGGTGCAAGGAAATTCTCATGAGCCTGAATTTAAAGTAATAGACGGCAAAGTCGTCATGAATGAAGGACACTCCATAGTATTTTCTATGTGTCACGGGTGCACCACAAAATGCGGTCTTAGGCTTCATATAGACGATAAAAATGATCGCGTTCTTCGCTCGGTGGGAAATCCTTTCCATCCGCTTGCAAATTTCCATTGGATGCCTTACAACACCTCTATAAACGACGCGCTAATAGCTACGACCAGAAGCGGCAATGACGATCAGCGAGCTACCGTTTGCGTTAGGGGCGCTATGCTTCCTGAGATGCTTTATTCGCCGATTAGAATTCTCTCTCCGCTTAAAAGAGTTGGCAAAAGAGGCGAGGGTAAGTGGCAGACTATCAGCTTTGAGCAGCTCATAGAAGAGGTTGTCGAGGGTGGAGATCTATTTGGAGAAGGACACGTAGACGGACTTCGTGCTATCTACTCCGATGAGCTAATCGATCCCGAAAATCCCGAATACGGCACCAAACGCAACCAGCTCTTAAGCTTTTATCTATATGACGGCAGAAGCGATATCGTTGATAGATTTATGAAAAAGTCATTTGGCACCGTTAATCACTACTCGCACGGAGGAATTTGCGGCGGCGGATTTAGAGCGGGCGGCAAGATAGCTCACAACGCGGGCGGATTTGCTCATACTAAGCCTGATTACGAGCACTCTAAATTTAGTATTTATTGGGGTACTTCGCCGGGTAATGGCGGAAATCCTTTCCAAAAGCAAGCTAAGATGGTGTCTTACGCAAGAAGCTCGGATAACGGATTTACTTACGCTGTCATCGATCCGACGGTTTCAAATTCTATCAAATACGCCACAAGCGATAAGGCTCGCTGGATAGGCATAAAGCCCGGTATGGATTCAGCGCTTGCTATGGCGATGATAAGATGGATAATCGAAAATGAAAAATACGCTACAAACTACCTCATCCAGCCGAATTTAGAGCAAGCCAAGCTGGCAGGCGAAATTCACTGGTGCAACGCAACTCACCTAGTCATAACTCAAAAAGGACATAAAGATTACGGCAAATTTGCGCGAGTTAATGACGAGTGGCAAGTATGCTCGCAAAGCGGTAAAATCCAAAGCTATAAAGTAAATGAGCCTGCTAAACTCTACTACAAAGGCAAGATAGAAATAGAGGGCAAAAAAGTAGCGGTAAAAAGCTCTATGCAGCTTCTTAAAGAGTCGGCCTTCAAGCACACCATGAAAGAGTATTCGGAGCTTTGCGGCGTGAGCATGGATGATATACTTTGGCTTTGTGAAAATTTCACAAAAAACGGTCGCCAAGTAAGCACGAACGTCCACGGCGGCATGATGCATACGCAAGCTGCAATGAGTACTTACGCGATACTTTGCTTAAATACACTCATGGGCACTTACGGCTACAAAGGCGGAAACGTAAATGCAAGCGCAGGCACGCATAAATTTATGAGCGGCAGATATGAGCTTGAGAAATTTGACGGCGCATATAAGCCAAGCGGTGTGAATTTGTCCCGCTCGGGCAAATACTACGAGACAAGCTCGGAATTTAAGCGCAAAGTAGCAGCGGGCGGCACGGGCTATCCTGCACAGCAACCTTGGTATCCTATCTCTATGCCGCTTATAAACGAAACTCTTACAAGTCATGCGGTTGGATATCCTTATAAGGCTAAAATTTTCATCAACTACATGACAAACGTCATCTACGGACAAGCTGGGCTTGAAACGGCGGTGAAAGACTCTCTAAAAGATAGCCGTGATCTGCCGCTATTTATCGGTATAGACGCATTTATGAATGAAACTAACGCGTATGCCGACTACATCGTGCCTGACGGGTTAAATTTAGAAAACTGGGGTATGCCAAACGCACTTTGGGGAACTATAACCAAAACTTCAGTCGTGCGCTATCCTGCGGTAACTCCAAGACAAGATAGGGATAAAAACGGCACGCCGATAGATGTGGAGCTATTTTATATAACTATCGCTAAAAAGCTTGGACTAAAAGGCTTTGGCAAGGGTGCCTTTAAGGATAAAGACGGCAATGCTATGGATTTAGACAATAAAGAGCAGTTTTATGCTGCCGCACTTGCGAATTTGGCCTTTGACGGCGAAGCGGTAAGCGACATCAGCAAAGAAGATGCCGAGCTTAGTAAAATTCACAGAGTTATGCCAAAGATAGAAAAATATCTCAAAAAAGAAGAGGTGGCAAAGGTCGCTCACGTGCTTGCAAAAGGCGGAAGATACGATGATTATACGACTGCATATAAGGGTGATAAGGCGACTGTAAAAGTGCCTGCGCCAAATCCCGCCTCGATATACTACGAGCCGCTTGGCGGACATCGCCACTCTATCACGGGCGAATACATGCCTGGCACTCCTACGCTGATGAAGCCTGTGGCAAGCGACGGAACTCCGCTTGAAAAATTCTTCCCGAAATCCGAGTGGAAATATCTAGTAAGCTCGAAAAAATCAAACGCGCAGCACTACTACACTATAATGAGTGATAGGATGAGAAGCATACATCCCGTAAATTTCGTGCGTATCAGCGAAGATATAGCAAAAGAGAAGGGTATCAAAACGGGTGATGAGGTGAAAATCGTAACTCCATACGCAAGCGCAAAAGGCACGGCATTTGTAACAAACGGCGTTGCAAAAGGCGTTATAAGCCTTGAACACGGCTTTGGACACACCGAATTTGGTGCCAGAACTCACTATATAGACGGCAAACCGGCACTTAGGATAGAAGGAACCGAAGTGGGTATAAACCACAACCTACTTGGTCTGCTTGATCCAAAACGCAAAGGCAAATTTAGCCTTAATGACTGGCTTGTAGGCACCTGCGCCAGACAAGCGCTACCTGCAAATATCTATAAAATTTAGCCTTTTAGGCGCTAGGCTAGCTATCTTGGCTAGCCTAAATTTCTCAAATACATAGTAAAATATCTCTTTTAAAAAGCAAATAGGAATCATCTTGTATTAGTTTGCGAAACAATAAAATGAGATTGTGTTTTGAGATGATATTTTCTATCTTTACTAAAATTTTAATAATCCGTTTTCATCGTATTTAAAATCAGGACCCCACACCACTTCCCAGTAATAGCCGTCCAAATCTGTAAAATAGGCATGATATCCGCCCCAAAAGACATCTTGCGGCTCTTTTACGATTACTCCTCCCGCCTTTCTTACTAGCTCAATAACCTCATCTACCTCTTTTTTGCTCTTTACATTATAAGCAAGCGTAATTCCCGCAAAACCGCTACCTGTCGGCGGGCTGGATTCATTAATGTCCTTGCTTAGCAATTCAAGTGGGAATAACTCAAATTTTGTTCCAAAAGTATCGAAAAATACAACATTTGGATTACTCTCTTTGCAGTTAGTTTTAAATCCTAATTTGTCCCTATAAAACTCCAGAGCCTTCTTCATATTTCTTGTTCCCAGACAAACGCAAGTGATTTTATTCATTTAGTTCTCTTAAATTTAGATTTATTTTGTCATAATTACGTATTTTAATTGTTTTCTATCACCCTTTTTGTTTCAAGTGCTATCTCAAGCTCTTCGTTTGTAGGAATGATTAAAGTTTTTATAGATGCTTTGTCAGCGTCTATACACCTAGCTCCGCTTGCTTTAGCAAAATTTAATTTATGATCTATATTTATGCCAAGATGCGCTAAATCGCCGCAAATTTTCTCTCTACTATATGGTGCATTTTCTCCGATACCGCCTGTAAAGATAAGCGCATCAACACACCCAAGCACAGCATAGTAAGCTCCGATATATTTTTTGATACGGTAGCAAAACATCTCAAAGGCCAGGTGAGCCCTTTCATCGTGTTCCATCTTTGCAACTACCTCTCTCATATCGTTTGAGCCGCAAATTCCAAGCAGTCCGCTCTTTTTGTTTAAAAAGGCATCTATCTCATCAGCCTTTAGTTCGCCTAAATTTAGCAGATAGGTTATAATCGCAGGATCCATATCGCCGCTTCTTGTGCCCATTATAAGCCCCTCAAGCGGACTAAGCCCCATGGAAGTATCCACACTTTTGCCATTTTGAATAGCACAAACAGAAGCGCCATTTCCAAGATGAAGAGAGATAGCGTTAAATTTACTATAATCTATGTCAAGCATTTGTGCGGCAGTCTTTGTCACATAGTGGTGTGATGTGCCGTGAAAGCCGTATCTGCGGATATGTAAGCGCTTGCAAAGCTCGTAAGGTAGGGCATATCTATAGGCATATTCAGGCATTGTCTGATGAAAAACCGTATCAAACACAACCACATGAGGCACCTTTTCGCCGCTCTCTTGCATGGCGTTTCTTATGCCGGCTAGATGTCCAGGATTATGAAGCGGGGCGAGTATTGAGTTTTGCTCTATTTTAGTAATCACATCTTTATTTACCAAAGCAGACTCTGTAAAACTCTCTCCGCCGTGCACTATCCTGTGTCCTATTCCGTCAAGCTCGCTTAGATCGTGCAGTATATTTGAAGCCACAAAAAGACTTGTCATCACCTCAAGTCCCTCGTGGTGATCTTTTATAGCTAAATTTTCCTCATATATCCTATCTTTAGCCGTATCTTTTAGCTTGGCGTATGAGCTGCTTTCGCCGATTTTTTCGATAAGTCCGCTTGCTATGACATGATTGTCTTTCATATTAAAAAGTTGAAATTTTATAGATGAGCTACCCGAATTTAAGACTAAAATTTTCACTTTTTCTCTCCTGCTTGTATTGCTGTTATTAAAACCGTATTTATGATGTCATCCACCAAACATCCTCTGCTTAGGTCATTTACCGGTTTTTTTAATCCTTGTAAAATAGGTCCTATGGCTATGCAATGACCGCTTCTTTGAGCTATTTTGTAGCCTATATTGCCTGAATTTAAATTTGGAAATACAAAGACATTGGCGCGTCCAGCTACCTCGCTATTTGGTATCTTCTTTCTAGCCACTCCAATATCTATTGCTGCGTCATATTGTATAGGTCCTTCAACCTTAAGCTCAGGTTCAAGCTCGTTAATGATCTTTTTTGCCTCTTTGACTAGATCTGTGTCGCTTCCTTCGCTACTATTTCCAGTGGCGTATGAGAGTAGGGCGACTCTGGGTTCTATTCCAAACTCAACCGCTGTTTTAGCGGATGAGATTGCTATATGAGCTAGCGCATTAGCATCTGGATTTGGTATTACGGCGCAATCTGCATATATTAAAATTTCCTCGCCCATACACATTACAAATGAGCTTGATACTAATGGGCTATCAGGAGTTGTTTTTATGATTTGAAATGCCGGTCTAACGGTATCTGCGGTGTTTGTGCTAGCTCCGCTTACCATGGCATCGGCAAGTCCGGTTTGCACCATCATAGTGCCAAAGTAAGTCTTATCCAGGATAAGCTCTTTTGCTTTTTCCAGACTCATTCCTTTATGCTTTCTAAGCTCGTAAAGCTCCTTTGCAAAGCTCTCTTGAAATACGTTTTTTTCTAAATTTATAAATTTAACTCCGCTTAAATTTATACCAAGCTCATCGGCTCTGCTTTTTACGGCGGTTTCGTCTCCAAGAAGAGTTAAATTTACGGCACCGGTTTGCATTAAAAGCTCACTAGCCTTTAGAATTCTCTCATCGTTACTCTCGGGTAAAACGACCATTTTTTTGTCTTTACTTGCCGTTTCTATTAGTAAATTCTCAAATCTAAAAGGAGTTATTATGCTCTGCTGCGCGTCCAAAACCTCGTCTAAATTTGAACTTATAACTAAATTTGAGTTGATATTTAGGGCTTTTAGATTTTTTTCACTAAAAACAGGAGTGTTAAGATGCCTGGCAAGAAGTAAATTTAACTCAAATTTCCCCAAATTTGAGAATGCTTCAAAGGCTCTAACGACTACTAAATCATATTTTTTTTGCAGCCTGTTAAATTCTTTTATAATGCTTTTTATAAGCTCTTTTTCATGACCATTTTCAAATGCTACCGCAGCCTCTTTGGTGCATACAAAACCTCCTATCGGCTCAAATACGGTTACATTTTTAAATTTTGCTGATATAATTTCATAAATTTTTGAAAAATTGGCAGTTATTAGATAAATTCCTTTAGATTTCATCTACTCTCCTTAAATATTAGTGGAACTTTAATTGCTTAATTTTATCATAAATATTCAGATTAAGGTAAATTTTATGAATGCTAAATTTTATCTCTCCTTTGTTTGTGTATCACTTATTTTTAGCGGTTGCGTACCAAGTGCAGATCCTAAGATAGATATGAAGCCTCCGGTATATGTAGAGCAGTTGCCGGCAAAGCAGATAAATAATCAGCCAAATACGGGAAGTCTATTTGGAAGGGGAGATAATCCGCTTTTTTCAGATAGAAAGGCCATGAATGTCAATGATATAGTAACCGTAATAATAAGTGAAAGCGCAAATCAAAGCTCGAGCGGTAAAAGAAATACCAATAAAGATAGCACGATAAAGCTCTCAGGAGGTGTATTTAGCGCCGGCTCAGCCCCACTATCTACAGTAGCAAATCAGCTAAACAAACTTGGCGATATAGGTTTTAGTGCAGGCGGGGGTAATGAATTTAGTGGTGCCGCATCAAATAGCAGAACCGAAAGTTTTAAAACTACGATCTCTGCACGTATTATCAAGGTTCTTGAAAACGGAAACTACTTTATCGAGGGTTCAAGAGAGCTTCTTATAAACGGAGAAAAGCAGATCGTGCAGCTAAGCGGCGTCATAAGACCTTATGATATATCAAATTCTAATGAAATAGACTCAAAATATATCGCGGACGCAAAAATTTTATATAAAACCGAAGGCGATGTGGATAAATCAACGAGAAAGCCGTGGGGAACGAAGCTTATGGAGGCTATCTGGCCTTTTTGATCGCTTGGTTTGGCTAAAATTTATTTTTGGCCATTATGCTCGGTCATACTAGACCGAGTGCACTCAACGGACAGACTTTTAAAATTAAATCAAACTATGCAGGTTCTGCCCGAAATATAAATTTGCTCTAAAATCATAAAATCTAAAACGACCAACCGCAAACAGATAAATTTATCCAAATTCTTATAAACCCCTTGCAATATCGTAACAAAACGAGGGTTAAAATTTAAAATCCAAATTTCATTTTACGCCTTTTTAAAGCTATAAAGCTTATAATTTAAACAAATTCAAAAAAGGCGTTGTTATGATAAAGGCAATTTCCGGCTCGCAGATGATCAGCGAAGCCTTGCATAAAGAGGGCGTTGAGATAGTTTTTGGCTACCCTGGCGGTGCGGCGCTTAACATCTATGATGAAACTTACAAGCAAAAGTATTTCAAGCATATTTTAGTGCGCCACGAGCAAGCTGCCGTTCACGCGGCTGATGGTTACGCAAGAGCAAGCGGCAAGGTCGGAGTGGCTTTTGTAACAAGCGGTCCTGGATTTACAAATGCCGTTACAGGGCTTGCTACGGCGTATTCTGATAGCATTCCTATCGTGCTTATAAGCGGTCAGGTCGCAAGCTCGCTCATAGGCACAGATGCCTTTCAGGAGATCGACGCGGTGGGAATTTCTCGCCCCTGTGTGAAACACAACTACTTAGTAAATAGCATCGAAGAGCTTCCAAGAATCTTAAAAGAGGCGTTTTACATCGCTCGCTCAGGTCGCCCGGGTCCCGTGCATGTGGATATACCAAAGGATATAACCGCTGCGATTGGCGATTTTGATTATCCACAAGAGATAAAAATGCTAACCTATAAGCCTACATACAAAGGCAACGCAAAGCAGATCAAAAAGGCTGCCGAAGCGATATCAGTAGCTAAAAGACCGCTGCTTTATTTGGGTGGCGGAGTTATAGCGTCAAATGCCAGTGAGCTTGTGAGAAAATTTGCTAAAAAGACAGGAATTCCTGCGATAGAGACTCTCATGGGGCTTGGAGTTTTAGCTCATGATGATGAAAATTTACTTGCGATGGCAGGTATGCACGGAAGCTATGCTGCAAATATGGCGCTAAGTGAGACTGACCTACTTATCGCGCTTGGAGCGAGGTTTGATGATAGGATAACGGGCAAGTTAAGCGAATTTGCAAGATACGCAAAGATAATTCACGTGGATATCGATCCAAGCTCGATCTCAAAGATAGTAAACGCGCATTTTCCGATAGTTGGTGATCTAAATTTCGTCCTTGAAGAGCTCATAGAAAAGGTCGAAGTAAACCCTGAAAACATCAAAGACTGGAAAGATATCCTCTCTCGCTACGACAAGCTAAATCCGCTTGCATACAGCGATAGCGATGAAATTTTAAAGCCGCAGTGGGTTATAGAAGAGACTGCCAAGATAGCGGGCGATGATACGATAATATCAACCGACGTAGGTCAGCACCAGATGTGGGCGGCGCAGTTTTATCCGTTTTCGCGACCAAGACAGCTCATAACTAGCGGCGGGCTTGGCACGATGGGATACGGTCTGCCTGCGGCGATTGGCTCAAAGTGTGCAGATCCTAAAAAAACGGTCATAAATTTTACAGGCGACGGATCGATTCTAATGAACATCCAAGAGCTAATGACCGCAGCAGAAAACGACATTGCGGTCATTAACATTATCCTAAATAACAACTTTTTGGGCATGGTGCGCCAGTGGCAGACGTTTTTTTACGAGAAGCGCTACTCTTCAACCGATCTTAGCGTGCAACCTGACTTCGTAAAGATCGTAGAGGGCTTTGGCGGAGTAGGGTTTGTCTGTAAAACCAAAGATGAGTTTAGAAAGGCGCTAAAAGAGGCGATCAAACTTGGCAAGGTGGCTATGCTTGATGTTAGAGTCGATCGCTTTGAAGACGTCCTTCCTATGGTGCCTGCGGGGGCTGCGATATATAATATGATATTAAAAAGCAAGGAATGAAGATGAGTATAAGAAGAGTAATTTCAGTCATCGTTCTTAACGAACACGGCGTGCTTTCGCGCATTTCCGGGCTTTTTGCAGGGCGTGGGTATAATATCGACACCCTTACCGTTGCGCCGATACCTGAGACAAATTTATCTCGCCTTAGTATCGTAACGGTAGGCGATGAGAAGGTGCTAGAGCAGATCGTAAAGCAGCTTCACAAGCTCATACCTACTTATAAAGTTATAGAAACTGGCGAATTTGTCGAGAAAGAGATGGCGCTCGTAAAAATTCCGCTGAGTGAAAATTTAGGCGGACTTGACGCGATACTTAAGGCTTATAACGGCATAGTTGCGAACACAAATGAAAATTTTATCGTTGTTATGGTGGCTGACGATACGATTAGAGTGAAAAATTTCTTAAAAGCCATCAAAAAATACAATCCGATCGACATCGTTTGCGGTGGGTCGGTGCTTATGGATATGTGATGAAATTAAGTGAAATTTATGAGATTTTAGAGCTGAAATTTGAAGGTGAAGAGCGCGAGATAACTGCGCTAAATTCGCTTGCCAATGCAAAAAATAGCGAACTAAGCTATTGTGACGGCGAAAAAAACGCCAAATTTATCGCAAATTCTAAGGCCGGAGCGATACTCGTAGGCGAAAATTTAAAGGAATTTGTACCTGCAAATATGCACTCGATAGTTGTTGAAAACGCTCATTTGGCATTTGCGATTTTAAGCAAATTTTTTGCAAAAGAGCTTTTTGCAAGCTCGCCAAAAGAGGCTCAAATTTCACCTAGTGCCAAAGTAATGCAAAACGTATATATAGGCTCAGGCGTAACGGTGGGCGAGGGCAGTGTGCTAATGCCGGGAGTTTTTTTGGGTGATAACGTAAAGGTCGGCAAAAACTGCATCTTGCATCCAAATGTAGTTGTGTATAACGACTGCGTAATCGGCGATGAGTGCCACATAAACGCAAATGCGGTTATAGGCTCGGACGGCTACGGCTATGCGCACACAAAAACGGGCGAGCATATAAAAATTTATCATAACGGAAATGTGATTTTAGAGGATTTTGTCGAGATTGGCGCGTGCACTACTATAGATCGTGGCGTGTTTGAGCCAACCATCATCAAGCGCCACACAAAGATAGATAACCTCGTGCAGATAGGTCATAACTGCGAATTAGGGCAAGGCTGCCTCATAGTAGCCCAAACCGGTCTTGCAGGCTCAAGTAAGCTAGGCAGAAACGTCGTAATGGGCGGACAAAGCGGCACTACAGGACATCTAAAAGTGGGTGATTTTGCTCAAATTGCCGCACGAGGAGGTGTCTCAAAAAGTATAGAAGGCGGTAAAAAATACGCCGGTGCTTACCCTATACTAGAGCTTGGCGAATTTTTTAAGATGCAAGCCAAGATATTAAGGTTTTTTAAAAAATAGGAAAACTAAACCTTTTTACACAATACAAAAAATAATTTATTATACTTCTAAATTCATCATAAGGCGGATTGCAAGGTTTGCTTGGTGGTTAGCGCAAATCGCTACGCGCGGTGCCATTAGTCCTTGTCCTACTTTTGCGGCGTTGTTTAGATCACCACATATATGAACATTTTTAGCAAATTTTATTGTTTTTATTAAATTTGAACTATGATATCCCGCCATTCCGGAGGCAGCGATAATTTGCTTATCTTTTAAGCTCGCTCCGGCTTCGTTTACTATCATAGTTTTGCTTGCGACATTATCAAAAGCCTCGCAGATTATGGAGCATGGTGCAAAAATTTCCGCGACATTTGAGCTATCTAAAAAAATATCATGAGTAATTACATTTACAAACGGATTAATTTCGCTAATCATACTTTTTAAAGCTTCAGCTTTTTTCATTCCGATATGTTTTATAAAGTAATGTTGGCGGTTTAGGTTGCTAGGTTCAACCACGTCAAAATCAACGAGTACAAGCTTAGCAACCCCTACGCGTGCCAGACTAATAGCTATGTTGGATCCAAGTCCACCAAGTCCGGCTACTCCAATGCAACTATGTTTGAGCGCGTCATTTAGTTCAGGCGTGTTTCTAGCCTCTATCATAGAACGTAAAATTCCAGCTTCAGGCATAACTCCGCGTTTTATGAGCACAATATTTGCACCATCTTTTATATCTAAATTTTCACTGGTTGCAAAGCCATTGATTATAAAGATATCCGGATTTTCAGCACTAAATTTCTTTAAAAATTGATATAGCTCTTTATTGCTAAAAATTTCACTCTTAAGCTCATCCATAGTTTTGGATTGAATTTTAAAATTTGCGCCATTTATAGTTACATTGGTCATTTTGCATCTTTAAATATTAGTAATTTTTGACAAATTCCCCAATTTTACTTATGCCTTTTATGATATTTTCCATACTTGTAGCAAAGCTTAGTCTAAAGTATCCATCCATACCAAATCCAACTCCAGGTACGCAAGCTACTTTCGCCTCTTCAAGCAAGCGGCGGCAAAATTTCATCGAGTCAGGCTCAACCTTAGAGCAGTTTACAAAGAGATAAAACGCACCTTCGGGCTTAAGCACGCTAAGTCCGTTTATGGAGTTTATCATCTCGCACGCTTTATCTCTGCGCTTGATAAATTCCGCTCTCATCATAGCCATATCTTCATCGGCTTGTCCGGAAAGTCCAGCTATCGCTCCTTCTTGGACGATCGAGCTTATGTTGCTTGTGCTTTGGCTTTGAAGTCTTTTAACCGCGGCGTTTAGCTCAGGTATCACGCTTGCCATATAGCCAAATCTCCAGCCGGGCATCGCTCCGCACTTGCTAAGTCCGTTGATCGTGATAGTGCGCTTAAACATATCTTCACTCACGCTTGCGGCCGCCACAAAAGGCGCGTCATAGCTAAGTTTTTCGTAAATTTCATCGCTTGCTACGATGATTTTCGTATCTTTTAAAACTTCTCCAAGAGCAAGCAGCTCTTCGCGACTATATATCGCTCCTGTTGGGTTACAAGGGCTGTTTAGAACTAAAATTTTGCTCTTTGGCGTGATTGCCGCTTTTAGTTGCTCAGGCGTTATCTTAAATCCGCTCTTTTCGCACGTATCTATATAAACAGGCACACCGCCGCTAAATTTCACCATCTCGGGATAGCTTACCCAGTAAGGGCTTGGGATTATAACCTCGTCGCCGTCATCGATCAGCGCTTGAAAGATGTTAAAAAGCGAGTGCTTGGCGCCTACGTTTGTTATGATCTGGCTTGTCTCGTATTTTAGCCCGTTTTCACGCTCCAGCTTTGAAGCGATAGCTTTTAAGACATCAGGAGAGCCCGGAACCGCGGTGTATTTGCCACATCCCTTATCAAGGGCTTTTACGACTGCGTCCTTTATCGCTTTTGGAGTGTCAAAGTCCGGCTCGCCAGCCGAAAAACTCACGACATCTTCGCCTTTTGCTTTCATCTCTTTAGCAAGTGAGCTGATAGCTATGGTAAGCGATTCGCTTAATACTTGAACTCTATTTGACAGCATGTTTTTCCTTTTTGTGAAATTTAAGATATGGTTTTTAGATAACCGTTATCGTTTAAAAAGAGATACATCTCGCCTAAAATTTGCTTTTTTTGAGTCTCATTTACTAGTTTTGATTTCTCAATTCGTTCGTTTAGAGTGTCTTGAATTTCGTATATATCGTAGTCAAGATCTTCCATGATATCAAGGATCGATTGGCTTTCAAGCAGGTGAGCCACTTTATATCCGTTTTCATCTATATCTATCGTCGCTTCGGTAGGATGAGTGAAAAGATTGTGCTTCATTCCAAGCACTTCCTGATATGCTCCTACCATGAAAAATCCCAAGAAATACTCCTCTTTTTCCACGTCGATATCGTGTAAAAACAGCGGATTAAATTCATCGTCAAAGCCTATCTCGCCGTCGCTATCGCAAGTGATATCCCAAAGCGAAGCCGAGCGGGTAGGGCGAATATCAAGCCTATCAAGCGGCATGACGGGGAAATTTTGCTTAAGCCCCCAAAAATCAGGCAGTGACTGAAAGAGCGAGAAATTTATGAGGTATCTTTCTTGAACCTCTTCTTGAAGTTTTAAAAGCTCGGGATTGTTTTGTTTAGTTCCAAGCATTTTAACCGCTTTTTTAATGATGAGATGAGTTAAAATTTCAGCGTTTGAGCGGTCAACCAGATCAACATATCCTAAATCAAACAGCGTAAGTATGCTTTCCATATGATCCATGCTATCGTGCAGATACTCCATCGCATTTGACGGTTTTATGGTGTTTAGTAGATCAACCAGCTCGGTTATGAGCTGAGGATTTTTCTTCTTAAGTGCAAGCTTTTCTTCTGTGTAATCCTGAGAGAAAAGCTCAAGCACAGGCGCAACGAGCACTGCGTGAGAAGCAGCTACGAAGCGACCACTTTCTATAAATATATCAGGCTCAAGCTCGTTTTTTTGGTTTGCGATGGTTTTAAGCAGGTAAACCACGTCGTTTGCGTATTCGCTTAGGGTGTAGTTACGGCTTGAGTTTTCCTTAAACTGCGAGTATTCTATCGCTAGACCGCCGCCTAAATTTATCGCTTTTAGGTTTTTTGCTCCCATTTTTCGAAGCTCTGCGTATATATTGCCCGCTTCTATTAGCGCCTTTTTAAGCGGATGGATTTCGGTTATCTGAGAGCCGATATGAAAGTGAATCATATTAAAGCAATCAAGCAAATTCGCCTCTTTTAGCAAATTTACGGCTTCAATCAGCTCGGTTGCGGTTAGTCCGAATTTAGAGTTTATGCCACCGCTCTTTGCCCAAATTCCCGAACCCGAGCTATGAAGCCTGATACGAAGTCCGATGTTTGGCTTTGGCGCAAAGCGCTCTTTTGCCGTAGCTATGATAGCTTCAAGCTCGTTTAATCCCTCTATCGTAAGAGTGATGTTGTGACCCATTTCAGCAGCGATAAAGCCGATATTTATCATCTCTTTATCTTTAAAGCCGTTTACCGTTATCGGAGCGTTTTCGTTATTGTAAGCCATTACAAGTAAAAGTTCCGCTTTAGAGCCCGCTTCAAGCCCGTATCCATAGCTTTTGCCGTGCTTAACCAGGTTTTTTACAAAGCCAGGGTATTGATTTACCTTAAGCGGATAGACGGCGTTAAAGTCGCCTTTGTAGTCAAATTCTTTAATCGCCGATTTGAAATTTGAATAAATTTGCTGAATTTGTTTTTTGATTAGATGCGGGAAGCGAAGCAGCAATGGCCCTCTATAGCCTTCGCTTCTAATGTCTTTTACGATATCTATGATAGCGGGCTTTGAGCCGTTGTTTATGCATACCTTGCCGTTTTCGATGATAAAATTTGAATCACCCCATAAATTTAAACCGTAGTTATTCACCTAGCACTCCTTCAAGCTCATTTAAATTTATTGTCTTTTCAACTTTATTTTTTAGATTTTTATACCAAATTTTACCCTCTTTAAGCTCGTTTTCGCCCATGCAAAGAAAAATTTCGGCATTTAGATTGTCTGCGTTTTTAAGATGTTTTTGTAAATTTTTAGCCTCATAAGATATGTTTGTCTTGTGTTTTTTTCTTAAATTTATACCTGCTTGATGGATGATATCAAGACCTTCTTTATCAAGCGCACAGATATAAATTCCTTCTCTGTCGCTGCTATTTTCTCTTGAGCTTAAAATTTCCATTATGCGCTCAACTCCCATGGCAAAGCCGACCCCGTAGCTTGATTTGCCGCCAAGATACTCAACCAGCTTATCGTATCTGCCGCCGCCTGCAACCGCGCTTTGGCTTCCTATCTCGTTGCTGATAAACTCAAAAGCCGTCTTGCAATAGTAGTCAAGCCCGCGCACAAGCCTTGGATCTACTTCGAATTGAACTCCGTTTGTAGTTAAAATTTCTTGTAGCTTTTTAAAGTCCTCTTTGCATTCATCGTTTAAATTATCTATGATTAAAGGTGCGTCTTTGTAAATTTCTTGGCATTTTTGCTCTTTGCAATCAAGCACGCGTATAGGATTTGTAAGTTTGCGTCTTTTGCAATCCTCGCAAATTTCAGCTTCATGCTCATCTAAAAATTTAACCAGTTTTTCGCGGTAAGCCGGCATACACTCGCTATCTCCGAGCGAATTTATCTTAAGAGCGGTTTTTATGTTTAGTCTGGCAAAAATTTCATCTATCATCAAAATAATGCTCGCATCCTCATAGACGCTTGGTTCGTTAAAGCACTCACAGCCAAACTGATGAAACTCCCTTAAGCGTCCCTTTTGCGGGCGCTCGTAACGAAACATTGAGCCGTGATAAAAGTATCTTCTCACACCTCCCGCCTTATCGAATTTCGCTTCGATAAAAGCCCGCACGACTCCGGCAGTTCCTTCGGGTCGCAAACAGACGTCATTTTCGCCTTTATCGATAAACTGATACATCTCTTTTCCTACGATATCGCTACTTTCTCCGACACTTCTTCTAAAAAGCGCGGTTTGCTCAAGGTGCGGCGTTAATACAAATTCATACCCGTAGTTTTTAGCTACCTCTTCGCAAATTTTGATAATGTATTCGTAAGTTTGCCCGCTTGGCGGCAGGTGATCTTTCATACCCCTTAATGCGCTAATCATCTATAAATTCCTTTATCAAATTTGTTATTTTGCCCATTTCGTCGCTTGCATTTATGGCTAGAAATTTTATATCAAGTGAGTTTAAAACGCGCTTCATGCACTCTTGAACCTTTAGCAGATACTCCGCTCCGCGACTTTCTATATGATCAAGCCCGCGAGAAAAAACTCGAGAATTTAAAAGCTCTAAATCCGCTTCAAAAAACACTATCTTATCGGGCAGATTTCCTTGCAGGGCGAATTTGTTAAATTCAAGAAGCTTTTTCATATAGCTTTCATCACACGCCTTGACGGCTCGGTTTTCGTTTGCCATCGCATAAGCCATGCCTGAGATAAATCCTCTGTCGCTTAGAATTATCTTATCCTTATTCTTGCTTATAACCTTATCAAAATGCTCGGCACGATCGGCTAAAAACAGCAAAATTTCAGCCTCTTTGCTAAGTGAGTTTTTGCCAAGCAGAATTTCTCTTAGTTTTTTGCCAAGCTCTGTTCCGCCCGGCTCATAGGTGATAACGGCGTTTTCATAAAATTTCGCCACTTTTTTTATCTGAGTACTTTTACCTACTCCATCAACCCCTTCAAGCAGGATATACATCTAATTTTTTTCCTTTAAAATTTCTAAAATTTCATTTGGTACCAGCTTGCTTACATCGCCTTTATGCCTTAAAACAGAACGCACGATAGAGCTTGATATAAAGGCGTTTTTAAGGCTTGGCATGAGATAAACCGTCTCAAACTCATCCCAAAGAGTAGCGTTTGCGTAGCCGATTTGAAGTTCGTATTCAAAGTCGCTAACCGCACGAAGCCCGCGTATAACGATGTTTATATCATGGCTTTTTGCAAAATCCACAAGCAAGTTATCAAAGCTAATCACGCTTACGTTTTTTAAATTTGCCGTTGCGATTTTAGCCATCTCAACGCGCTTTTTGATACTAAAATAAGGCTGTTTGCTCTCGCTTTTAGCAACGCCCACGATCACCTTGTCAAAAATTTTCGTAGCGCGCTTGATAACGTCTATATGTCCGTTTGTGATAGGATCAAAGGTTCCCGGATATATGCAAGATTTTTTCACTCTTTACCCCATCTTTTATAAATTTGATTTTCTATGCCAAGTGCGTCAAGCCACTTGCCGATGATGAAATTCTCCATATCTTCTACGCTTTTGATATCTGCGTAATATCCCAAAATAGGAGGAGCGATGATAACGCCCATACTTGATAGCTTTGCCATCTGCTCAAGCGCGATGGTAGAAAAAGGCATTTCGCGAACCCCAAGTATTAGCTTTCTTCGCTCTTTAAGAGCAACTGCGGCGGCACGAGTTATAAGCGTATCGGCAAAGCCTGCGTGAATTTTTGCTAACGTGTTAATAGAGCAGGGTGCTATGATGGAAGCTTTTATACCAAAAGAGCCTGAAGCAAGCGAGGCTGAGATATCGCTATCATCGTAAATTTTAGCATTTTTGATAGCCAAATTTAGCTTTTGCTCTTTTTCAAGCACAAGTTTAGCGTTTTTACTTATGATGACGTGACACTCGTTTGTTTTAGCTATCTCATTAGCAAGCTTAACGCCTAAATTTACACCACTTGCCCCGCTAATGCCTACTAGAATTTTTCTCATCTTATGATCGCTTGTTTTTTAGATACGATTGTAGCATAAAAAGTTTTGTTATCCTTGCTTCTTACTTTGATAATATCGCCCAAATTTCCATGTTCAAGAGCTTTAACCTCTATCACTACACTTAAAGAACCATCGTTTAAAACAGCTTGAATATTATCATTTCTTTTTACAAGAGTTAAAAACTCAAACTGTCTTTTTAAAAGAATTTCGCCATTTTTAATGTTTTGTTTTGATATGAGTCTTGATGACGGAATCTTGGTAAAAGAATCTTTTAAAAAATTATCAAAATTTACCATATCCATTTTATAGTCAGCAATGCCTAAAATATGCCTCATTGAGATATTTTTTACAGCTTTTAAAACAGGCATTAGAGCCTTAAACTCATATCTAAAAAAAAATGTTTTTTGTATGCCGTTTGCGTTAAATATAGCTCTAAAGGTTCCTTTTGAGTTATTTAAAGAGTTAATATAAATTTGATCTAGATTATAGGATGAGAAGTCTTTAGGAAATTCGTTTTGTGCCGAAATTTCAGGAAATTTGATAAATTTGATATCAGGATACTCTTTTATAACGGCTATTAAAAACTCTTTTTGAAGTTTCTCAATCTCACTACAATCTTTTACAAAAATCATCTCGCCACCGCTTTTGTCTTCAAAATTAATAAGGTGAGACTTTGCGATACTGGCTATCCGGTTTGAGCTTATTTTAGCTGCCTTATTGCCGTTTAAATTTAAAATTTCTTCATCTTTTCCATCATATCCTAATGTTTTAAGGGTTATAGAGTCACTATTTATGCAATACATAGGGTTTAAAGCAATAGAGTTAGCGGATAAAAATACAGAAAAAAAGATTAAAAAAAAGATGGAGCGGGAAACGAGATTCGAACTCGCGACCCCAACCTTGGCAAGGTTGTGCTCTACCCCTGAGCTATTCCCGCAGATAAGAAGTCGCAATTCTATCAAAATCATCACCGTTTGTCAAGAAATTTTATAAATAAAAATCTTATCACCTTTTTTTATCTCGTTTTGATCGAAATCAGAAAGGTAGATGGCGTTACTTTTTACTAGAGGCAATATCATACCTGAACCAAATTTATTGTTATCTGTTATATGAAATTTACCATCTTTTAGCGTTCCTAATACTATATTCTGACGTCCGGACTTTATCTTTAGATCCTGATAGGCTTCCGCTTCAACTTGCATCAAATTTTTGCCGTTTAAAAATGGCACTACAAGCAAAAATGCGAGTAAAAAGGCTGCCATAGGATTTCCAGGAAGTATAAAAACTAATTTTGAATCTTTAGAGTATGCCTTGCATGGGCGACCAGGTCTAACATTTATATGTTCAAAAAGTTCTTTGAAACCAAGCGAAAGTAGAGCGGTTTTCATATAGTCAGCTTCACCTTTACTAGCCCCACCAGAACAAATAATCACATCAAAATTTGCATTTTGAAACGAATTTATAGTCTCGTTTAAATCATCTTTTATTATCCCCAAATAGCTACTTTTGAAACCGAAATTTAACAGTATGGCAGCTATTGCTTCGGCATTTGCGTTATAAATTTGATTCTCATTGGCTATTTGCCAAGGCTCTATTATCTCATCTCCGCTTGAGAAAATACCTATTTTTGGCTTTACCAATATTTTTACACGAGAGATGCCTTGAGCCGCGAGCATCATTATATGAGCTGGAGCCAGTCTGGTGCCTGCGCTGATAAGCTCATCTCCTACTTTTACCTCTTCTCCTCTATGCCTAAATGCATCATAGGCTCTTGTTTTATCGGTTACTATGACTTTTTCATCCTCTATGATAACATCCTCAAGTCTAGCCACGGTATCTGCACCTTTTGGCATTTTTGCGCCTGTCATTATCTTTATACACTCGCCATCTTTTATCGATGTATCTTTGCTATCTCCTGCAAAAACAGCGTCTATAACTTTTAGAGGTTTGTTTTTATCGGCAAATTTTATAGCATAGCCGTCCAATGCCGAGTTATCAAATGCAGGCAAATCCTTTACGGCGATTATATTCTCGGCTAAAATTTCTCCTACTGCCATGGATATGCTTACAAATTCACTATTATTACTCGATTTTACACTATCAAATATAGTTTTTAAGGCTTCATTTACTATCATTATTATTCTTCCAATCTTTTTATTTTAGCCCCAAGTTTTGCGAGCTTTATTTCTAAATTTTCATAACCTCGGTCAAGGTGATAAATTCTATGCACCTTGCTTGTTCCATCGCTTGCAAGAGCTGCGAGGACAAGGGCTGAAGATGCTCTAAGATCAGTAGCCATGACATCTGCTGCGTTTAGCTTCTCTCCTCCATATATGCTTGCGATATGCCCGTTTAAACGTATATCTGCACCCATTCTGCTAAGTTCGCTTACGTGCATAAAACGATTTTCAAATAATCTTTCATCAATCACACTAACTCCGTCTGCAATTAGCGCAAGAGCCATAAATTGAGCTTGCATATCGGTTGGAAAGCCGGGATATTCTGTTGTTACTATCTCTACAGGCTTTATTTTATCCGCAGGAAATATAGTTATCTTGTCATCATTAATCTCTATGCCAAAGCCCATCTCGTTAAATTTGGTTAATATAGCCTTTAGGTGATTTGCATTGGCATTTGTTATTGTGATTTTAGAATTTGTAATAGCACCTGCGCAAAGGTAGGTGCCAGCCTCTATTCTGTCTGGAATTACTCTTATATTTTTAGAGGTTATGAGGTTTTGGCCCGTGCCCTTAATAGTAAGTTCATTAGTCCCGATTCCTTCTATATACACTCCGGCATCTGCTAAAACCTCGCATAGCTGCACTACCTCAGGCTCTTTTGCTACGTTTGTAAGACGTGTGGTGCCGTGCGCTAAGGCGGCCGCCATTATGATATTTTCACTTCCTGTAACTGTAATCTTGTCAAATACAATATCGGCTCCGTGCAAGCCATTTGGCGCGGTAGCTACTACATAGCCCTGTTTTATTTCGATATTTGCACCCATCTTTTCAAGTGCGCTTAAGTGCAGATCTATCGGGCGCTGGCCTATGGCGCAACCTCCGGGCAAGCTTACTTCGCAATGTCCAAATCTGGCTAGTAAGGGTCCAAGAACCAAGATGGAAGCGCGCATTTTACGGACTATATCGTAGTTTGCCTTAGTAGAGTTTATATTGTTTGTATTGATTTTTAGTATATGAGAGTCTAAAAAATCGCACCTCGCACCTAAATTTACAAGTAAAGTCGCAAGAGTCTTTATATCTGCAACATTTGGGATATTTTCTAGTACTACATCATCTTTCATTATCAACGTTGATGCTATAAGCGGTAATGCCGCGTTTTTAGCACCGCTTATAGCGACCTCTCCGCTTAATTTACTATTTCCTTCTATTTCCAAATAAAACATAATTAAATCCTTATAAGATAGCGATTATAACGCAATTTAACTTATAAAAAGAAAATTTAAGTCATTTAAAGCCTTTTTTACCCAATTATCTATATAATTTTAATCGCTTAATAAAAACTTAGGATATAAATTGAAATTTAAAAAGTCTATTTTAATCACAATGTTAAGCTGCTTTTTTCTATCAGGTTGTTCTCACTTAACTCCGAATTTGGATCAAAAACAAATACCAAACACAATAGAAGAAATAAAAGATAATCAAACTCATATCAAATTTGCAGAATTTGATAATACTGGAGTATATTATGCGGCCAAGGCATCTTATATTTCAAAAATGATAAATGGATATCTTGGAAAGAAAAATGGAAAAGATTGTTCAGGATTTGTATCTTTAATAAATAAGAAAAATAACAATATATATTTTAAAGAGGCTAATTTAGAAAAGTTTTATACTAAATATGGTTTTAAATCGGAGGCTATTTTTAATCTATATAAAAATCAGGATATGATTTTTCAAGAGAACCCAAAAGTAGGAGATTTGATATTTTTTAACAACACTACAAACAAAACAAAAAATTATAAAAAGACAAAAATAATTACGCATATAGGCATAGTAAGCGATATATATAGCGATGGAACTATAGAATTTATACATCATTCCGGGAAGGAAAGTAAAAAAGGAGTCATAAATTTCTCTCAAAAAAATAAACATAAAGTAGCTGGGAAAAAGATAAATTCATATGTGGTTGATTGTAAAAAATGCAACTCTTCGTATCTTAGCTCAAATAGATTTGCAGGCTTTGGCAGAGTTAAAATTTAAAGGCTTTTAAAAGGATTTTGATTGTATGTAACCTCTTTTTTGATAGCTTTTAACTGTTTGGTATATTTTCTTATAAATTTCATTATTCAAGATAGTGATTTAAATTTGGTTTTCGGGCTAAATTTGCTACTTTTAGATCAAAATTTTTTCTGGCAACCACTAAGCTCGATGTTTATGCACGGAAATTTAACTCACCTGCTTATGAATATGGCGGTTCTTTTTCAGTTTGGCGGTCTTTTGGAGCGATATTTTGGCGGTTTTAAATTTACTATTTTATATATACTGGGTGGAATTTTAACCTCAATCCTAAGTTTTATCTATATATACTACTCATTTGTTTTTGGAAACAATATTATAAATTTAGTCGGAGCAAGCGGAGCCATAAGCGTGCTTCTTGGCATCATGGCATTTCTTGATAGAAGCAGTGCCAAAGGGCTTTTAATAGCTATTTTGCTTATGAGTTTCGTGCCTTTGATGATGGGCGTAAATGTCGCTTGGTATGCACATATAATAGGCTTTGCAGTAGGGTATTTTGCAATGAAAGCGAGAATTTTATGAGATTTTTTAAAGAACTTGGTGAAATTTTACTCTGTGGCGACAAAGATAAGAAATTTGCCAAATTTAAGAGATTTTATAGTGACTACAAAGCAGGGCATTACGAGATAGTTGATGATGGTGAAATTTTAGAGCTTAAAGAGCCAAGCTACGCCAAATTTTGCGACGTAGTAGAGATGAAAAATCTGGATAAAAAATCAAGCAAACAAAACAAAGACGCAGCCTTCCTTCACTCGATCGCTCATATCGAATATAGCGCCATAGATATAGCGCTTGATGCGGCTTATCGCTTCCGAGGTCTTCCTAGGCGTTATTATGACGACTGGCTTGAGGTGGCTGAAGATGAGATAAGGCACTTTGAGATGATTGAAAAATATATGCAAAATTTTGGTGTAAAATACGGCGATATGCAGGTGCATAACGGGCTTTTTATAGCACTTAAGATGACTGAAAACTCATTGCTTGAGCGTATGGCTGTGCTTCCAAGATACATGGAGGCAAACGGACTTGATGCAAATGCTTTTATGCTTAAAAAACTTGAAAATGACGATACGAAAGCTGCTTTAAAAGAGATTTTGCAAGTGATTTTGGATGAAGAAATTTCACACGTAAGCAAGGGCGATAGGTGGTTTAAATTTGAGTGTGAGCGTAGAAACGTCGATCCAAACGAATATATCGCTATCGTTAAGAGAATTTATCCAAATTCATTTATGCAAAGCAGGGAGCTAAACGAAGAGGCTAGATTAAAGTCCGGATTTAGCGCTTTAGAGATAGAGCGCATCAAGCAAATAGCCAAAAATAGGGCGTATAAATAGGAGTGAATATGAAAAAAATTTACTTTATAAGGCATGCAAAAGCAGCTCAAAAAGACTATGAAAACGACTTTGAACGCGATCTAAACGAACGAGGCAAGAAAGATTTGGCTTTGATGTGCGATAGGCTTAAAAAGCATAAGGTGAGGGTGGATGCGATCTTTTCAAGTCCTGCAAAACGCTGCGCAAAAACTGCTAGCAAGATGGCTGACGCCGTTAAATTTAAAGGTAAAATAGAGTTTATAGATATGTTTTACGAGGCTAGTGTGAGCGATATGCTTGAGTTTATAAGAGGGCTTGATGATAGGCTAAATAGCGTATTTATCGTATCGCACAATGACACTATAACTGAAATTTGCGAGCTTCTAAGCGATGCCGTAATAGGCAATATCCCTACTTGCGGGATATTTTGCATAGAATTTGAATACTCTTTTAAAGATATTAAAGAGCATTCAAATCGCGCTTTGTTTTTTGACTATCCAAAAAAACATAAGGACTAAATTAACTCAAACATATTATTTCTGACCATCTTTTCAATGAGTCCGACTATATAGATGTCTACTGCTTCATTTTTATCTACTATTTCAAGCTCTCCTTTTTCATTTCTTCTTTGCATCTGTATATTTTTTTCTTTCAGTAGTCTTTTGATATCTTTTATGCTGTTTTGTCCGTCAAAGGCTAGCATTATCTCAAATTCTTCTTTGGCAAATTTTCCTATTATTTCGTTTAGATAGTTGGAAAATGATATTATTCGCTCATCGTTATTCAAAAAATATTTAATGTATCTTTTATAGGTATCTTTTATTTTGCTTTTTCCGGGGTTGTATTTAACGCAAACTATGGGATTTGGTAGTATATCCACGCTATCGTTAATGATCAGCGATACAATATCTGCATAAACTTGATTTTTATCATTTTCATCAAACATCTCCACAATATCTTTGATAGAGATTGTAGAAGGGAAGGATGAGTTTAAAATATTTACTATTTTTATCACTCTACTATTTATCTCTTTATTTTTCGAATCAAATATTTTATTGTCCTTAATCGTAAATGATCCGAGTAAATTTAGCTCATCTAAAACTTTTTTACTAAATGTTTTATCAAGTCTTGCTTTCGCTAAATTTTCCTTATGTGTTATGATACTTCTTCTAAAGGACATCCCTGTCGTAAAATCAAAGAATTGCTCTATGGCTATTCTTGGCTCCATATTATTAAAATTTTTAACTATGCCTGATAGCTGCTGATCATGTGTGTTATTTAAGGAAAATATTAGATTAGAATCAACAAGATAGCCAAGCTCATATTTTTCTATATGTTCTATAAATTCATAAAAAAAGCAAGGATCATTGAAAATTTCAAAATACTCGTGAAATATATAACTGTCATCATTCGTATCTAAGCTGTCTATGGTGCTTATGAGGTTTTTTTGTTTGTCAGAAAAACCTATAGCGCTCATATAACTTTTTAGAAATTTCAGATTTTCTCTTAAAAATTTAACTTGTTCTTGCGGGGAAAATTTATTTTTTGGCATAAAAATATCAATAAAATCTCTTATAATCGACTTGTTTTTCCACCCAGGGTAAGTATTGTAAGATACGTAAGCGATTCCATTTGTGGATAGTAAATTTTTTATAGTCTTTAAAATAGCGTCTTGCACTTCTTTTGGAACCCAGCTGTATACACCGTGAGCTATTATGTAATCAAACTTTCCTAGTTCATCGCTCATTTCGCATATATCTTTTTGATATAGTTTTAAATTTTCTATTCCAATTTCACTAATAATCTTATTTCCTTTTTCTATCTGGGTGCCGGATAAATCAACTCCAACCAATGTTGCTTCTTGATTATTCAGGGCAAAAGGTATCAAATTTCCACCAAAAGAACATCCTATCTCTAAAATTTTTGCCTTTGAAGCATTAGGTGGATCAAGCAACAAAAGTTTTGCTATAGCTTCTAATTTATGAGGGTGGGAATATTTGAAAGATTGTGATACATAAGGTATGCTATCGTAGCTTTCTTCGATATGTTTTATTTCCATTTTATACTCTCCTTAGTTTTTTCAAAGTTTATTTTATCATTAGTTGCATAAATTTAATTTTTAGGAATTTTATAAAAGAGAAGGTTTTTGTTAATATATAGAAAAATATATGAAATCAAGCGTAAAATATCACATTAAATTTAATGGATAAATTTAAAATATACAAAATGTAAAGTTTATAAAATATCGTATATATAGAGCTTTGATTTATATTCGAAAAGCGTATCTTGAAAATATAAATATTAATTTGAAAATTATAGTTTTCAATACAAAATAGTAAAAATAGTTTGTATTTAACCTTTTTGTAGTCTTTTTAGGTGCAGAAAAGTTCTTGTATGGGTTTTTGATATCGGCTATATTTTTGATACTTTTAGAATCTACGGTGGCTATGCTTATTATTTTAATGCAAAAAGACTTTTGTTATAGATGCTAATAGCGGTGAAAAAGAGACAACAAAAGCATAATTGCTAAAATATGGTTTGCAGGATATCTTTTACTTAATTAGGAGTAAATCTTGAAGAAATTTATAAGATAAACGTCAATGACGCTATTTAATTTGGCAATAAGGCGGCTCTGACAAAAAACGGCAAATAATCAAATAAACTAGAAACAAAAAGCATCAAAGAGGCAAAGTATAGAGTTTGTTTGCTGCATGGCATAAATTTTTAAGCCCTATATTAAATTATTTTAAACATAGCAATTTTAATCTGCAAAGCTTCTCTGATATAAATATCCACACCACTTGAAATAAGGACTTTACAAATTAGTTTTCATCAAAGTCCAAATTTCTACATAAAACCAGGTGCATCATTTGAAAATAGTATCAGATCCCCTGCTCTTGTATTTTGAGCAAGTATCTCTTGCATTTTAGCCTTGTCTTTGATAATGATTATCTTTGGTTTTGTTAGATATTTTAGTAAGGAAGCCGCATTTAAAGAGCTTGATATCATCACTACATCAAAAATTTCATTTATGATCTTGCTTAGTTTTTCATTATCTTCCGCGGTACTCTCTACTATTCCGGGCGTTATAAGCACTTTTCGGCCCTCATAGCTTGCAACAAGCTCATAAGATGCACTCATACCGTTAAAATTTCCATTAAAGCTATCATCTATGATGATTTTACCTCCAGCATCAATGCGCTGCAGTCTATGCTCGACGTTTTTAAGCTTGGATATTAGGTTTTGTATTTTGTCCGCTTTAAGCCCTAGATAAAGAGCGGTTTTTATGCAGGCTGCTAAATTTGCGCAGTTAAATTTACCAAGCAGCGGGGAGCTGAATTTAAACCCATCAAGGCTAAATTTTACACCTTCTAAATTTGCTTCTATCTCATTTAAATTCTTATCAAAAATTTCTATTTTTTCGCTCTCTTTTGCCAGTGTTGAGCTATGCACGAAGGCTTTTTCGAGTCGCTTTGATCCAAGCGCTTCAAGCTTGGTTGTGCGGATATTTTCAAGCGTTTTGAAATACTCTATGTGCTGAGCCCCTATTTCGCCTACGATTACGATTTGAGGACGTAAAAACGCGGTGATTTCAGCTATATCGCCCTTCAGTCTAGCCCCTGCTTCGGCGATGTAAATTTGCGTGTCGCTAGCAATATTTGAATTCACGTCTTGGATCAAGCCTGCTAGGGTATTTACGCTGCGAGGAGTTTTGTGGCACTTAAAATCATCTTTTAAAATTTCAAACAAAAAATTTTTAATGCTTGTCTTGCCAAAACTTGCCGTTATCAGAACGATTTTAAGCTCTTTCATGTTTTCAAGCTTTTTTAAAGCCGCTTTTTCATACATCTTAAAATTCATCTTCTCAAGCATAAAGCTAAGTATAAATGAAATTGCAAGCGGAAGTATAACCCCTAAATTTTGACACTTAACCGAGATGTAGCAAAATATATTTTCAAGCACCAAGGCGATTATAAGTATGATGAAAAATCGCTTAACTCTTGGGGTAAAAACTAGCTTCTTATCAAGCCTTTTATGCCAAAGATATAGACTTGGCACCATCGAAAAGTAAAAATATATCCAAAAAAACTTGCCCGTCGTATAGTAAAGCACAACAGGAACTATCGCAAAAAATACGTGCCAAGCAGGCTTTGTGAAGTGAAACAGCACACGCTCGAATTTGTACGAAAACCACTGCAAGCAGGTGATAAGATAAAATCCGATCGCAAGAGTAAATAAAGAGTGAGTAATAATCAATCCGCCGCTTGTTAAAATTTGAGTTAAATTCTCGCTCATTTTAGCTCCTCTTTCTCATTTAAATTTAGCTCAGAATCGATAACGCCGCTGATGTATCTTGCATGAAGCAAAAAGAAAAAGTGATCGCCCTTAAGCGGATGAAAATCACTGTTTGATATGAGGCTATGTATCCTCTCGCCGCTTTTTAGCGGAGTTGCACTATCATCTTCCCCCCAAAATATAAGCGCCCTGCCCTTGTATTCTTTAAATTTATTCGTAAAATCCTCATTAACTACGTTTTTAAGCGTTTCATACATCTGCTTGCTCATGCCTTTTACGTCTTTTGTGGCAAAAAATTTATATAAAAAGCCAAATCCAAGAGCTTTTAAAATTTTAAAAATGGCGATTTTAAACCTCACGAAAAACGGCTTTTTGGTAACTATGCCCGCACTGCTTAAAAGAGCTAAATTTGCAGGCTTAAGCAAGGTTGCAACCTTTCCGCCAAACGAGTGTCCGACGATAAGAGTTGGAGTGATATTTATCTCTTTCAAAAACAGCCTCATAATCTCGGCATAATCTTTCGTATAAAGATCTTCGTGCATGTTTGACGCGCCAAAGCCCGGCATATCGATATAAACGTGTTTAAAATCGTTTAGAAATTTACCGAAAGCCTTTTTCATTATTTCCTTATTCGCCCCCCAGCCGTGTAAAAATACTATGGCGGGACTAGATGATAAATTTAAAATTTCATAGCTTATGGTGTAAATTTTACCGCCGAATTTGATATCCTTACTCGCCATTTTCACCCTTTTTTCTTGATGAGTAAATAGCTTGTAACACCTCCACGACCTCGCATAATCGCTCATATTCGGCCATATTAAGTAAGACCGCTTCAAATTTATTATTTTTTACGATCACGGCTCGCTTTATCTGAGCCGAGCCTACTTTGGTAAGTACGGCGCTAAAATTTCTAACGACTTCGGTTGCGGTATAAATTTCATCTTTGCTAAATGTAGTCATTTTTGCTCTTTTATGTAAAATTTTACATAAAATATAACAAATAAGCCTTTAAATTCGGCTAAATTAGAGAAAATGGCATCAAATTATAAGAATTCAAATCGATTTTTAAAAACACAAATTAAAATATAATCTAATAATTATTAAATATATTTTAATTTAAAAATAGGCATTATATCAATATAAAATTTTAATTTAATGAGGATTTTGTGAAAAAATCTATAGCTTTGAGTGCTGCACTCTGTGTCTGCTTGCATGCTGAAATTTTTAATCTCGGCGTAGTCGAAGTTACCGCAAAGGATGAAAGCGTGTCAAGCCCTAATGTTTCGGTGGTAAATAAAAAATCTATCCAGATAAATAACGCCAAAACAGTTAGCGATGTGGCAAAATTTGTCCCCGGAGTTAGTTTAAGAGGCGGAGCTTATGCGAGAAATGAGACTTCAATGTCCATTAGAGGATTTGGCTCTACTCAGATCCCTGTGTATATAGACGGAATCCCGGTTTATGTGCCATATGACGGCAACATGGATTTAAGTAGATTTACCACTTACGATCTTTCTCGTATAGATATAAGCAAAGGTGCAAGTAGTGTTTTGTACGGACCAAACGCTCTTGGCGGCGCTATAAATATAGTAAGTTTAAAGCCCACAAGAGAGCTCGAGGCCTCTTTGGGTTACGGAGCAAGGGCCGGTGTCAAGTCAAAAGCATACTATGATAAGTTTAAAAACTCGCTTCACAATATGAGCGATAGTAATTTTAACCAATCGGCACCTGGCAAAAGAGGTTTCAAAAGTAAATACAATGACTATACTTACGTATTTGGATTTGAGGTTGGAGCAAATATAGGCGAAAATAATATCCTTAAATTTGCACCAAGCTACAAAAGGGATGTGCATAGAGAAAGTGATATAGGCGTACCTGTGCAAAGATATGAGGATGAGACATTATCGCTTGCTCTCGAGCATACTTACTTCTTTTCTGATAGAACTAATTTAACAACAGGTATAAGTTATGACTCAAGAAAGGCTATCAAAGCAGAGTATTTGCGGCATACCTGCATAGGAGAGCGATCCTAAAGCCAAAAAGAGATTATATGAACATCCAACCAAAAAAGACGGATCGTTTAACTATCAAGCCATATTTAAACATAGCTTTACAGATGAAGATGATCTTATGCTTAGCTTTGCCAAAAAAAGAAGGCTTCCAACCATTAAAGATAGATACTCGTTTAGATTTGGTAGATTTATCCCAAATCCTGATTTGAAAGCTGAAGAGGCATATCACTATGAAGTTGGGTATAGTAAGAAGTTCGGTGATGATTTTAGGCTTAATGCCGCAATATTTTATTCTGATATCAGAAAGAAATTTGAGACTATAGTAGTGCAAACAAAGCCTAAAAAAATTGGACAATTTCAAAATATAGGCAACTCCGATATCTATGGGTTTGAATTCGAAGCTCATGCAAATTTGATGAGTAATTTAAAAATGGGCGCAAACTACACATATATGCACGCAGATTCAGGCAAAGATGGAGTTTATCTAACGGGTATCCCAAAACACAAAGGCTTTTTGTATGCAGATCTTAAGATCGCTCCTAAATTTAGCTTTTACATAAGCCAAGAGGGCGAAACAGGCAGACAAAGCAATAGTGACGGCACATTTAAACCTGGTGGATTTATGGTCACAAATGTAAAATTTATCGCAAATATTACAAAAAATCTTAACGTGGATGTGGGCGTGGATAATCTATTTGATAAGGCTTATGAGTATACAGAGGGATTTTTTGGCGACGGCAGAACATTTTTTGCTAACACAAGATACGATTTCTGATATATCTTAAAATTTGCAGGGGGTCATCCCTCCCCTGATTTCTACTTAAATTTTATAGCTTTCCTTTAGCTGATGTGATCGAGTTTATAAACTGATAATCTATCTTTATATCGCGCTCTCTTGGCAAGTTTTTAGCGAGCAAATTTATAGTCTCTTCAAAGTCGTTAAATAGATAGTTTGCAAGGCTTCCAGGATTTGGATTTATCTCGTTTAGATAGACTTCATCATCTATCACGAAAAAATCACACCTGATAAGCGCCCCGTCAAATCCGCAGCTATAAATTCTCTCAAAACTTTCTTTTAATTTTGCCTTGAGCGCTTCGCTTATATCGGCTTCCTTTGCCCTGCTCTCGCTTGAAAAGCTCATATATTTTTGTTCGTAGTCAAGAAATTCTTTCTTTTTTGGCTCTTCGATGATCGAAAATTTTATCTTGCCATCTATCTTGCAGCCTGCTAGGTTATATTCCTTTACGCCCTCTATAAACGGCTCAACCAAAACTTCGGTGTCAAACTCAAACGCCACATCTTGCGCATACTCAAGCTCGCTATCATCCTTTACTACGCTTACGCCGATAGAGCTGCCTAGGCGAACAGGTTTTAGTATGACGGGAAGCGTTAAATTTAGTGTATCGCCCCTGCGCAAGACTTCGTATTTTAGCGTCTTAACGCCTGCTTTTAGGGCTAGAAGCTTGGTTAGCTCTTTGTTGTAGCTCATCGCACTTGCTTCAAGTCTTGGGCCTATATATCTTATCTCGTAAAAGTCAAGCAAAGCAGCCATTTTGCCATCTTCGCCGTCCATGCCGTGTATCAAATTTATAAATACATCAGCTTCTATCTTTTTCTCGCCAAACATTCCGCCTGCAAAAAATCCGCCGTTTTTAAGTAGTAGCTTTTTGCTTTTTTTATAGTTGCCTGAGCTAAAGAAATTTGCCTTCATATCTTTTGCTTCGATTAGATAAAACTCCCTAAATTTATCGCAAAATACAAACACCGGCTCGCTTTTAAGCACGTTTTTTAAGGCTATTGCGCTTACGATACTGATCTCATGCTCGTAGCTTCTAGCGCCAAATAAAATTCCAAATTTCATATCCATCCTTTATCCGAGTTTCTTAAGAGCTTCTTTGATAAGCTCGCTTACGTTTGTTGCCGTGCAGGTTGAAAGCGCTTTAGATATCTTATCTCGCTTAAATCCAAGACTCTCAAGTGCCAAGACCGCCTCGTGCTGGTGGCTTGGCATCGCCTCATCGGCTACTAGTTTGGCGTCGCTTAGTTCGGCTATGATACGCCTTGCGGTTTTTACACCGATGCCGGGAACTGATTTAAGAGCGTCCGCATCGCCATTTATGATCGTGTTAGTAAAGGCGTTTGGATTTAGGCTAGAGCATACTGCCATAGCCGTGCTTGCGCCTATGCCGTTTAGTTTGATGAGTATCTCAAACATCCTTTGCTCGCTTGCGTCTAAAAATCCGTAGAGTAAATTTGCGTCTTCTCTGATGATTTGCGTGATGTTAAGCTCTATTTTTTCGCCTTTTTCAAGCTTTGCCGAGCAAAAAAGCGATATGGATATGCCGTATGTCACGCCGCTTGCGGTTTTAAGTAGCAGATATGCAGGCTCTTTTTTGGTTATTACGCCTTCGATTGCTTTTATCATCTGTATTCCTTAAGTTCGTTTAAAATTTTACTTACTATATCATCCATAGCTAAATTTAGTGCACTTATTGCATCTTGCGGATTATTGCCATCAATAGTTCTTTTTGACGTTACAATAGAGCTGTTTAAATTTTTTTCATCTTTTAAAATAGTAAATCCTAGGCTAATAGTAGCCTCCTTTTCATCAGTTTGAAGTGTAATTATATTTGTTTTTAGAACTAAATTTCTTCTATCAAAGCTAGCGTCAAGCTCGCAACTACTATTTATTGCGGCAAGAAAATTCTTATATATCATATCGCTTGGTGTCGTTATCCATTTGACTCCCTTGATAGTCTCTACTTGCCCTTTGCTGTTAATTTTAATTATACTTCTTGAATCAAACATGCTAATAACTTTAGTTTGCTCTACAAAAACTAAAATTTTATCTTTACCTTCACACTTACTAAAGCTATTGTTGCCAAGCATAAAATATTCAATAGATGGCGCCGGTTTTGCTATTATTGAGCAACCTGCCATAAATATAGAAAAAACAAAAATAGCCAAATTTCTCATTTTTTATCCTTGTCTTGAGGGTCTTTAAAGAAAAATTCGTAAGGCTTATCCTCCAGCCTAAAAAGAGTCTGCCTAAATTCTTTCAGAGTCTTTTGAAATTCTAAAAATGTAGTTATAGTCTCTTGTGAAAATGAGCTTAAAATATCTTTTATATCATACTCTCCGCTTTTTATCTTTTCTTCCATGATTCTTTGTAAATTTTCTAGCTTAATTGCCAGATTGGAAAAATTATTAGAAAATGAGTTGATATTTTCAAGTGTCTTAGAGCCGTTTTTGGCCAAGATTTGAAACTCCAAAAGAGTATTGTTTAGATTTTCCAAAGAACCATTTATATCGGTATTTGCACTAATATTATTTAAGTTAGCCGCAAGCTCATCAATGGATTTTAAAATGGAAGATATTTTTTTAGTATTCTCTTCGTTTAAAACTTTATTTATATTTGCAAGCGTTCTATCAATATTTTCTGTTAAGTTACTAGCCTTTCCGCCTATTTTTTGAAAAAAACTTTCTTCAAGAGTAATGTAAGGCTTTTCGCTATCACTAAACAAGGAACTATTTTGTGATCCTCTTTGTATATTTAGATAGCTTATGCCTGTTATTCCTTGAATCTCTGCCACTACAGTGCTATCTTTTTTTACAGGAAGCCCTTTAGCTACCCATAGCTCAATCTCTATTTGTGCATCTTTTTGGCTTGCAAATTTAATATCTTTTACTATTCCCGCATCAACCCCTATAAATTTAACAGTAGAATCCTTTTTGATCCCGTTTGGAAGGTCATTTGTAAGTATGTAGTATGATCTGTATTCGTTCTTATTATTTCCATAGCTTATCATCCACCATATAAAGCCACCAGCAATGGATACAACTATCACAAAAAACAGCCCTATAAGAGTATAATTTATCTTGCTTTCCATCTAAATTTTCCTTGCCTTAAAGAGATCCTCAAGAGGATTGTTTTCAAAGCTTTTAAGCTCGTTTAAATTTCCCTCAAAGGCTATCTTTTTATTTTCAAGTATTAAAAATCTATCTAATATGCTTTGGATACTGTCTATATCATGCGTTACCATCACAACTGTTAGTTCAAGAGTATCTCTAAGCTCTAAAACCAGCTCATCAAAAGCTCTTGCACTCATCGGATCGAGCCCGCTATTTGGCTCATCTAAAAATAGAATTTTAGGACTTAATACAAGGGCTCTTGCCATAGCCACACGTTTTTTCATACCACCGCTTAGTTCGCTTGGGTAAAGTAGAGCTGTATCTGGTTTCAAGCCTACTTTAAGTAGCCAAAACATCGCTATCTCTTTCATCGATTTTTCGCTCATATTACTATACTCTTTTAGTAGGATATAGATGTTTTCAAGCACATTCATCGAGGTATAAAGCGCTCCAAACTGAAACATCACTCCGCATTTTTGCCTTATCTCTTGTCTTTTTACCTCGCCTATAGACCATAGATCTTCTCCAAGCATCTCTATTCTGCCCTCGCTTGGCTCCTTTAAGTATATCATTGTTTTCATAAGTGCGGATTTACCGCTACCGCTACCACCTAAAAGTCCGTAAATTTCACCCTCTTTGACATAAAAGCTAACCTTGTCATGTATAATTCGATCATTAAATTTAGTAGTTATATCGGTAGCTTTTATTATCATCTTACACCTCAAGCTGAGTAAATATTATAGAAAATAACGCGTCTACCATTATTACTCCAAATATTGCATTTACTACGCTTATGGTTGTATATTTGCCTACGCTTTGAGTATTTCCGCCAACTGCAAATCCTCGCCAACACCCTATAAATGCTATAACCATACCAAAAAAAGGAGCTTTAAAAAGACCCACGTAAAAGTGTCTTATCTCTACCTCTTGCTTAAACCTCGCCAAATAATCGCCAAAACTAATATCAAGATATGTCTGGCATACTACCATTTCGCCCAAAAGCCCTATCAAATCGGCTAAAAATACAATTATAGGCATAGCAAAAATTAGTGCGATAACTCTTGGCAAGACTAAAAATTTAAAGGGATCAAACCCCATAGTTTTCATAGCATCTATCTCTTCTGTTATCTTCATCACGCCAATCTGCGCGGTATAGCTTGATGCTAGGCGTCCGGCGATAACTATGGCAGCAATCAAAGGTGCTATCTCTCTAAGAGTTAACATACCCATCATCTCGACTATTATTATACTTGCGCCAAACTGCTCTAATAAATTAGCTCCCTGATAAGCTAAAACTATACCCACCAAAAAAGAAGTGAGGCAGACTATAAACGCTGACTTGATAGCGGCATTTTCAAAATGAGCTAAAATTTCTTTGATTCTAAGGGTCTTTGGTATAAAGATAGTTTTTATAAATTTAACTAAAAATTCACCTAAAAAAGTAAAAAACAGAACTGCTCCAAAGTAAAATTCACCTATTTTTTCCCCTATTTCATAAAGAAAATTTTTTGTATTTTTTATATTGATAATTTTCTTTGCAGGAGCAAGAGTGTCTTTTTTAACAGCCATTGACAACTCTTTTTTGATTGATGTAAAAATTTTCTCATGACTATTGCGTAAATTTATAAGCTCATATTTTTTATCCGATTTTTTAACAGCTGAGCTTATAAATAGAGCCGCAGCATAGTCAAGCTCGGTAATTTCTGCAAAATTTAAGATAATTCTTTTAAATTTTTTGGATAATAAAATGGCTGAAATTTGATTTAAGATATCTCTTTTTAATTTAAAATCCCAAGAATTTTTTAAATTTATCTCAAGAGATCCATCATCTTTAATTGAGCAATCGTAAAAATCACTTTTAAATTTAAGACCAAAAAGCAATTTTAGGCCTTTCTTATATTATTATTTTTCCTGATTACGTAATCGATCTCTCCGTTTTCATTTTCTACTTTTTTAATCGTTAAAACTCTTGCTATTTCATTTTCTCTAGTTACATAAGATATCTCTCTTGGAGGATCTACTAACTTAAATTTTATCTCATTAAATTCACGCCAGTTACTATGATTTATAACCTTTGAATTAAAAATTCCATCCTGAATGGCTTGAATTTCATCTTTAAGATCTGTTATTTTGGATTTTTTTTCGTTAAATTCAGTCAAAAGACTGTTGTATTCATGCACTAGTTGCTGATATTCTCTAAGTTTTTTTATAAAAGTTACAGGGGGGGAATTTTTAGAAGCTCTAAATTCCTCCATTTTCTCTTTTATGATATTAATGGGCCCTCTATTTTCTTCTATGATGCACTTTTTGGCCTCTAGCTGCTTAGGCATTTTTACTATCTGCTCTCTAATCTCTTTTATTTTTTGTAAATTTTTATTTATAGTTTCGCCAGTATTTTTTACCATGCTAAAATCTACTAGAATTTTATTATTTACACCCTTAAGCTGCCTTATCTCAATGGAGTCTGCTATTATTATGTTTGAATTTGAGGCAAGCACTCCTATTTCTAGCTTTTCAGCTATGATTTCACCGCCAAGCACTGACTTTATTATTGCTGTTTTTGCCTTGACTCTTCCGTTTTCAAGGCGATCTATTTCTACATGATCTCCATCAAAGCTTCCTATATGCACGGCTATTTTAGCCTCTTTAGCCTCTATATGAGCTTTTGCGTGAGTTTGTCCGCCAATTTTTACCTTGTTTGCTTTGATTACAGCATTTTGTGCTACATTACCCTCTATATTTATTTCATTGGCTTCAACGCTCATTCCGTCGCCTATAGCATCTTTTGTAATATCTTTTTCCTTAACATTTAAAACTACGTTATTATCAAGACCGGTATCTATCGAGCCTGTTGCTCTAAAGGAGATCTCGTTTACGTCAAGCTCTTCTTTGATATCAAATATATTTTTTTGATCGTAAACATACCCTGCTTTTTTGGAATAATATTTTATACCAGAGTCATCCACCCTCTCTTCTATCTCATCGCTATGCTCTATCATCTTTACAACAGTCGTTTTAGTCTCCATCACAGGCAATAAAGCACCTCTTACATCACGTCCTGATTTACCTAAAACAGGCTTTTGATATTCTATTATAAGCTCGCCTTGGGCCACTCCAAGCAGATAGCCGCGATTGGCGTAGTTTATTCTGTCACTATCATCTGTCTTTTGAATCTTATTTTTATAATGATATATAATAGAATCATCGATAGAGTCTTTTTTATCTACGCCGGAAGTTACTACAAAGGTATAGTCTTTATCTATTATCTCTTTTACTCTTAAAAACGATGAAATTTTGCTTAGTTCGCTTTTCATAGCCTTATTTCTAATTCCTACTAAAATTCCAACTTTAATTAATTTTTTATAGATAAATTCGGCTACTTTATTTTCGAACTCTTTAAAGTAAACTACGTCATTGCTTTTAAAAACTGTAGCTACTATCTTAGTCAGGTTTTTATTGGCACTTATAGAGATATCCGGTAGTAAATGTTGTTTTTTTCTTCTTGTGTCAAAAAATTCTACCTTATAGCTTTGTTTTATGTTTTCAACTTGATTTACATAGAATGTATCGTCGTCAAAAATATCAAGTTCGACATCTTCTAATATCTTACTTTCACTATCACCTATTAACTTATATTCTGTAACAATCGATAAAATTTTAAAATCTATAAATTTGCTATCGACATTAAAATTTCTAGCTAAAACAGGAATTTCACTATAAGGATTTATAGTGTCCATTGCAATAGGATCAAGGTAAATTGGCTCTTTTTGACTATTTTCCACCCAACATTCTCTCAAATTTCTTATTTTTAAATTTGTCTATTTTCTCTAAAATTTAATTAAAACTAGTTTATAGGGTCTAGTTTTACGTTTTTTAAATATAAATTTAAATATTATTTCAGCAACAATATCAAAATGGAAATTTATGTTTATAAGAGGCTTTTTTTCAAATAGTGCCGGCATTATGGTGTCTCGTATCTTAGGATTTTTCAGAGACGTGATGACGGCTTCTACTCTTGGTGCAGGAATTTATAGTGATATATTTTTTATAGCCTTTAAAATCCCAAATCTATTTCGCAGAATTTTTGCAGAAGGAGCATTTGGAGATGCATTATTACCAAATTTCACTCACTCTAAAAATAAAAGCGTATTTTCTGCTGAAATTTTTTTAAAATTTTTATTTTTTGTAATGATTTTGACATTATTAGTTAATCTATTTGCTCCTCAATTTACAAAAATTATCGCAACGGGCTTAAACGAGAGCCAAATCTCTCAAGCTATTCCTTTAGTTAAGATAAATTTTTACTATCTTGGACTAATTTACGTAGTCACGTTTATTGCCACCTTGCTTCAGTATAGACAACACTTTATCACAACTGCATTTTCAACCGCACTTTTAAATATAGCTATGATATTTGCGCTTGTTTTAGCTCAAGGTAAAGAGCCTAAAGTTGTCGCTTATTATCTAAGCTTTGGAGTGGCTGCGGGAGGAATTTTACAAGTAATATCTCATTTAATAGCGCTTTATCTTACTTCTATGTCAAAGATATTCTTTGGAGGAATAATTAAATTTATCAAAGGAAAAAGAGCTGATACAAAGGGCTTTTTTGCTAATTTTTATCATGGTTTATTTGGTTCATCCGCAATGCAAATAAGCTCTTTTATGGATACTTGGCTTGCTAGCTTTTTAGTATCCGGAAGCATTAGCTACTTATTTTACGCTAATCGCATCTTTCAGCTTCCACTTGCAGTCTTTGCCATAGCTCTTTCTACCGCGCTTTTCCCGAAAATAGCAAGAAATTTAAAAGCCGGTAACGAAAAAGAGGCTCTAAAATTTATGAATAAAGGGTTTGAGACTTTATTTTTCCTGCTTTTTGGTGCGGCAATAGGAGGCTTTGTATTAGCAGATCCTATCATAAAACTACTCTTTGAAAGAGGTCAGTTCAATGCGCAAGATACGACCAATACAGCTCTTGTGCTAAAGGCTTATATGATAGGACTTGTGCCGTTTGGCTTGGCTAAAATTTTTTCAAAATGGCTTCATGCAAAAATGCAGCAAAAAACTACTTCTAAAATCGCGGTAATAACCTTGATAATAAACTTAATATTGGCAGTTATTTTAATGAAATATTATGGAGCTTTCGGATTAGCATTGGCTAGCTCAATTGGAGGTTTTGCGCTACTTATACTAACCATACGAGCCTTTGGGACTAAAAGATTTTTGGCTATAATCAACTTTAAAAGATTAGGAATTATGGCTATTATTTTGTTCGTAGAAGTGATTATTTTAATATTTTTAAGGAAATTTATAGATGCAAATTTTTGATAGTGTAAAAAAACAAAAGTTAAATTTTGAGCCTATTGAAGCCAGAAAGGTTAGAATTTACGTATGCGGACCAACAGTATATGATGATTCGCATCTTGGGCACGCTAAAAGCGCTATTAGCTTTGATCTGCTTAGAAGAATACTAATAGAGCTTAAATTTGATGTTAAATTTGTAAAAAACTTTACCGACATTGATGACAAAATTTTAAAAAAGATGGATGAAACCGGTGAGAGTTTAGAGTCTATCACGAATAGATATATTAAAAGCTATAAAGATGATATGCAAGCTTTAAACGTACTTGAGGCCGATATAGAGCCAAAGGCTACCGAGTGCCTTGACGCGATAATAGAGTATATTTTAAATCTAAAAAATAAAAATATAGCCTACGAGATAGAAGGAGACGGGATTTACTTTGACACTGCGCAAGATAACGAGTATCTAAGCCTAAGTGGAAAAGCTAAAAGCGATCAAAATATCGCCAGAGTTGAGTCAAATATAGATAAGAGAAATGAAGAGGATTTTGTACTATGGAAATTTGATAAAAAATGGTACGAAAGTCCATTTGGTAGAGGCCGTCCGGGCTGGCATACCGAGTGTGTGGCGATGATAAAAAAATACCTCTCAAGCGGACAAGATTATGAGATAGATATACACGCAGGAGGTATAGATCTGCTCTTCCCACATCATGAAAACGAGGCTGCCCAATGTAGATGCGGTGAGCGAAAAACCCTAGCAAAATACTGGATGCACAACGGATTTATTAAAGTAAACGATGAAAAGATGAGTAAAAGTCTTGGAAATAGCTTCTTTGTTAAAGATGCTTTAAAGCAAAATCTTGGCGAGGTTTTGAGATTTTATCTACTTAGCTCTCATTATAGGGCTCATTTTAACTATTCTGACGAGGATTTATCGGCTAGCAAAAAGAGGCTTGATAAGATTTATAGGCTTAAAAAGCGAGTTATAGACTCAAATTTAGGAAAAGAAAACAAAGAGTTTAAAGAAGAGTTTCTAAATGCCATGAGAGATGATTTAAATACCTCCAAAGCACTTGCCACAATAGATGAATTTGTAAAAACAGCAAACGAAAATTTAGATCAAAATCCAAAGGATAAATCTCAAAAAGGTGAAATTTTAGCTAATTTAGAGCTAATAGCCAGAGTGCTTGGAATTTTACAAATCGATGTATATGAGTATTTTCAGTTTGGCGTAAGCGATGAGGAAAAAACAAAAATAAAAAGCTTAATAGAAGAGCGAAATGAAGCCAAAAAGCTAAAAAATTACGCTAAAGCCGATGAGATTAGAGAGAAACTTGCTTCGATGCAAATAGCTATTATGGATACTCCAAGTGGCACTATGTGGGAAAAAATATGAAATCTATGGGTTTAAAGGACGTATTTAAGCGATTTGCACCATACTTTAAGGACTATATCCCGCAATTTGCCTTAGCTATAACCGGCATGCTTTTAGCTAGCGGTGGCACTGCGGCATCAGCCTGGGTTATAGAGCCAGTATTGAATAAAATTTTTATAGATAAAAATAAAGAGTTATTATATCTATTGCCATACGCCATAGTCGCGATATACTTTTTAAAGGGTCTTGGAACTTTTCTGCAAGCTTATTTTACGGCTTTTATAGGACAAGACGTAGTGCGTAGATTTAGAGAGAAGCTACTTGGAAATTTGTTAAATTTAGATATGAAATTTTTTAACGAATTTCGTACAGGAGAGCTTATAAGCCGAAATATCAATGACATAGAGCGCATAAGAAGCATAGTTTCCTCAATGATTCCTGAGATGATAAGAGAGAGTATTACTATAGTGGGGCTGTTATGCGTTGTCATATATCAAAGCGCTCAGCTTGCTTTTTTTGCTCTTATAGTGCTTCCTGTAGCGATATATCCGCTCTCTTTACTTGCAAAAAAGATGAAAAAACTATCAAAAGCGGCGCAAGAGAAGACTTCTGATATTAGCTCTAGGCTTAGTGAAATTTTTACAAATATTGAGATAATTAAGGCAAATAATGCTCAAAAATACGAACATGGCAGGTTTATAGACGAAAACAATAAATTTTTTAAGCTAAATTTAAAAAGCGTCAAAATAGATGAATCCGTAAGTCCGATAATGGAGGTTATCGGCAGCATAGGTGTTGCCGCGGTTGTAATAATAGGTGGCAAAGAGGTCATTGACGGACAAATCACCATGGGAAGCTTCTTTTCGTTTTTGACCGCACTTTTTATGCTATATACTCCGGTTAAAAGAATCTCAAAGCTTTATAACAAGGTTCAAGATGCCGTAGCTGCCGCAGAGAGGACATTTGAGTTACTTGACAAAACCCCATCTATAAAAAGTGGAGATAAAGAGATTCCTTTGGTTATAGAGTCGGTTAAATTTAAAGATGTGAGACTAAATTATGCAGATAAAGAGATATTAAAAGGTATAAATTTGACCGCTTTAAAATCTCAAATGATAGCACTTGTAGGCTCAAGCGGAGGAGGCAAAAGTTCAATCGTAAATCTACTGATGAGGTTTTATGATGCAAATAGCGGAGAAATTTTAATAAACGAAACAAATATAAGAGAATTTGATATAAGATCTTTGAGGGATAATATCGGCCTTGTTACTCAGCGCGTATATATATTTAACGATACGATTGCAAATAACGTAGCTTACGGAAGAGAATTTGATGAGGAAGCTGTGATAAAAGCCTTAAGGATGGCTAATGCTTATGAATTTGTTTGTGCGCTTGAAGATGGGATTAATACGATTTTAAATGAGTTTGGCACCAATCTTTCCGGAGGTCAGCGCCAAAGGATAGCTATCGCAAGGGCTTTATATAAAGATCCGCAAATTTTGATATTTGACGAGGCTACATCGGCTCTTGATAACGAGAGTGAAAAAGAGATCACAAAGGCGATATCAAATTTACAACACGAGAAGATAATTATCGTCATAGCCCACCGTCTAAGTACGGTTCAAAATGCCGATAAAATAGCCGTTATAAACGGTGGTAAAGTAGTAGGATTTGGTAGTGATGAAGAGCTTAGTCAAGGCTGTGAAATTTATCAAAAGCTAAAAGGCTCTTTGCCTAAGATAGGATAGTTGTAAAGGTAATAAAAATCGCTAATTTAAGCTCTGTTTTGATAAAATCAGCGAAAATTTAAAGGAAAGATCTTGAATTATAATAATTTAAAAACTATTTTTTTTAAATTTCAACCAGAAACTGCACACGCGATAGCGGAGTGTGCGATGGTCTATGCAGATAAGATATTTCCGGGTTCAATGAGTTTTGTTGCCAATAAATGTGTCGTAAATGATGCTAGACTTCAGCAAAATTTATTTAATTTGGTTTTTAATAATCCTATAGGAATCGCCGGAGGATTTGATAAAAACGCTACTATGCTAAAACCGCTAACGGCACTTGGATTTGGTCATATAGAGTTTGGGACCTTGACTCCCAAGCCCCAAAGCGGAAATAAAAAACCCCGTCTTTTTAGGCTTGTAGAAGAAGAGAGTATCCAAAATGCAATGGGTTTTAACAATGAGGGGGCAAAAAAAATAGCAAAAAGAGTTCAAAAACTATACCCTTTTGTCATACCTCTTTTTGCAAATATAGGCAAAAATAAAGTAACTCCAAATGAAAACGCACTTGAAGATTATGAAAATTTAACTAAAGAATTTAGCGATATTTGTGATGCTTTTGTTATAAACATCTCTTCTCCAAATACGCTAAACCTGCGTGATCTGCAAAATGTAGAGTTCGTGAAGGAGCTTTTTAACAGGCTAACTTCTATAACTACAAAACCTATTATTTTTAAGATTGCACCAGATATGGACGATGAAAAAGCAGTTGAAATTTGTAAAACAGCAGTCGAAGGTGGTGCAAGCGGGGTTATCATAAACAATACAAGCGTTGATTATAGCCTTAGTAAATCACAAAATTTACAAAATTTTGGCGGACTAAGCGGTAAAGTGATTACTGAAAAATCTCGACGCCTCTTTAAGATCGTAGCTGATGAATTGTTTGGTAAAACCGTATTAATCGCAAGTGGCGGTATAGATAGCGGCGAAGAGGCTTATAGGCGTATTAGAATGGGCGCAAATTTGGTTCAAATTTACACCGCTTTTATATTTAGAGGTCCTGCTGTTTGTAGGTATATTAATTTAGAGCTCTTAGAGCTGCTTGAAAGAGACGGATTCGCAAATATTAGCGAAGCCGTGGGAATAGATATAGGAAAATAAGGAAAAAATATGCTTTTAAAATATTCAAAAATTAAACTTAAAAACGGGTTTAAAATTTATCACATTCCGGTAAATAAAGGCTCAAATGTAATCAGTATCGATCTTTTTTACAAGGTAGGATCAAGAAACGAAGTAATGGGAAAAAGTGGAATAGCTCATATGCTAGAGCACCTAAATTTCAAATCTACCAAAAATCTAAAAGCGGGAGAGTTCGACAAGATAGTCAAGGGTTTTGGCGGTATAAATAACGCAAGCACAGGCTTTGATTATACTCACTATTTTGTTAAGTGCTCAAAGCAAAATTTAGACAAATCGCTAGGATTATACGCTGATATAATGGCGAATTTAAGCCTTAAAGACAAGGAATTTCAGCCTGAGCGAAATGTTGTTTTAGAAGAGAGGCTTTGGCGTACAGATAATAACCCTATAGGTTTTTTGTACTTCACTCTCTTTAATACAGCCTTTACCTATCATCCATACCATTGGACGCCGATAGGTTTTATAGAGGATATTAAAAACTGGACAATTGAAGATATAAAAGAATTTCATTCTATCTTTTATCAGCCTAAAAATGCGATACTATTAATCAGCGGAGATATAGATAAAAAAACGGCATTCGAGCTTGGTAAAAAGCATTTTGAAGAGATTAAAAACTCAAAGGATATTCCAAATATTCACTGCGTAGAACCTGTTCAAAATGGAGCAAAGAGGGTTGAAATTTATAAAGAGAGCGAAGTGGAGATGATCGCGATTGCCTTTAAAGCTCCGCCGTTTAACCATCAAGATCAGGTGGCGTTAGGCGCTATAAGCGAGTATTTAAGTAGTGGTAAAAGCTCAGTAATGCATAGGATTTTAGTTGATGAAAAATGTTTAGTAAATCAAATTTATGCTTACAATATGGACAATATCGACGAAGGTCTTTTTATAATAATAGCGGTTTGCAATCCCGGAGTAAAAGCCGAATTGGTGGAAAAAGAGATACATCAGATTTTAGAAAGTATTAAAAAAGAAAATATAGATCAAGATGAGCTAACAAAGATAAAAAATAGCATAAAATCGGACTTCATACACTCTTTTGGTAGCGCTTCAAGAGTTGCGAATTTATACGGGGATTTTCTTATCAAAGGCGACATAAAACCTCTTTTTGAGCTTCAAGAGAAGATAGAAAATCTAAAGGGTAAGGATATTAATGAAATTTCTAAAAAATACTTTACCGATAGGGCTTCTACTACAGTTATTTTAAGAAAGGATCAAAAATGATGAAAAAGATTCTAAAGGGCGCAATGACCGCTCTTATAACACCTTTTAAAAACGGTAAATTAGATGAAGAAAGTTATGAAAAACTTATTATAAGGCAAATTCAAAACGGAATAGACGCAGTAGTGCCTGTGGGAACTACCGGAGAGAGTGCCACTCTAACCCATGATGAACATAGAATTTGTATAGAAATAGCCGTAAAAACATGCAAAAATACAAATGTAAAAGTGCTTGCCGGCGCCGGCAGTAACGCTACTCATGAGGCGGTTGGACTTGCTCAATTTGCCCAAGCTCATGGAGCTGACGGCATCCTTTCGGTTGCGCCGTATTACAATAAACCTACCCAAGAAGGACTATATCAACACTATAAAACAATAGCCTCAAGTGTTGAAATTCCGGTTCTTTTATATAACGTCCCGGGTCGTGTAGGTGTGGATATACTACCTTTCACGATTTTTAGACTTTTTAATGACTGTGAAAATATATTTGGCGTAAAAGAGGCGAGCGGAAGTATCGATAGATGCGTAGATTTGCTTGCTCATGAGCCAAATTTGGTCGTTATAAGCGGAGAGGATGCTATAAACTACCCTATCCTTTCAAATGGTGGGAAGGGTGTCATATCAGTAACCTCAAACCTGCTTCCTGATAAAATTTCAGAGCTTACGCATCTGGCTCTTGATGAAGAGTATATCAAGGCAAAGGCTATCAATGATAAGCTTTATAATATCAATAAGATGTTGTTTTGCGAGAGCAATCCTATACCTATAAAGGCGGCTATGTATATAGCGGGACTACTTCCAAGTCTTGAGTATAGGCTGCCGCTTTGCGAACCTAGTAAAGAGAATTTCAAAAAGATAGAAGAGACTATGAAGCAGTATGAGATAAAAGGATTTTAATGGATTTTAAAAACGAATTTAAAGGTAAAACCTTAGTAATAAGTGGTGGGACAAGGGGTATAGGAAGGGCGATAGTAGAGCAGTTTGCAGAGGTTGGAGCAAATATTGCTTTTACCTATAACTCAAATGAGGAACTAGCCAAAACGCAAGCCAAAGGGTTTGAGGATAAGTTCAAAATAAAGGCGCGCGCCTACTCTTTAAATATACTTGAACCAGAAACATATAAGGATCTTTTCGAGCTTATAGATGCCGATTTTGATAGAGTGGACTTTTTTATATCAAATGCGATTATTTCAGGGCGTGCCGTAGTTGGTGGATATACTAAATTTATGAAACTTCGACCAAGAGGTATAAATAATATCTTTACCGCTACTGTAAATGCCTTTGTGGTAGGAGCTCAAGAGGCCGCCAAGAGAATGGAAAAAATCGGCGGTGGTAGTATTATCTCTCTTAGTTCAACCGGAAATTTAGTATATATAGAAAACTACGCAGGTCACGGAGCCTCAAAGGCTGCTGTTGAAGCTATGGCAAGATACGCCGCAACAGAGCTTGGAGAAAAAAACATTAGAGTAAACATAGTAAGCGGAGGTCCTATCGAAACGGATGCTTTAAGAGCCTTTACAAACTATGAAGAAGTAAGAGATATGACAGCTAAGCTAAGCCCGTTAAATCGTATAGGTCAGCCTACGGATCTAGCCGGAGCTTGCCTGTTTTTATGCTCAAGCAAGGCTAGCTGGATAACCGGTCATACATTTATAATAGATGGCGGAACAACATTTAAATGAGTTTAAATTTACCGAATATCCTTGCGTTTTTACGCATTTTACTGGCGCCTGCTATGTTTTATATTCTTGTAAATGCAAATACTCATTTTGAAAATATCCATATTAGCTGGATAAACTATTTTGCGGGACTAATTTTTGCAATAGCCAGCGTGACAGATTTTTTTGACGGATATATCGCAAGAGCTTGGAATCAAAAAACAAAGCTTGGTGCCATAATAGATCCTTTGGCCGATAAGATGCTAACCTTAGCCGCATTTTTAGGGCTTATGATGATGGATAGAGCCAATCCTTGGGCTATATATCTGATACTTATAAGAGAATTTTTTATAACAGGTTTTAGAGTAGTGATAGCTGCAGAGGGGCTAAATTTCGCCGCCTCAATGGCAGGCAAGGTAAAAACGGTATTTCAGATGATAGCCATTGGATTTTTGATCATGCAGTGGCCTTTTGCCAATGCACTTTTATGGTTTGCCGTAGCATTAACACTATATTCTGGATTTGAGTATATATTTGCATATATAAGATCTGCGAGATAAAGGAATATTTGCTTGAGAAGTAATCTAGTAATAGTCTATCTGGCAAGCTTTGTTGTTGTAGCCGCAGGTTTAAAGGCTGCAAGTATGGTTGTATTTCCCTTCCTTATAGCAGTTTTTATAGCCATAGTAATGTCTCCTGCGATAAATTATCTCCAAAGGCTTAAATTTCCTAGAATATTAGCTTTTATGGTTGTTGTTGGAGTTGTATTTGTAACGCTTGGCTTTATTGCGAATACTGTTATAACTACTATAAATGGACTTCTTGGCTATCTTCCGGAGCTTCAGGAAAAGTTTAAAACTTTTAGCGATCAGACTATTCAGATCATTGAGAGATATGATATTATCAATACACAAGATATAGTAGTACCAAGCGAATTTGACCCTAATAAAATTTTTGCCGCCTTTGGCACTCTATTAAAAGGGAGTACAGAACTTGTATCAAAGAGCTTTTTTATATTTTTATTAGTTACCTTTATGTTGTTTGAAACCAATGTATTTCATCAAAAAATCGAGTATTTCGCTAGCAAAAATCCTCAAGCAAACCAGATAGCAGATACCTTCATATCAAATTTGAAAAGATATTTGGAGATTAAGTCATTAACCTCTTTGGCTACCGGAATTTTGATCTTTATCGGACTTCATATCATCGGTGTGCCTTACGCACCGCTTTGGGGAATAGTAGCCTTTGTCTTAAATTTCATACCAACTATAGGCTCGGTCATAGCTGCAATACCTGCTATTTTAGTTGCACTCTTGATGAGCGATGTAAGCTCGACCGTTTGGACGATAGCCTTATATCTTGTAATAAATGTTGCAATAGGAAATTTTATAGAGCCTAAATTTTTAGGTAAAGAGCTTGGTATAAGCACGCTAGTTGTATTAATGAGTCTACTTTTTTGGGGATTTTTATTTGGAATCGGCGGAATGTTTTTAGCTGTTCCTCTTACAATGAGCCTTAAAATAGCACTTGACGCCAATCCAAACACTAAATTTATAGCCGTTTTGCTTAGTGATAAGATAGATTAATATTAAGCGTAAAATTTAAAATAAAATGCTAAATTTAGCCAGTTTTTATAAAAAAGGTAAATATTGAAAAGTATAATTTTTGTAGTTTTGTTGCTTATTTTAGGTGTTTACGCTTATTCATGGTATTTTTTTATAACTGTTTTTGCTATATCTTTTTTGGTTTTTTTTCACGAGCTTGGTCACTTTATGGCAGCTAGAATTTTAAATGTAGGAGTTTTAAAATTTAGCGTAGGCTTTGGAGATAGTCTATACTCAAAACGCATAGGACAAACCGAATATGCGATTTCAGCTATTCCTCTTGGTGGGTATGTGAGCCTAAAAGGACAAGAGGATACAAAGCCAAATCTAAAAAATATGGATGATGATAGCTACACCAAACTTAGCCCTCTTGGACGTATTTTTATACTTTTTGCTGGACCATTTTTTAACTTCGCTTTAGCGTTTTTAATATTTATTGCGCTTGGATATATTGGTGTGGATAGGCTGGCTCCTACAGTTGGAAACGTAATGCCAAATTCAGCCGCACAAAAAGCTGGACTGCTAAAAAACGACAAAATTTTAAGCATAAACGGAGTAGAAATTCGTGAATGGGACGATATAAGCAAAAATGTAAAGCTAACTCAAACCCTAATTGAAATAGAGAGAAACAAAAAGATACAAACTGTAAAATTAACGCCAAAAATAGGCGAAAGCGTTAATCTTTTCAGAGAAAAAATAGAAAAACCACTTATAGGAATTTCTCCTTCAGGCGAGGTTATAAATCTAAAAAGCAGAGGTTTTGACTCTTTAAAATTTGCATTTAATGAGACGATAAACGCCTCAAAACTCATATTTACAGGCATTGGCAAGCTAATAGAGGGCGTGGTGCCTATAAAAGATATGGGAGGTATAATTCAGATAGCAGATATTACTTCTAAAGCCGCACAGATAAGTATATCAACCCTTCTTGTAATCACTGCTTTAATCTCTGTAAATTTAGGCGTATTAAATTTACTTCCCATCCCAGCACTTGACGGAGGACATATTCTATTTAATATATATGAGCTGATTTTTAGACGAGAAATGAATGAAAAAGTCTATATCGGCCTAACATATTGCGGATGGGCTTTATTGATTACACTTATGCTAGTTGCTACATTCAACGATATATTAAGGCTTGGCGGAGTCGGTAATTGAAAAATTTAGATGAAATTTTAGAGCGTATCAAAAAGGTGCACATCGGTGTAGAGGTTAAACTCATAGCCGTTAGTAAAAACGTAACCACAAAAGAGGTTTTAGAGCTTTTTAATGAGGGGCAGATCGACTTTGGCGAAAATAGAGTTCAAGAGCTTAAAAACAAGCAGCAAATTTTAGCTGAAATTTTGCCTGAGAATCTTATAAAATGGCACTTTATCGGTCGTCTTCAAAGTAACAAGATAAACCAACTCATATCTCTTCGCCCCACTCTTTGGCAAAGTTGTGAGAGTCTTAAGGCTGCGCTTGAAGTGGATAAAAGGCTTGATTATGAGCTTGAATGCTTGCTTCAGATAAACTCCGCCGAAGAAGAGAGCAAGCAAGGAGTGGAAGCCAAAATGGCGGTGGAGACATTTTTGTCTATCAAAGAGAGCTGCAAATTCTTACGTCCTGCTGGAGTGATGAGTATCGGCGCGCACGTGGATGATATAAAGAGTATCCAAAAAAGCTTTGAAATCACGCGTAAAATTTATGAAGAGCTTGAACCGCACGGAGCTAAAATTTGCTCTATGGGGATGAGTGGCGACTTTGAGCTGGCCATAAAATGCGGCTCAAATATGGTAAGACTGGGGTCTGTTTTGTATAAATAAGGCTCAATCGTAATTTTTAATTATAAAATAAATAAAATTGGTATTTGATACCAAGTCTTAAGTTTAAAGATATTATTTGTAATGCAGCTATATGCCTTATATGTTTTTTGAAATACGGACAATGTATATTTTGCTTTGCTAAAGGTATGGATATAGCTACAGATTCGTATCATATAGCATTATCTAATTTATATTGTTTAAGTATATAAAGCCTTTAATTTTCTATCAAAATCAAATTTATATATGAGATATTTATCTTTTTAAAGCCATTAAGTAGTTTAGTTCTTTTTGCAAACTTATAAAATTTTTATTATTTATACTATCAAGCCATCTTTTTACAAAAAAGCTAAAATTTTCCTTATAAAAATTATCCACAACTAATCTATCTTTATGATATATGCAGTTTTTTATAGTATCATAATAAAAATACGGCACATCGGTTAGTATCATATCGGCTAGCTCGTTTTTTATTATATCTTGATAATTTTCTTCAGATATATTTCCTTTTTTTATATTTTGTCATCTCATTACGAAGTTTGATTATATTATCTTTAAAATTTAAAGACGGCGTAAATAGTAAAATCATCCATTTTATATAAACGCTAGTCGGTCTAAATACAAATCTTAATATCAAATCGTTTGAATTTATAATCTCTAAAATCTTATCTTTATGCTTCATAATCGCCCTATAACAATCCTTAAAGCCCCTATAAACGATACGTGCGTTATCTTTTATATTAAGAATTTTCGGACTATTTCTTCTATCGCTTAAAAATGAGACTTCAAAATCTTTATTTATTTGCACGATCATATCTTTTGTAGTCCTATCAAAAAGTCCACAACTATTCTTAGTCGTTAAAAGCCCCGTATAGCTTAGTGCAAAATGATCCGCATAAACATCTCTATAAAAGCAAGTTTCGGTATCTAAGATATAAAAAGAGTTATTTGCATATAAGATATTTTTGCTATGTAGATCGGTAATTCTAAAGCAATAACTAAAAGCTAAAGCCGCCCCTATACAGTAGCATAATCTAGTCTCATCTAAATTTTGATCGCTATCTAAAAATTCTATAATGCAATAATCTTTTTCATAGTGTAAAATTTCAGGAAACATAGATATATCGTATTTTAAATTTTGCTTAATATGATTAAAGATATCTAGTAAAACTTTTAAGTGTTTTACGTTATAGGGCTTATACACAAGCTTTTTGTCGTTTGCGCTAAATATAAGTATGCTTCGCTTTTCATTGTGCGTCTCTTTGCTAGCAAATTCAATATCGTTAAATTTAACGGCATCCGACTTTAAATATTTTTTGATATCTAAAATAGCCTTGCAAATATATTTTTGCAGCATATACTCAGCGTATAGATTAATACTAGATATATCGGCTTTAAAATTTTCTAAATTTATCTTTCCGTTTAATCTCTTATCAAATGCCATACACTGAGCGCTACTTATAAATTTAGTCTGTTTTAAAAACTCTTCTATTTTTAAAACGAACTTTTCGCTAAATATGCAATTTGGAAATTGATCGCAGATAGCCTTAGCAAAATCACTCATTTATATTTATTCTAGGCACTCTTTTTCTAGAGCAAATCGTGAAATTTTTAGAATTTTCTATAAAACCGAATTTTTCTAAAAACGCTACCGCATCCCTATTTTTGCTAATCGGCGTTACGACCCAAGTCGTAGTATGAGCAAATCTTTTATTAAAAGCGTTCATCAAAGCTCGTCCTACTCCTTTACGTTGATAATCCTTATGAACCATAATACCGTAAAGATAAGATGTGGCAAAGTTATCTCTATCCGAAAAAGCATGCAAAACTCCGATAGTCTTTTTTCCTATCTTAGCGATAGCTACATAATCATAGCTTCTAAACATATCATAGTGTGAATACAAAGGAGCCGCGTCTATATACTTTTGCTCCGTCAAACCTATAGATAACTGAATTTCATCGATATCTTTCGGATCAAAATTCGCCGAATTTTCTATAATTACTAAATTTTCCATTTTTTCTCCTTATTGACAAGTGGGTAAAGATGTGCATTCGATACGAATTTTAGTATCGAATGGTTCATGACAATTATTACATATAAAGCTATAAATAACTTTCTTATTCTGATTTTCTGATAATAAGCTACTTTTATCTTTTAAAAAATACTCTATCTCGCTATCAATTTTGCTTTTTTGAGCTAAATTGATAGGAGAATTAGGCATGATTAGATGTTTTGTAGTGGCGGTATCTTCATATATATTTATTTTATAATCGCCCTTTAGATCATAGCCAAAATCGGATAAAGTTTTAGTTGGATCACTTATAAAATCTCTCTTAAACTCTATATCCGTTAAAACCTTAAGCATAATCTCCGCAGGAAGTTGCTCTGAAATCACAAGACGAATCTCGTTTTTGTAAAATCTCTTTAATCCGACCGCTTGATAACTCTTCTATATTTTCAAGGTAGGGTATGGAAAAATTTTTAATTCCGTTTGAAACTTGATAATAAGCCTTTATCTCTACGTCATCGCTTTTGTCGTTAAACAATATCGCAGGGTTTGATATGGCTTTATCAGCATAAGAGTTGTCGCTCCAAAGCATTAAGAGCTTATCCGTGGGGATATAAGCATATTTTAAAATATTTAGTTTTATATCCGAATATTCGCTTGTTTTCGTATCTTTTTTTAAAAGCGAATTATCGGATACGACTTTATCCGCCTCTTGAGCAAATCCCGACATAGCTATCGCTAGCAAAACAACTGTAGCCTGTTTCGTGCTTCTTGAAAGTTTTTCATGATTTACTCCTATAATAAGAAAATAAAATATGCTCTTGAAATTATAATAAGATATAAAATAAAAGTCAATATCAATATAAATAAAATTAAATTTATTATCCATGATATAAAGTATTATTTATAATTTTGTGTGAATGCTTATAGTATTAAAGCTGTTTTATCTAAATGAAATGCAATAAATAATTTTATCCATTGCTAAACAAGTGCAAGATAGCGTTCAGACTTGCTAAAATACACTTATTTAACAAGAAATATCTTACTAATTGCAATTAACTATTGGCGGTATAAAAATCTAAATTTGATTTTTTATCTTGCTTACCCACTTATCAATGCGCTTTTCATACTCCTTATCGCCTTTTGTATCGAGCGCAAGACCTATAAATTTATCATTTATAAACGATGAAGAGTAGTCAAATTTATAACCGTCTTTTTCACTGGTACCAAGCAATAAGGCTCCTTTTATGCAAGGCAAAAACTCAACTACACCGCCGCAGAAGTTATCACCGTGGCGCTCTTGGTTGCCAACTCCTACAATAGCTACTTTTTTGCCTTTTAACTTAGCCTCTTTTAACAGGCATAATTTTGCTTTCCAATCATCATGAAGTTCACCAAATCCATAACTTGAGCTTGCTAAAATCAAAAGATCAAAGTCTTCAAACTCGCTTGATTGCTCTACTTCCTTAACAGCCTTTACTTTAGCACCCAATTTTGAAGCCAGATACTCGCAAGCCTTTGCGGTATCGCCCTTTCCCGTAGCGTAAAAAATTCCTATTTTCATATTTTTCCTTTATAAATTTTGTATTAATTAACTCTCTTTTGCCTCTTTAGCGTATTTTAATCCTAGCTCGTAAGCCATAGCATTGGCCTCATAGACTTTCTTTGGTACCTTTGATAGCATAACTTCTCTTACTAAATTGGCATCCAAGCAACCACTCATCTCTACAGCTACTCCCAAGGCTACAACGCTTTGCGTGATGACATTTCCGACTTCGTCCTTAGCTATCGAGATAATAGGAATTTCATAAATTTTCCACTTTTTTCTATCCTTATCGCTAGCTTTGACCAAATTTGGCTCTATGACTATTATACCACCCTCTTTGACTCCGCTTTTAAAAAGATTGTAGCTTACTTGTGCCGTTGCAAGCATAAATTCTATCTCACCCTCATTTGCATATGGGTATAAAATTTCGCTTTCGTCTAATACTATATCAACTTTAGTAGGACCGCCTCTAACCTGTGAAGTATAAGTAGATGCTTTGACCCCATATCCTCCATCTTCTATCTTGGCGGCGGCTAAAATTTCTCCGGCTAAAATTACACCTTGTCCGCCAACCCCGACAAATCTAAGCTCTCTTTTCAATTTATATCCTTAAAGTCGATTTTCTCGCCACTTTGGGCGGCTTTTATGATTTGATCGTAAGCCTTTGTGTATTCTGTTTTACTGCTATCTTTATGCAAAACTCCGAGAGGAAATTTACCCATCCTCTCATCTTCACTCATCAGATCAAATTTTGTCTTGCTTAAAGTTATACCGTCTATCCATTCAAGTGTCTTAGTTGCCTCTGCCATCTTGTTTTTTCTACCTAAATTTATATGGCAATTTGAAAAAATATCAAAGAAAGAGTAGCCATCATGACTAAATCCTTCTACTAGCATCTTTTCCATCTTGACAGGTTCTATCACGCTTCCTCTGGCTACAAAAGTTGCCCCCGCAGCCGTAGCTAGCTTGCATGCGTCAAAAGTTGGATCTATATTTCCGTATTGAGCCGTTACGGTCCACATACCGCGAGGAGTCGTAGGGCTGGTTTGAGAATTTGTAAGTCCGTAAATAAAGTTATTTATCAAAATATGATTTATATCGATATTTCTTCTGCATCCATGTATAGTGTGATTTCCGCCTATCGCAAGCCCATCTCCGTCGCCTGTTATCACGATAACTTTTTTATCCGGATTTGCAAGCTTTATACCTGTTGCGTAGGCTATAGCGCGTCCATGAGTAGTATGAACTGTATTGCAATTTACATAAGAGCTAAATCGTCCGGAGCAACCTATACCAGACACTACACATACATCGTTCATATCCCAGCCTAAGCTATCTATCGCTCTAATAACAGCTTTAAGTATCACTCCATCCCCGCATCCCCAGCACCAAAGAGTCGGCATCTTATCTATTCTTAAATATTTGTCGTAATTAAATGCCATTTTAAAACTCCTCTATTTTCTGAACTATCTCTTGAGGGCTTATCGGGCGTCCATTTGCCTTAAGCAGAGTCTTAAAGTCATCTCTTAGCATTGCTTTTTTAATCTCTCCCGTATATTGCCCTAAATTTAGCTCACAGATTAGTATTTTTTTAAATCTCTTACCTATCTCTTTTAACTTCGCTTCAGGAGTTGGAAATAAAGTTATAGGCTTAAACATTCCTACTTTGACTCCATTTTTTCTTAAATTTAAAATCGCCTCTTTTGCCGCCCTAGCAACACTTCCAAATGCTATGATACAAATTTCTGCATCTTCAAGCTCAAATTCCTCGCTATTTTCTACCTCGTCAAGATGTAGGTTAATCTTATTAAAAAGCCTATTTATGTTATATGAAACTATCTCTCCGTCCTCTGTCGGAAAGCCGGTAACTCCATGATGAAGTCCGGTAATATGATATTTGTAGCCTTGAAAAAATTTATTAAGAACAGCAGGTCTATCGGCTTTAGCTTCATAAGGTTTATAATCCTTTGGATCGCCTGTAAATTGCTCTCTATTTACTATTTTTATATCGCTAAGTTCAGGCAAAATGGCCTTAGCGTGCATATGTCCTATAGTCTCATCAAGTAGCAAAAACACAGGGGTCATAAATCGCTGAGCCAGATTAAAGGCCCTAATCGTCTCTGTGTAACACTCTTCTAAGCTAGCAGGAGCTAAAACGATACTATTTATATCCCCATGGCTTGGGTTTTTAGCCTGAAGCAAATCTCCTTGCGCTACCCTTGTAGGAAGTCCGGTGCTTGGGCCTCCACGCATTACGTTTACTATTACGATTGGGATTTCAGCAATAAAGCCAAGTCCTATCTGCTCGCTTTTTAGTGAAATTCCAGGTCCAGAGCTTGCGGTCATCGCCTTAGCTCCACTCATAGCAGCTCCAAGTGCAACTGAGATTCCTGCTATCTCATCTTCCATCTGTATAAATTTACCGCCTTTTTTTGGCAAAAGAACGCTTAACTCATGAGCTATCTCGCTTGAAGGCGTTATAGGATATCCGCCAAAAAAATTACAACCGCAATCCACGGCCGCCATCGCAACAAGCTCATTACCGCTAGCTATTACCTCTCTCATTTTAGGCCCCTAGCTTTTCATAATGATTTGCTTTGACTGCCGCGGCTCTTTCTTTACTCTCTGCAGTAAGTTTGGCAAATTTAAAGCCCTTGTCTGCTACATAAATGGCAAAATCAGGACAGTGAAGCTCACAATCCCTGCAACCTATACAGGCCTCAGGATGAACCACCTCTATCATTTTTCCAAGTACTGCACCAAGCTCTATACGCATACCCAAAACTCCTGCTGGGCAGTAACTCACACATATATCACACGCCTTACAGCGGGTAGTGTCTACCCATACTGGGGCATCATCTCTTATCAGCATATATTTTCCTTGACTCAAATTTCCAAATCCAGCATTTTTATATAATCTTGCTTAAATTTAAGATTGTAAAAAATAGATAAAAATTATTTTAGTTTTATTTAAGAGAGCTCCTATCAATCATTGCTACTAAATTTCATTACCTCTTTAAATTTTTCACCTATCTTGCTTGGGGAATCTACTACATGAACCCCGGCTCTACTAAGCGCTTTCATCTTATATTCAGCACTTCCTTCTATGCCGTTTATAATGGCTCCGGCATGACCCATCTTGCGCCCTTTTGGGGCTGAATTTCCAGCGATAAAGGCTACTATAGGCTTTGAAATTTTCTCCTCTATCATCTTACAGGCTCTTATCTCTAAATCCCCGCCTATCTCTCCTATCAAAAGTATCGCCTTAGTATCATCGTCTTTTTCAAAAAGAGGCAAAAGCTCCTCATAATCCATTCCTATAACGGCATCTCCGCCTATTCCTATGGCCGTAGATATTCCGTATCCCGCTCTTATAATCTCGTTTGCGCCTTCATATGTAAGGGTGCCTGACTTTGAGATTATACCAATATTAATATCTGATCTTTTAAAAACAGAACTTGGCATAATGCCGAGCTTGCAAAGATCAGAACTTATGATGCCAGGACAGTTTGGACCGATAATCTTCATTCCTTTTTTGATAGCATAGGCCTTCGCAGCAAGAATATCAAGCACGGCTATATGCTCGGTAATTACAACAGCAAGCTTTATTCCGCTGTCCGCAGCCTCTATAATAGCGTCTTTGGCAAATGCGCTCGGAACAAATATTAAAGATGTATTAGCGCCAGTTTTTTCGACAGCCTCTGCTACAGTATCAAAAACAGGTAGTCCAAGATGTGTGCTTCCGCCCTTAAACGGTGTAACTCCGCCAACTATTTGAGTGCCATACTCTAAGCAGCTTTGAGCATGGAAGCTTCCCTCTTTACCGGTAAAACCTTGCACTATGGCTCTTGTTTGTTTATCTATTAAAATACTCATCTAACTTCTCGCTAAGCTTACAGCCAATTTAGCGCCATCAAACAGATTAAAAGCTACATGCAAATTTTTAAGATTCGCATCTTTTAGCATACTCATGGCTTCTTTTGCATTAGTCCCATCAAGCCTTATAACTATAGAAGTATTTAAATTTATACTTTTTGCGGCTTCTAAAATTCCGCTTGCAATTCTATCGCATCTAACGATTCCACCAAAGATATTTACAAAAACCACTTTGACGTTTGGATCTTTTAGTATAAGCTCAAAGGCCTTAGCCACACTTTCAGGACTCGCAGAACCGCCTACGTCTAAAAAATTTGCACTCTTTCCGCCAACGTTTTCTATCACATCCATTGTAGCCATAGCAAGCCCTGCACCATTTACTATGCAGCCTATATCGCCATTGAGCTTTATATAGTTTAAGCGATTTTTTTTGGCTTCGATTTCGCTTGGCTCCTCTTCGCCTTCATCTTTAAGGGCTAAAATTTCAGGATGACGAAATAAAGCGTTATCATCAAAACTCATCTTTGCATCAAGTGCGTAAAATTCATCATTATCATTTAAGATAAGAGGATTTATCTCGATTAAGGTAGCGTCTTTTTGTATATAAATTTGATAAAGTTTCTTTAAAATTTCAATGAATTTCCTACTTAAATCTTTGTCAAAATTAAAAAATCCGATCAAATTTAAGATGTGAAAATTGCAAAGTCCGATCTGAGGATCTATATTTATCTTTTTTATTAGCTCAGGAGATCTATGAGCAACCTCCTCTATGCTAACCCCTCCATCTTTTGAGGCGATAATCGCAATATTTTCTTGCTTTCTATCAAAGGCTAAACTTAGATAAAATTCCCTTTTTATATTAAGCCCTTGCTCAATATAAATTTTACGAACAAGCTTTCCGTTTTTTGTGGTTTGAGGTGTAATTAGATACATACCAAGCATGTTCTTTGCGATATTTTCTACTTCACTTAGACTTTTAGCTATCTTTACGCCTCCTCCAAGACCTCTTCCTCCGGCATGAACTTGAGCTTTAATCGCAAAGATATTTCCGCCTAAATTTTTAGCCGCATCCAAAGCTTCTTGACTCGTATATGCAAGTTTGCCGTTTGAGATTTTGATACCGAATTCTTTTAAGATCTCTTTTGCTTGACACTCGTGAATATCCATTAAATTAGCTCAATACACTACTTTCTATCAAGAAATTTATATTTTTTCTTATATCGTTTTCGCTCTTTACAAGCACCTCTTTTTCCTCTTGGCTTGGATCTTTTATCTTTGCAATTCCATTTTTATTAAGCTTGACTCTGCGACCGCAAGTTAGACCATCATCCACTACTACACAGCAGCTTAGCCACTCATCGCTCTCATCTTTTATGGCTTCACACATCTTAGCCGCAGCGGCTCCTGGTGCATAATAGGCTGAAGTTCCTAGAAGCTTTACAAATTTAGCTCCACCGGTTTTTGTGTCATTTGATATCTCTTCAAATTCATCATCGCTTAAAGTTACGTTTATATTATCTTTTAGCACAAGCATATCGTCATTATGAGCACCCATTACATGAGCTTTTATCTGAGAATTTTGTAAATTTAGCCTTTTTGAAATTTCAAATTTTAGCCTTGCTGAATCAAGCTCTCCAGCCATACCTAAAATTCTACTTTTATCAAACCCACTAACCTTATATGTTACAAATGTTAGTATATCAAGAGGATTTGTTACGTTTATAATTATGCAATTTGGTGCGAATTTGGCGATCTTTTCTACGGTACTCTTTACTATCTGAGCATTTTTAAGAAGCAGATCCTCTCTACTTTGACCCTCTTTTCTAGGGCTTCCTGCCGTTACTACGACTATATCGCTATCTTTTATAAGTGAAAAATCATCTCCGCCAGAAATTTTAACATCAATGTCAAAAACAGCAGCGCTTTGAGCCAAATCCATAGCTTTTGCAAGCGCAACATTACCAAATATATCGACCAAAGCTATCTCATCAGCTATCTTTCTTAGCATTATCGCGCTTGCGGCGCTAGCACCTACGTTACCCGCTCCAATTACTGAAATCTTCATTTCTCTTCCTTAATTTATGATTTTATTAAAAGTCTCACTCGGTCTCATCGCCTTAGAGGCCAAATTTTCATCAAATTTATAATACCCTTTTATATCCATCTTTTGACCTTGAACCTCTAAAAGCTCCTGGGATATCTTTTTCTCATTATCTTTTAACTCTTTGGCGATATCCTTAAATTTATCAGCCAAAATTTCGCCATTTTTAACCAACTCTTCAGCCCAGTAAAGCGCCAGATAAAAATGGCTACTGCGATTATCCGGAGTTTTTACCTCTTTTTGTGGAGATCTGTTTTCTTTAAGCCATCTTGAAACCGCGGAATTTAGAGTAGATGATAAAATTTTAGCCTTTTGATTTGATTTTAAATTGGCCAAATGCTCTAAAGACGCAATTAAAGCTAAAAATTCTCCTAAACTATCCCACCTAAGATGATTTTCATTAAAAAACTGCTCGGCTATCTTCGGAGCGGACCCGCCGGCTCCTGTCTCAAACACGCCTCCACCATTTAAAAGAGGCACAACCGAGAGCATCTTGGCACTTGTGCCAAGTTCAAGTATAGGAAATAGATCAGTTAGATAATCTCTAAGCACATTGCCTGTAACGCTTATGCAATCCTTGCCCTCTCTTATAATCTCAAGAGATTTTTTGCAAGCTAGTTCAGGTCTTAAAATTTCTATATCCACTCCGCTTAAATCGCTTTTTGAGAGCATCTCTTTAACCTTTTTAATAATCTCTTTATCGTGCGCCCTATTTTCATCCAGCCAAAATATCGCTTTAGTGTTAGTAAGTTTTGCACGTTTTATCCCCAAATTTACCCAGTCGGTTATCGCATCATCTTTTGCCTGAGTCATTCTAAAAATGTCGTCTTTACAAATCTCAAATTTAAAAATTTCCTCATCATTTAAATTAATTACTCTTAAAATCCCGTCATTAGGCATTATAAAAGTCTTGTCGTGACTTCCGTATTCTTCTGCCTTTTTAGCCATAAGACCTACATTTGATACACTTCCTATTTTGCTTGGGTTAAGTGTGCCTTTTTGTTTAAAATCTTCAATCACGGCCTCATAAATTTTAGCGTATGTGCTATCGGGGATTACGGCCTTAGCCTCTTTAAGAGCTCCGTTTTTATCCCACATTTTGCCGGAATTTCTTATCATCACAGGCATTGAAGCGTCTATGATGACATCACTTGGGACATGCAAATTTGTAATTCCTGCATCAGAATTTACCATAGCTAAGTCTGGACGCATGGTATAAATTTCATCAAATTTGGCTCTAATTTTATCTTGTGTGTTTTTATCTAGTTTTAAAATTCTCTCAAAAAGATCTTTTAAGCCGTTATTTTCATTGACTCCCACGCTTTTAAACTCATCTTTAAATTCATCAAATACCTCTATAAAATACTCTTTAACAAAATGTCCAAATATCACAGGATCACTAACCTTCATCATAGTAGCCTTAAGGTGAACGGAAAATAGCAGATCTTTGGCTTTAGCATCCTTTATCTGATCTCTTATAAACTGCTTTAAAGCCTTTGCGCTCATAAATGTGGCGTCTATTACCTCGCCTTTTAAAACTTTTATCTCTTTTAATATAGTTTTTTCACCATTTTTTTGAGTAAATTCAACTCTTAAAGTATCATCACTCTTTGTAGTCATAGATCTTTCATTAAAATAAAAGTCTCCGCTCTTCATATAGGCTACTTCCGACTTGCTATCTGATTTGAATTCTCCCATCTTATGAGGATTATTTCTTGCATACTCTTTTACTGCACTTACGCATCTGCGATCCGAATTTCCTTGACGAAGTACAGGATTTACGGCACTTCCAAGCACTTTTTGATATCTTTTGTAAATTTCTCTCTCGTTATCATTTTTTGGCTCATTTGGATACAAAGGCAGATCATATCCCTTGGCTCTTAGTTCGTTTATAGCATCGTTTAGCTGAGGGATAGAAGCTGAAATATTTGGTAGTTTTACAATATTGGCAAATTTATCTTCTGTCATATTTCCTAAAATTTCTAGCCAATCTTTTTCTTTTTGATCATCTTTCAAAACATCACTAAAAGTGGCGATCATACGACCTGCAAGCGAGATATCGGCTACATCTATACTGATATCTGCTCTGTTTAAAAAGCTTTTTAGAATAGGAAAAAGCGAGTAGCTTGCAAGAAGTGGAGCCTCATCGGTTTTTGTCCAGATAATATCACTCATAATAGACCCTTTATTAAAATGTGTTATGTTATCAAAATTTAGGTTAAATTCTTTTGATTTTTTATCTTTGCATATCGATTATTCTGCTGTGTTCTTGGTATGTTTTGCTAAATTTATGCTTCATTGTTTTTTTATCTCTGACAAAGTATAAAAACTCGCTTTCTTGTGGATTTACAGCAGCCTTTATAGCAGCCAAAGATACACTGCATATCGGGCTTGGCGGTAGTCCGTCATGTAAATATGTATTAAATTTACTCATGTCTTCTCTTATTCTTTTGGCTGTAATTGTATCGTGAGAGTAAAGTCCGTAGTTTAAAGTTCCATCCATCTGTAGCTTTATTCCTTTTTTAAGGCGGTTGTATATTACAGAGCTTACTATTGGCATCTCACTCTCATCTGCAGCCTCTTTTTGTATGATGGATGCTATTATTAGATATTTTTGCCACTCTTTTTGATCAAATTTTCCAAGTAGCTTAATAGAAAGCTCTTGATGACGTTTTTTTGATAAATTTGCTAAATGATATATAAGCTGCTTCTCTCTTATTCCAATCGGTATCTTGTAAGTTTCCGGAATAAAAAATCCATCACCAAAAGGTGCGACTTTATCATAAATTTCATTTAAAATTTGCTCATTTAAATTTAAGCTTTTAGCCATATCTTGTAAAAATATAGCCGTGGTTTCTCCAGGTATTAAGGTTATCTCACTCATTGCAGCCTTGGCTGTAGTAAGAGCGTATAAAAAATCAAATTTGCTTAAGCTCTGTTTTTTGATATCCACCCAGCCAGATTGCGGATGCCCAAGTGTGGCCAAAATGTATTTATCTATGTTGATTATGTTAGAATTTCTTTGTTTTAGATATGTTATAATTTCTCCGACTGTCCCTTTTGGCAAGTAAATTACGCTATCAGTAGCTATAGGCCTACTAAGATAGACCATAGAGCTTAGGAAAAAAATGATTATTATCTCGCAGGCAATTAAAAAAATTTGGCACATATTGCTCTTTTTTATCATATTTTTTACAATCCTTATAGCTACGTTAAAACATGGTATCAGTATCGAAAATATAGATTTTAACGATTTTGAAATAGAGAAATTATATATAAAACTTGATAAAAAACTCATTTTAAGAGCTCAAAAATTAAAAATTCCAAAAACAAGCCACAAAGACAGCTCAAACGAAGACTTTTTAAGTCTTACGAACAATATAATATGGATTGATAGACTATTTAAGGAGATTATTTTAGAAAAGATCGAGTTTGAAGACAATGAGCTAACTGTGCTTTTTTACGAGAACGCCTTTCATGTCGACACCGCTTATCTTACTTTGGATACCACATTTACAAGCCAAGAAAACGGTCTGTTTATAGATGTTTACAATCTTGCCTTTAAGGATTTTGACATTAATCTAAGCGGAACATCAAATGCCGACATAAGACATAATATATATGATTTTAACGGCACTTTCGTGAGCCACGAACTTGACGGAAAGATGAAATTTCATCTTGAAAATGAGATTATAAACTACGATGTAAGCGACATAAACGCAAGCAGTCTAAAAAGCTTTATGCATGAGCTTGATGTCAAGCTAAATCTAAACGAAGATGTTAAAAATTGGATATACGGCTACATTGTAGCTGATAACTATTTTGTGCATAATCTAAGCGGAAAAGTTGATCTAAAAACTCAAAATTTCTTCTTAAATGAACTTAGTGCCAAAGGAGTTTCTAAAAATCTAAAGGTCAAATTCGAAGATAGCTTGCCTGCCGCAATTGTTGAAGAAGCCGATATAGAGCTAAAAAACGAGACGCTTTATTTTAAGCTTAAAAAACCAAGATGGAATGGAAAGAATCTAAACGGATCAAATTTAGAAATTTATAAAATTTTTGATGAGAAAAATGCCGGACTAATTTTAAATTTACAAACAAACTCAATCTACGATAAAGCGGTTAATTCTATACTAAAAGCTTATGATATAAATGTGCCGATAGAACAAAAAAGCGGTAGAAATGTAGGAAAAATAAGCATTGATATTAAATTTGATCCGCTTAAAGTAACGCCAAATGGCAAATTTAAAGCAAAAGATAGCAAGATTGATATAGCTGGCGCGATGTTTAATGTAAAAGAGGCGATAGTAGAGATAAGAGATGATAAAATAATCGTAGATGCCAAAGATAGCGGAATGGATTTTTTTAAGGGGGATATTAAAGTAGCCATAGATGCAACCAAAGAAAAAGGCGATGTTAACGGCACTATCAATAAATTTGATTTAAGTTTTGATGGCGAGGAGATAGTAAAATTAAAAAACTTGCCACTAAACGCCTCTCTTGACTTTAGAAAGAAAGATGTGCTTTTTGATATCCTTGATCCAAGAATACAGTTAAGTTTCGGAGATGAAAGCACAATAAGAATAGATGATATTTCAAAAATTTATGATTATTCGCCTTTAATTAAGCAGATTGGATTAAATAGTGGAAACTTCACACTAAAAACAAAAAATTTCGATGATTTTGAGATTAACCTAAAAGATACAAAATTTAATATGCCGTTTTTAAATAAAGATGGCTCAAAATATGAAAATGATAGCTTTGATATCAAAATCGACAAGAATTTAATAACAGCAAAGAGCCTTAGTGGTAATCTAAGCCTTGATATAAGAGATAAAAAAACTCAAGTCAATATAAAAAATATGGATTTAATAGTAGATAAGGAGATGTTTTTAGACGATACCAACAGCAGTAAAAACAAAAACTTAGAGTTTGACGGGCTAAATTCAAACCTATTTCTTGCAGATTTAAACCGCACTTTGAAGTTTTTGAGCTATAACGGAAGTATTGTCAAAGACAAAATTCAATTTAATGCAAGACCTCAAAGCGGAAACGTCAGCATAATACAAAGTGATAAAAAATTTAATATGTTTGCAAACGATATCACGGGAGATTTTGTAAACAACCTTTTTGGCATGGATAGCTTTGAAGGTGGATTTTTTAAGCTAAGGATAGTCGGAAATAGTACTGATGATTTAAAGGGTGAAATAAGGCTACATGGCGCAAATTTAAAGAGCTATACATTCTACAATCAATTACTGACATTTCTAAACTCTGTTCCGTCTTTAATCATCTTTAAGACTCCGGACTTTACCGAAAAAGGCTTTCCTGTAAAATTTGGTAAAATTTTATTTGAAAAAAAAGGAGACTTGCTAAATATTATAGCTATAGAGCTGGATGGCTCAAGCGCAGATATAGGAGGTCGTGGGACTATAAATTTAGCGACCAAAGAGATAGATGTGGATTTGGAGCTAAGGCTTTTAAAGGACGCAAGCTCGATAATCGGCTCAATCCCGATAGTAAATCAGATAATTCTAGGCAAAGATCGCAGGCTTTCAACCGTAATTAAAGTGCGCGGAACACTTGATAAACCTAAATACTCTACTCAGGTTTTGGCAGATACCCTAATGTCGCCGCTTAAGATAATAAGAAATGTATTAGAAGCACCATTTTTGATATTTGAGTAAAATTTTACATATAATTTTACGTATAGGAGTTTTTGGTGGAAATTATAATAATTAGTCTAGCTGCCTTTACAGCATCTTTGCTTACTCTATTTTCAGGTTTCGGACTTGGCACACTGCTAATGCCGGTTATGGCGATATTCTTTCCGGTGGATGTAGCGGTAACGATAACGGCTATAGTGCATTTTAGCAATAATATATTCAAAGGAGCTTTGTTTGCTCGCTCTATAAACAAAGATATATTGCTAAGATTTGGAATTTTAGCCATGATATTTTCGTTTATCGGAGCTTTAACGCTAAAAGCCTTAGGTAGCGCAAAAATTCTTTTTAATTACCAAATTTTTGATATGAATTTTCAAGTTAATACTATAAAATTCATAATAGGATTTTTGATATTGATATTTGTATTTATAGATATTATGCCTCAGTTTAAAAATATCAAATTTGAGCCTAAATTTCTGCCATTGGGAGGAATTATAAGCGGATTTTTTGGAGGACTATCTGGGCATCAAGGCGCTTTTAGAAGTATGTTTTTAGTAAAATGTAAAATGCCAAAGGAGCAGTTTGTAGCCACAGGCATATTTATTGCCATTATGGTTGATATCTCAAGGCTTATGGTATATGGCACAAATTTTTCCAGTATAGATGAAAATTTATATTTGGCTCTTATGGCAACGGTTTTTGCATTTATAGGTTCATTTTTTGGTGCAAAACTTATTAAAAAGGTCACTATAGGTTTTATCAAGATAATAATATCTATGCTTTTGGTTTTTATAGCACTATCTATGATGGCTGGGGTTTTATAAGCTACTCATCCAATCTATTTTTAAAAGGAAAAATCAACTCATGAGGACGCTTTAACATCTGTTTTAAAAGCTTTTTTAAGAAAGAAAAGAGATTTCCTATGTTTGTATCTCTTGAGATTAAAGAGACCTTGAGAGCCAGAGCGAAGCTTACTAAAAGATTAATTGAACCTATTAAAAATACGCAAGCTAAGTAATACAAAAAATCATAATAAGATATTTGCAAATGAGTAGATGCGTAGCCTAAATTTGCACTAGAAAAAGCCACGTGAGCAATATCTAGAGGCAAATTTAAGATATTACCTATAAGAGGCGTAATACCCAAAAGAATACCAAAGAAAAAATTTCCAGCCACTGTTCCGTGATGATCATGGATATACTCTGCCAGCTTAAGCCTTTTATCATCGCTAAGCGCCTTTTTTAGCCAAGGATGGTGATAAAGTCTCTCTTTAAGCTCCAGGCAATCCGCTCTATTATCAAAATATCCAGATATTAGCCCTGAACAAAATAGCCAAACTCCGGCTATCGCTGCAAAGAAAAGAGGGGCAAAAGGCTCTAAATTTTTTAGATAATAAGAAGCCTCACTAGGATTTAAAATAGCCCCACTACCCTTTATGACAAAATATGCAACCAAAAACGATGTCAGCAGTGCTAAGCTTACATTGCCTACAACAGAGGCGAATTGAGATCTGCTAACCTTAAATATAAGCCCTATAAGCTTATCTTGATTTGCCATATTATCTTCTTCTTTTTCAACTTCTTTGGCAAAGGTAGAAGCCGTCATCGCAGGCTGCTTGGTAGCTACAGTAAAGCCTATCAGGCTAATTATCACAAAGCCAAGGCCATAATTTAATCCTATTAGGATAGTTTGCGTTACAAACGAAAAGTCAGACTGAACTATATTGATTTTTAGTAGAGCCATAAATGCTATTATTACTCCAGCTCCGGCTGATTTTAAAAACATTTTAAAATACTCTTTTTTATTATCAACCGTATAGTGCTCGCCATGCTCGCTAATATTGTTTGTAATACTTTTGGCTACTATGCGACTGCTTTGCCTATATACCTCGCTTAGAGAATTTCTAGTGGAGTTTCTTTTTACAGACTCTTTAAAAAACTTAATAAAGGCTATACTAGACTCTTTTGTATCAAATTTTTTAATAAGCTCTAAAATATCTTCTACTCTTTTTATAATCTGAATTAGACGCTCAAGCTCATATGTAACTGCGATAGAAATTCCTAAATTTACAGATTTTTTCTTAAATTTATCAATCTGATTTTTACACTGCTCTATAAGAACTTCCAAATGCTTTAAATCAAGCTTTGTAGAGCTTATCTCTATATGATAATCTTGCATCTTGCTAACAAATTTTGCCACATCCCTTTGAAGCGCTATAAATGCGGAGTCTCTGTTTAATATTGTATTATCAAGCCTGATGAAGTTATGATCAAACTCCTCTGAAGCTATCCTTATGGATAGTATCTCCATAGCGTATAATAGCTCATGAAAAAGATGTTTCTTGGTGGAGTGTATATGAGTCGAATTTGAAAAAATAGACGAAAATAGCTCTATCCATTTTTCATCATCTATATTGCAAATCCATTTGTGATCATCACTATTTTTAAAAAGAGTAGCAAAAAGATATCTTAATTCGCCTTTATTTGGAGGATTTGGAAGAAATTTATTATAAAACCTCTCTTTTATCTCATATCCAAAGCCGTTTTTTGACAGGATGCCAAATTTACTGATATTGTTCGATAGCTTTAATTTTATAAAAAATAGATTTATCTCATCGGAAATTTTGTTTGAGCTTTGGCTTTTTCGGTTAAAAAACTCTATAAGCATATTGATTTTTGATTCTGTTAAATCAATATTTTCTAAATTTTCAGGCCTAATAAAATCTACTAATTTTTTTAGTTTAGCTACTACATCAGCCTCTTCAATCTCTATATTTTTTAATAATTTTTCAAATTCTACATTTATATCTTTGCCGTTTTTCAATAATTTCACCTTATCTCATCTCAAGACGCATCAGATACATATCCTCTCCGTCTATTACTCTTAAATCCTGACTACCGCATTTTGGGCAGATGAAGTCATTTTCTCCCAATTGTGTATTTAGTCCGCACTGATTGCACTCTATGACTATATTTTGCAAATTTATTATAAGTTGGGCATTTGAGCAGATAGTCTCATTTTTATATACATCGAAGGCGCTTTCTAAGTAGTGAGGCTCAACTCCGCTTAGACGACCTACCTTTATCTCTATCTTCACAATCTCTTTTGCATTTTGTTTAGCCGCATTTTGTTCGCAGAGCCTTACTAAATCTTGAACGATACTTAATTCGTGCATTGTATTTCCTAGCAAATTCTAGGTAAAAGCTCGCCTTTTGGAGCCTCTAGCAGTATTTTTGAGCCGTATATATTTTGAAGTATTACCCTTGAGTTTTGATCTTTTAAAATTTCACCTATTAAGCTCGCGTTTGTATCAAATTTTCTTAAAACTTCTAGCGCTTTCTCTTCATCTTTGGCATCTACGGCTAGCACAAAGGTGCCCTCATTGGCAAGCTCATAAGGCTCAAATCCAAATAGTTCGCAAACCCCGGCTACCTCATCGCTAACTTTTATAAATTCATCTTTTATCAATATGTCAAATTTAGAAAATTTCGCCCATTCGTTTAAAACTGCACTTAGTCCGCCCCTAGTGGCATCGCGCATGCATAGAGGTTTTACTCCTGCCTTAAAAAGCTCTTCAACTACCTCTTTTAAACTCTTGCAATCGCTTTTAAGATATCCGCCTAGACTTAACTCCTCCCTATTGGCAAGGACAACCGCCCCATGCCTTCCAATATCTCCTGAAAGAAGTATTTTAGCTCCAGGCCTTAGACCATCTAGGCTCACAGGCTCATCTATAATCTCACCAATGCCTGAGGTATTTATAAAAATTTTATCGCACTTTCCTTTTGGAACCACCTTGGTATCTCCGCAAACTACTTTGACACCACAACTTTTACATATACCAGCAAGAGAGGTTAAAACTCGTTCAAGCTTATCTATCTCAAACCCCTCTTCAATAATGAGCGCGCAGCTTAAATATTTAGCCTTAGCTCCCACCATCGCAAGGTCGTTTATAGTACCGCAAGCGGCGATCTTACCCATATCTCCACCGTTAAAAAATATAGGTGTTACTACAAAACTATCAGTGCTAAATGCTAATTTTCCGCTTAAATTTAATAGTGCCGAGTCATTTGATTGGCTTAAAATTTCGTTATCAAAAATTTTAAAGATCAGATCATTTATTAGAGAATTCATCTCTTCTCCGCCACCACCGTGACTTAGCATTATCTTACTATCTTTACTCAAATTGCTTCCTTCGCGTATTTAAAATATGCTGCACAAGCTCCTTCGCTTGAGACCATACATGAACCGATAGGATTTTTTGGCGTACAAGCCTTGCCAAAAATTTTACAATCATATGGCTTTGCTCGCCCGCGTAAAATTTCTCCACATATACAGGCCTTGCTCTCGGCTTTGCTATTAACCTCACAGTCAAATTTGATTCTAGCGTCAAGATAGCTAAATTCTTGGCGTATCTTCATTCCGCTATCTTTTATCACTCCAAGTCCGCGCCAGTTAAAATCACAGGGTTCAAAATATCTACTTATCAGCTCTTTCGCCTTTAAATTTCCGCTTCTGCTTACAACTCTTGCATATTCGTTATATACCTCGTGTGTACCGGCATTTTGCTGACGAACTAAATTTAAAACTGAATCCATAATGTCAAGCGGTTCAAATCCGCTAACAGCTATCGGTCTTTTATAATCTTTTGCGATATCCTCATAAATTTCATATCCGGTTATCACGCTTACGTGGCTTGGACCCAAAAAGGCATCTATCTTCACGCTCTCATCGTCCATTATCGCTCTTACAGGAGCTGGAACCGTCACGTGATTTATATGGAAAAATAAATTTTTGATATCTAGCTCTACTGTTTTTTGCATTAGACTAGCCGTCATTGGGGTGGTGGTCTCAAAACCGATTGCAAAAAATATAATATTTTTATTCAAATTTTCTAAAGCTATCTTTATGCAATCAAGCGGACTATAAAGCGCCCTGATGTCAGCACCCTCTCCTCTAAGTTTTTGCAAGCTTGTGTTTGAGCCAGGAACTCTAAGCATATCAGCAAGAGTGCATAGTATCACGTCATCTCTGGAAGCAAGCTTTATAGCCTCATCTATGCGGCTTTTAGGCATTATACATACAGGACAGCCTGGTCCATGGATGAAGTTTATCTTATCTCCGACAAGCCCTGAAAGGCCAAATTTCATAATGCTATGAGTATGACCTCCGCAAATTTCCATTATATTTAGATGTTTTACGCTCTCTCTTTTAATAAGTTCACTAAGAGCTAAAATAAGATCCTTATCTCTAAATTCGTTTATTAGAGTCATCTTCTCTCGCTCATAGCATTAAGCCCCATGTCGCCTTCGTCCTCATCTATCTCGCCACTTGCCATATCCTCGGCGATTTTTTTATATATCTCCAGGCTTTCAAGTGCGAACTTAGTATCAATTTTTTCCATTGCATATCCAACATGAATTAGCACATATTCGCCCACTTTAACAGTATCGGATATTAGATCTAAGCTCACGCGTCTAGTTACGCCCAAAGTCTCAACTAATGCGACGTTATTCTCATCTATCTCAAGGACCTTTGATGGAATAGAAAGGCACATTATCTAAACTCCTTTTTAAACTGCAAATAGTTTATCCATTTATCAACGCCTTGACCTGTTTTGCTATCAAGCTCGATAATATCTACTTTTGGATTGAGTTTTCTAGCATCACTAATAACTTTTTTTACATCAAAATCAAAATGAGGAAGAAGTGAAATTTTAGTAATTATTACAAGATCTGCAGAGCGAAACATAACTGGATATTTGCTTACTTTATCGCTTCCTTCAGGAACTGAGATAAGCACAACATTTAGGTGAGAGCCTACATCATAGCTTGCAGGACAGACTAAATTTCCAACATTTTCTATAAAAACTAGATCAAGATCGTTTAAAGGCAGATGATGAAGCCCCTCATGAACCATAAAAGCATCCAAATGACAGGTTTGCCCGGTTGTGATCTGATGAGCTTTGGCTCCAGCTTTTAATATCCTATCGGCATCTTGGTTTGTCTCTAAGTCACCCTCAACAACACCGATCTTAAATTTATCACTCTTTATAGTGGCTTCAAGAAGAGTGGTTTTGCCAGCACCTGGACTACTCATTAAATTTATACATAAAATTCCATGCTCATCCAAATGATCTCTATTGTGCTGCGCCTCTTTGTCGTTTTCAGATAAAATTTTAGTAATTACTTCAATGGTCTTTGTCTCACCAAGCACAGGGTGAGCATGAGCTTCGTGAGTATGCTCATGATAGGCATTATGTCCATGATCGCCACCATGATCATGCGTATGAGAGTGAGTCGTTCCGTCAGCATGGGTATGAGTATGATTATGTCCTCCTAGTGAACATCCACAATCTTTGCACATGTTATATCCTTTTTTGTGTTTTCAAAATAACAATACTACTGATTTAAATTAAAATTTGGCTTATTTTTATCTTTTACTCTTTTAAAACTATCTCTTTTATCCTTGCGCTACCATTATCCATTACCGATAAGATTGCCCAAGCGCCTTTTTGGCGGATATCCCTCTCTATTTGTAAGGCTTTATCAATAGGCATAAAAAATGCCTCTATTCCAAATTTTGCCCTATTTCCGTAAATTCTTCCGGTTAAAAATATTTGATTTTTAGGCTTTACAAAGCTGTATTCATCTTTTACATATGTACCATTTATATCTTTTAGTGCTAGATAAATTTTAGTTCCTGGCTTTTGAAGGTCTCTATATTTAATCGGCAAAGCCGAAAAATCATAGTTCAGACTCACATAATTTCCTCTTAGTAAATCCCTTGGATCATAAAGAGTTACATCAACTTTAATTTCTTTGCCAAAATAAATAGGAACATAGGCGTAAGCAAGCATTGCAATTAGGCTTAAAATTTGAAAAATAATGGCAGATATTAAAATTTTAACTCTCATTTTTTATAGCCTTTTTATTTCTGGAGACCACAAGTACTATTACTGCAAATAGCAAAAACAGTAAACTTGTTCCTATATAATCGCCTATTAGATCAAAATACCTCACATTGGCAACTATAAATATAGTTGATAATCCTAACTTTAGATAATCTTGCTTTATTAGCACGGCTCCGGTTATAACACTTAGTATGGAATAGATAGCGTTTGAATACTCAAAAAAATATCCGACACCAAAAGGCAGAATCAATAAAAACAGAGCAAGAATAGCTACGTAATACCTTTTAAATTGGGCTAAAATAATTAAGGAAAATGTGGCAAAAACGATATGTAAAACACCATAAATCCTGCCATAAAAAGCAAGTGAGTTATTTAGATCTATATAGTCATAATTTCTATGGCTAATAAAAGACATAGCAAAAAGAAGTATGGCTATGCCAGTAATCAAAGATATCCATCTTAATGCAACAGCTATCTTAATCTTATTAAATTTTTGAGCCACAAGCGATAAAGAGATACCAAAAAGCGAGTATGAAAGTCCTATTAAGACGATTTGATTTATAGTTATATACCACATAAATTGAGAAAATTCAAAAGAGCTTAAATTTGCCATATTACAAATAATATAGACAAAAATAGATATAAAAAGCATCACAGTAAGCGCCTTTGACTCATCTTTTAAAAGCATATAAAAAGATATTGCTATAAAGATCAAAAACTCATGCGAGACTCTAAGTTCGATATCCATAATGAACCAAAGAAGGGCTATTGCTAAACTCTGAGTAATTAAAATGGATTTTTTAGTAGATATTGAGAGTACAAATGCGCCAACAGCCCACAATAATACTCCATTTGGCATATGTTCACCTAAATGATAAATTTGAGCTATCAATGCTATAGCTATTCCGTAGCAAAAATTTCCTAAGAAAAATAAGCTGATAGCCGTAGATTCTCTACCCTTTTTTAGCATAAAAAGCGCACTTAAATTTACAAAAGCCAAAATGCTTATAATGATTAAAAGTCTTACATATCTCGGCATCTCTTCCCAATTGGCTCCCACAAGAGTAATCAACGAAAGAGCCAAAAATAAATACGCCACAAGCTTTAAAATAAAGTTTTTTTTATCGCCAATATTTTGCAAATCTATATCATATCTAGCTGCTATTTTTTCTGAAGTTACTCTATCTATCAGCCCTTCATTACGCCACTTTGCAAGCTCATTTGCTAAAAAATTCTTATTTAATAAAATCATTAATTACTCTACACATCTTATTATTCTATGGCGACCAGCAAAATATAAAACCGCATATCCCACGATTCCTGATATCAAAGATGCTATTAATATCGCAAGTTTATCGGCATATGCAAACTGCTGAGTGTCGTGATAAGAAAGAGAGTTGATAAATAAACTCATAGTAAATCCGATACCTGTTAATATACAAAGTCCGTAAAATTGAAGCGTATTAGAATATTTCGGAAGTTTTGCTATGCCAAGTTTTATGGCGATAAAGCAAAATCCAAAAACCCCAAGCTGTTTGCCTATAAAAAGACCTGCAATTACACCTACCGATACAGGATGAAATATCTGCTCTACACCAATTCCATTTAATGAAATTCCTGCATTTACAAAGGCAAACACAGGCAAGACAAAAAATGCTATATATCCATGCAGATCATGCTCAATCTCTTTAAGCATCGATCTATCGCTATTTTTAAATTTAAGCGGTATAAAAAATGCTGAAACAACACCTGCTAAAGTCGCATGCACTCCGGATTTTAAAACACTTATCCAAAGAATAATGCCCAAAATCAGATATAGTGCTTTTTTATTTATATTGAGTAAATTTAAGGCAAGAAGTCCTAATAATACAACACCTGCAATACCGATAGATACCATAGATAAATTGCCACTATAAAAAATTGCCATGATTAAAATTGCGCAAACATCATCGACAATCGCCATAGTAACCAAGAAAATTTTAAGGCTTGCCGGAACTCTCCTGCCAAGTATCATAATAATACCAAGTGCAAAAGCCGTATCAGTGGCAGTCGGTATCGCCCAGCCCTTTATGGCAAAAGAATCCGAATGATTAAAAAGATAAAATATAAGAGCAGGGATCACAATGCCACCTATAGCTCCGATTACTGGCAAAATTACTTGAGAGAAATTTCTAAGCTCTCCCTCTATAAGTTCACGCTTTAACTCAAGCCCCAAAAGAAAGAAAAATATCGACATAAGACCGTCATTTACCCATAAAATAAGGGGCTTTTGGATATCAAGCTCATCAAAAATAAAACCTGCATTTATACGTAAAAATGAGTTATAAAACTCACTTAAAACACCATTTTGAAATATCATTGCGATAATAGCGGCAAAAATCAGTAAGATTCCAGAGCTAGCCTCATGTTCGACAAATTTTTTAAAAGAGAAGTGCTTCATAAATTATAAGAACCTTTTAAATGGAATAAAAATTTAGTAGGATATGAACGATTTTAGCAAGAAGTTGATAAATACTGAATAAAAAATAATAACTTTTTTAGGCGGGCAATCTTAAATTTGCCCGCCAACCAATCTAAAATCTACGAGCTTGGAACAGCCGCTTTAGTGAGTTTTGCAAATTTCACTCCTTTAAGCCCTGCTATTTTAGCTGAAAATTCCTCTATCTGCGCCGCTTTCCCGCGCAAAATAAGAGTCTCCAGACAATTATAATGATCTATATGTATATGAGTTGTGCATGTTATCTCCACACAGGCATCATGCTCTATATTCATCATTTTAACTACTAAATCGTTTTGATGATGAGTATAAATCAGCGTCAAAACTCCTATCAAATCCTCATCAGCATTTTTCCAACTATCGCTGATAATCTTTTCTCGAATCAAGTCACGCGTGAATTCGCTCCTTGATGCATAGCCTTGTGAGCTTACCTTCTTGTCAAGTTCATCTAACAACTGCTTCGGCAAGGAAACACTAAATCTGATTATCTCGTCCATATCGCCCTCCTTAAGTGAATCCTATACTATTATAGAACCTTAAATCTTATAAGTTGTTTAATAAATAGTATAATTGCCCCGTAGCTATCGAAGAATCATTTATTGGATGAGTTTTGTTAAAATAATATTTTATACTATTATTTTTAAAACTATTAATTATTTTTCTTAAGAAAACTCTATTTTGAAACACTCCACCCGAAAGCAAAACATCCCTACTATCAATTTTAGCAATTTGGGTTACAATATCACAAAGTCCGTTTATAAAAGCTGTTGCCGCTGTTTTTTTATCATCCTTTAGAGCCGACTTGAAAGCCTCTTTAAAGACTATTTTTTGATTATCCAGTTCAAATTTATAGCTTTTTTGTATACTTTCGTCATATAAAGCCTCAAGTTCCATTCCGATTTCACCTTCGTAACTAACAGTTTTAAGCCCCAAAATAATGCTTCCAAAAGCATCAAAAATACGACCAAGAGAACTTGTTGTGAAAACACCTAAGTTTCGTTCATGTAACTTTTTTAGATTTTGTAGTTTTGTTGTATCAAAATGACTCAAAAAAACTTCAGCAAATTCTTCTAAATCATATTTTAATATAATTGAGTATGAAATCTGCCATATATTTTTTATACTGCTCTCTGCGCCTATTAGATAAAATTCATCAAAATTATAAACTCTCTCATACTCTCTAGCGCTTAATCTCATAACTTCTCCGCCCCAGATATCGCCTTTTTCGCCATATCCGGTACCATCAAAACAAAAGCCCAAATACTCCTTATTGGGATCTAAACTATTTTCAAACATTACCGAGAGTAGATGAGCATAGTGGTGCTGAATTTGAGTGATTTTAGCCCCATTTTTAGCGACATACTCTTTCGCCCATTTTAAATTTAAAAAATGCGGATGTAAATCAGCTACTATCTCGTCAAATTTAAGCTCGTAAACCTGCTCAAAAAGCTCTATTAAAGAGCAAAACCTCTCATAAGTCGCTACATTTTTAAGATCGCCTATATAAGGGCTTATCATCACTTCACCATCTTTGTATATGGCAAATTGATTTTTTAGCTCCGCTCCGACAGCTAAAATCGTGCGTTTATCTTTAAAATTTGTATGCAAAAATTTAGGATTTACCCCTCTACTCGTTCGCAAAAAAACAGGCTCATCATCAACGACAAATACGATGCTATCATCACTTGGCGACTCTATCTCTCGGTTGTTATCAAGATAATAATCAATCACATCGCCCATCTTTTCAAGTAAGCTAGTCTCATTATAGATGATAGGCTCGCCTGAGATATTAGCAGAGGTTGCCACTATATCGTTTTTTAGGTATTCAAACAGCAAAAGATGCACGCCGGTATACGGCAAAAATATGCCTATTTTATTAAGATTTGGTGCGATTTGCTTTGATAAATTTGATTCAGTCCTGCTTTGAAGTACTACTATCGGCTTTAAATTTGAGGTTAAAATTTGCTCCTCGGCAGGGCAGATATAAGCGTGTTTTTTAGCATTTTGCAAATTTTTACACATGATAGCAAAAGGCTTTTTAGGGCGGTGTTTTCTAGCTCTTAGCTCATTTACCACTTCTTCGTTTGTAGCGTCACACACCAAATGAAAGCCACCAAGCCCTTTAACGGCTAAAATTTTACCTTCGTTTATAAGCTTTGCAGCTATTTTTACACTTTCGTTTCCTGCTGTTACTATTTTTCCAAATTTGTCTTTTAAGCTTAAACTTGGGCCGCAGTTTGGACAAGATATCGGCTGAGCGTGATATCTTCTATTGGTGGGGTCTTTGTATTCTCTCGCGCAAAATTCGCACATCTTAAACTCGTTCATAGTCGTATTTATGCGGTCGTATGGAAGCGATTTGATGATGGAAAATCTAGGTCCGCAGTTAGTGCAGTTTATAAAAGGATAGTGATAGCGAGGATTCATGACATCATAAAATTCTCGCTCGCAATCAACACAAAGTGCAAAGTCCGGCAAAATCGGAGCGTGCTTTTTGGCGGACTTTGAAGCAATTATCTTAAAGTCACTAAATTTAACATCATCAAGCTCAAATTTTAAAATTTGATCGATCCTAGCTAGCTGGGGAAGCTCATCTATCAAAGCTTTATCAAATTTGTTTAATGCCTCATCTTTGCCATATAGCGTTAGTTTAACACCCTCATCATCGTTATAAACTTCGCCAAAAAGATTGAATTTAAGAGCTAAATTATAGATAAAAGGACGAAATCCTACTCCCTGAACAAGACCTGAAATTTCATATCTCACGCATCTCTTCAAGCGAAAGTCCTTTGCTAAATTTTGCGCTTGTGCCGACTCTTACGTGTTTAGCGATCAGATTTGAAAGAGCCTTACACTCAAACAAAGAGCCTTGCAAAACGATGTGTTTAAACTCAAAATCCTCTCTTAAAACATCGCAAAAATCAGATATAAAATGCGTAAATGACTCAAGATAGCCAAAGCTTAAAATCTTATCATCAACGCCAGCTAAGCGAAAGCTCATACCGCTTCTTATGAATTTTACGATATCAAAACCAGTTTTTGAAGCCATTTTAAAATCAAGTCTCGGACCTTTTGGACCGTTAAAATCCATCGCATTTTCAAGCAGTTTAGTGCCGGCTCTTTTTAAATCATCATCAAATCCAAATATCTTGCCGACTATGCAAAAGAGCGAGAAAAAGCTGTTTGGCGTGTTTATGCTTCCACTTGCGAGCGAAAAATTTGCGCTAAAATTTGCTACAAGCCTATCTCCGCCCTCTTCTTTTGATATCATCTCAAAAATCTCTTCAAAGCTACTTGGAATTTGTAAATTTAGCACTTCAAAATCGCTATTTTTAAGATAAATTTTAAACTCATCTTCATCAAATTTGCTTAAAAACACTCTGAGTTTATTTTCGTCCTTGATGCCTAGCTCATCGGCGCTTAAGTAGAAATTAGCCAAATTTTTATCTTTTGAAACCTCTATGAAGTCGCTAAAGCCATCTTTATAATAAATTTGAGCATTTGAAAAGATATATTCGTTTTCTAAAACGGTAGCTTTAAAAAGCTCTTTGCCTGATTTAAGCGCTATGAAATTTACGCCCGCTTCAAAAAGCTTTTCACAAAATGCGTAGATAAATATATCACGAGGCGCTTTTACGTTAAAAAAATGCGGTGCGCTTGGGTGATTTTGTCTATAAAGGGCGTTTGTTTTAAGCTCTATCATAGGCTTTTCGTAGCTTGCAAGAGCGATTTGCGAGTTTTGATCGCAAATGAAAATTTTTGGCAAATTTTTAAGCTTTGTAGGCATCACAAGATCAAAATCGCTATTTAGCTCATCAAAATTTAAAATTTCAAAACTTCCTTCTAAATCTTTAAATTTAAAATTTTCTCCATTTTTAAAGCTTAAAAGCGCAAATTCTAAAAACTCTGTAAAATTTTCTTTTATAACAGCTTCAAATTTATCATCTTTAAAGAGTTTAACATCACTAAAAACTCCATTTTCACAAGCTGAAATTTTGCCCTCGTGAAAGTCTTGTATTATGCTTGGAGTGATGTTTGAAAGAGTATTTTTAAACTCTTTTTGCTCGCCTTTTAGCTCTTCGCTTACAAAAACTTTTGAATTTGATAAAAATATAAAGTGTGGTATAAGAGCTGAAATTTCATCGGAAAATTTTAAAAGCTCCTCTTGCTCACCTTCCAGATGAAGCCTTATAAACGAGCCTTCGCGCTCTATACCATAAGAAAGCTTGCTTTTTTTAGCATAAAAATTCAAAAAAAATGCCAAATTTTCATTTGAGTTTGCATACTCAAATTCATAGGTAAGTATCATCAGATGCCTTTGTTTTTGTATTCGTTTGCGAGGTCTATTATATTTAAATTTGCGATTTTTTCATAGCTAAATCCAAGTTCTTCAAGGTGTTTTAGCAGTGTTTTTTCCATGACTTTGGCGCTAGCTTGAATTTCATCTGAGAGCTCAAAACTCATAGGCTCTATGCGTTTTGGAACTACGCCTAAAATTTTAGTCTTTGGCATGTCTCCTGCAAGCTCCATAAGCTGAAGGGTTTGAAGCATCTCAACTTCGTGTGCCGAGCCGTCCCAAGAAATTTTATTCGGCATCGCTTCGTAGTCAAAGAAATATACATCGCCTATGCTTGATTCATCAGCGCTTATACAATCAACCACTATAAGATAGTCAAATTCCGCTATAATCGGAGTTAAAGCTATCGCCAAGGTGCCGCCGTCAACAAATTCTAAAGAGTTGGATTCGTGAGTAAATTTGTAGTTTCTTTTTATCATTTCGGTAAAATGAACTCCGACGCCTTCGTCGGAGAACATTACATTACCGATGCCAAGGACGAGCACCTTCATATATCAGTGCTCTTCTTTGACAAATTTATATCCGCTTACAACGGCATCCATAGCACCGTTTTTACCTTTAACCGCGTTAAATACGGCCATATAGATATGAACCGGAACAAATATCATTATGATCCACATCGCTACGCGGTGAATCGTTCTAACGTTTGCTAGTCCGCCCATAAGCTCTTCAAAATATCTCATCGGCTCATAAAATAGCCCGCCAATCCCTTCGTGATAAACATGCACATATAGCACCATGCCTGTTAGGCAGATCACAAACAGCACAAGATAAAAGAACAGATATGACGCAAACTGAAGCGGGTTATAAACGCCTCTTAGATGCGGATGCGGTCCTAAAAATATATAATATTTGATCTGCGCTATCCAAACTTTTGGACTAAAGAAATCATAAATACTTGCAAGCTCTTTTCTGCTAAGCTTATCAAAAAAGAAAAGATAAAGCTTAAATATCGTAACCGCGATGAGTATAAATCCCGCCACTTGGTGAGCCGCGCGCCATTTTGCATTTAAAAATATCGTAGGCTCGTTAGTAACCTCAGGAGCTATAAACACATAAGATATATAAAACCCGCTTACGACTAGAAATGCAATCGCTACAAATCTAATCCAGTGCGTAAGCCTAAGACCTATCGAAAATTCGTATTCGCTGATGCGATCGGGTTTATGATGTGACATAAATCCTCCTTACAAATTTGGATTTATTTTGTATTCGCTAATCTTATTTCCCTTAGTATCCATAACGTGAACCGCACAAGCGATACATGGATCGTAAGAGTGAATTTTACGAATAATTTCAAGCGGCTGAGTTAAATCGGCTATCTTAAGCCCTATTAGACACTCTTCGTATGAACCGCGAACACCATTTGCATCCTTTGGAGATGCATTCCATGTTGATGGAACTACCGCTTGCCAGTTTGTTATAACGCCGTCTTTGATTCTGCACCAGTGAGATAAAGCACCTCTTGGAACATGCCCCATATATCTGCCCCTATACTCTTTCTTAGGATCTATGACATATTTAGCGCAAGTCTCTTGGTCAACTTTTAAATTCTCCACAAGATTACCGAATGCCTTCAAGGCATTATCTGCAATAACCTTTGCCTCAATCATACGAGTAGCTGTTCTTCCTAGCGTAGACAGCACTGCTGTTATCGGTAGTCCAGTATCTTTTAAGAATTTATCTACAACAGGAACTACATATTTGTTGCCTTTTGCATAGTTAATAACAATATTAGCCAAAGGTCCTACCTGCATAGGAATTCCGTCATATCTAGGAGCCTTAATCCAAGAGTATTTACCCTTAATATCAAACAGTTGAGCTTCAACTTCTTTACCATTTTGATCTAGGGTTTTGCCTTTTTTAAAGCCCGTATAATTAGGATCGGTTTGTCCTTCATAAGGGTGAAGAGGTGCAGGATTTTTATACCAAGCGTGTGTAGCCTCTTCGGTAATCTTATTATCGTCAACCTCATGAACCTTGCTTATATCGCCGTTTAAAATAATACCACTCTCAAATAGCCATTCATTCGAACCTAAAGGCAACTCTTTATATGTATATAAATTAGGTGTTCCAACATCATTTAGTACGCTAGGCTCATTGGCATAAGCCTTGCCTGCCATTACCAAATCAGGATAGTAAGCTCTATCTATAAATTCTTTAACTTCCTGAAATTTAACCATATACTCGCCAAGTCTTGAAGGACTAAGAATATCCATCACACAGGTTACTCCACCTACTGTTAAACTTTGCGGATGGGGTTGCTTAGAACCAAATATGGCCATCATTTGAGCCGCAGTCCTTTGAATTCTCAAACACTCAAGATAGTGAGAGAGAGCTATTAAATTTTGCTCAGGAGTAAAATGATAAGTTTTATGTCCCCAATAAGCATTAGCAAATGGCCCCAAATTTCCCTTTTGAACAAAGGCTTTTACCTTATCTTGTACAGCTTTTAGGTGATCAGCTCCTGTCGCAAGAGGTGTATCACAGTATTTAAAAGCCTCTTCACTAGCCTTTCTAACATCGGCACTAAGAGCCGATACAACATCAACAAAATCAAGTCCGTGAAGTTGATAAAAATGCACAGGATGATCATGCATAAAAAGCGCCGCACTCATAAGAGTTCTTGTTAATACGGCATTTAAAGGAGGCGTAATACCCAATGCATCCTCTACAGCAATAATACCTGCCTTGTAGTGAGAATAGGTGCATACTCCGCAAATTCTTTGAGTGAAGAATCCAACATCTCTAGGGTCGCGTCCTTTTACGATTTGTTCTATTCCGCGCCAAAGAGTTGAGCCTGAATAGGCCTCTTTAACTACATTATTTTCATCTACCACTACCTCTACGCGCAAGTGCCCTTCAATCCTCGTTACAGGATCTACTACTATTCTTTGTTCGCTCATAATTATGCCTCTTTCTCTTCTTTATCTTTTGCAAAAACAGCAAGTGCAGCGTGTGCAGCCATACCTATACCAGCAAGCGCAAGCACACCTATGCCTATCTTGTCGCTTACATTATCGGCACCAAGACCCAAAACGGTGTCAAACAGTCTATCCCCCATAGGCTCTTCAAATGGTCCCATGGTATCCCAGAAATCAGGCTCACTACAACCTATGCAGCCGTGACCTGCTTGAACAGGCCAGCTTGTATGCTGATTAAATCTCTCGCGTGAGCAATTATTGAATGTGTATGGACCCTTGCAGCCGACTTTATATAAGCAGTATCCGTCTTTTGCGCCCTCATCACCAAATCTTTGAACAAATTCGCCCGCGTCAAAGCGTCCGCGTCTTTCGCAAAGATCGTGAATCCTAAGACCGTAAGCCCATTTTGGACGATTAAATACATCAAGAGCCGGAAGTGTCCCAAATAAAATATAGTGAAGTACGTTTCCTACGATATTTTTTTCGCTTGGAGGACAGCCAGGAACATTAATAACAGGCTTGCTTGTAACCTTGCTCATAGCTTGTGAATTTGAAGGGTTTGGACGAGCCGCCTGAACACCTCCAAAACTGGAACAGGTACCTATGGCAAAGATTGCTGCAGCGTTTTCACTAGCGTGTTTTGCATTGTGATATCCGGTGTGTCCTAAAGCCCCGATAGTTAGATAGTTTTCTGTAGCACCCATAGGTATACCACCTTCAACTAAAAGTATATACCTGCCTTTATATTTTTCTATAGCACTTTCTAAATTCTCCTCAGCTTGCCAACCGGAAGCCGCCATAATAGTTTCGTGATATTCAAGCGATATATAATCAAATATAAGACTATCTACCGTAGGAGTATCCGTTCTAAGTAGACTTTCGCTACAGCCTGTACACTCTGCCATATGAAGCCATATCACAGGCAAGCGATCGCTTAGCTCTGCAGCCTTTGCAACGATAGGCGTCATAGATGCAGGAAGCGCCATAAACGCGGTCATCGCACCTGCCCATTTCATAAAATCACGACGAGTAAAGCCGCTTGCCTTCAGAGCTTCGCTTATGGAGCCTTCACTCTTTACTCTTGGTAGCTTGGCCAGAATATTGAGTCGCTCATTAACTCTGGCAAGAACATCATTTTTCATACCTACTCCTTAAAAAAATGAATTTATACCACAACAAATATGTAAATTTTACATAATTATATATATAGAAAAAATAAAAAGAACTTTAATATTTTACAAAATACTAAATGAAATATAAATTTTTTAATAATATTTTGTCTTGGATGAAATATTACTATTAATTCTCATTGTTTATTATTTATAAAATATATTAATTTTTTTTTATAATAATTGATTAATATATTTTTTAGAAATATGCTATTTTCATTATTTTAAAATAAAAATATATACTTAAAATTATTATATAAATTATCAAAAATAAGATTTAAGATAAAAATACTCTGATTTTTATTTAAATGAAATTTTTATTTAAAATATTTGATTTATTTGAAAATATGCCAAATTTGCTTTTTTATTTTTTGTATGTTTTTTGTAGCTAAATTTAAAGTAAAATAAATTTTACCCACTCGCAAAAAGTTAAAAAAATCAAGCGAAAGGGTAAAATTTAAATCAAATTTATTTTTTAGGATAGGTCATCTCTTCAGGACGGACATATTTATCAAACTCTTCAGCAGTTAAAATCCCTAAATTTACAGCCTCTTCTTTTAGCGTAGTGCCGTTTTTATGAGCTGTTTTAGCTATCTTAGCCGCATTTTCATATCCTATATAAGGATTTAGCGCAGTTACTAGCATAAGCGAGCCGTGCAAATAGCCGTCTATAACCTTTAAATTCGGTTCAATCCCCACAGCACAGTGATCGTTAAAGCTTATCATCGCATCGCTTAAAAGTCTGATTGATTGAAGCAAGTTATAAGTAAGCACCGGTTTAAACACGTTTAGCTCAAAATTTCCTTGAGAGGCGCTAAGAGTTACCGCAAAATGATTTGCCATGACCTGAACCGATACCATAGTCATCGCTTCGCACTGCGTCGGATTTACTTTGCCCGGCATTATGGAGCTTCCGGGCTCATTTTCAGGGATAAAAATTTCGCCTATACCGCATCTTGGGCCACTTGCAAGCCATCTTATATCGTTTGCTATCTTCATTAAATTTGCAGCCAAACCATCAAGAGCTCCGCTTAAAAATACTTCGCCGTCATGACTTGTAAGTCCGTGAAATTTATTTGGATGAGAGACGAATTTAAACTCGCTTTTAGTTAGAGTGTTTAGCTCTTCGCTTACTAAATTTGAAAACTCTGGATGCGAATTTAGCCCCGTTCCTACGGCTGTTCCACCGATAGCAAGCTCACAAAGATACTTCATTGCGTCATTTACTTGAAGCTGCGCTTTTCTAAGCATCTCGACATATCCGCTAAGCTCTTGTCCGAGTGTGAGCGGAGTAGCATCTTGCAAGTGCGTGCGCCCTATTTTCACTATGTCTTTAAACTCTTTACTCTTGCTTTCCAAAGTCGCTTTAAGCTTGCTAAGCGCAGGCAAAAGCTGCTTTTGAATTTCTACTACAAACGCAACTCTCATCGCAGTTGGATAAGTGTCGTTTGAGCTTTGACCTTTGTTTACGTCATCGTTTGGATGAACAAGTTTTTTTATTCTAAAATCCTCGCCTAAAATTTCAGTCGCTCTGTTTGCGATGACTTCGTTTAAGTTCATATTTGACTGAGTTCCTGAGCCTGTTTGCCAAACTACAAGAGGGAAATTTCCGCATAACTTGCCCTGCACTATCTCGTCGCAAGCCTGTGATATGGCTTTGGTTTTGGCTTCATCAAGTCTGTTTAGCTTGTGATTTACTATCACGCAAGCTTTTTTAAGATATGCAAAGCCTTTGATAACTTCTTTTGGCATTTTTTCTTCGCCGATTTTAAAATTCTCAAAGCTTCTTTCGGTTTGAGCACCCCAATACTTATCGTTTGGAACCTTGATTTCACCCATGGTGTCTTTTTCTATTCTATATTGCATAAATGATCCTTTTAAATTATTTTTGATATTTTATATCATAATTAATAAATAAAGGATAACTACGTTAGCTTTGCCTATAAAATCTGTTATAATTTTAAAATGAAGAATAAAATTATTAAATTTGCTAAATTTGGTTTTATCTTTATCGCATCTCTTTTCTTGGCATTTTTAATACTTGATTTTGACTTCCCTTTAAATACGAAAATGCTCACTAGAGAAAATTCTTCGATATTGTTTGATAAAAATGGCGAGATTATTTCTATGCGCCCAAGTAGCGATGAAATTTGGCGTTTTGAGGCGCAAAATATCCCACAAACGCTCAAAGATAGCGTTTTGCTCTTTGAGGATAGATACTTCTACTACCATTTTGGCTTTAATCCTTTTTCAATGGCTAGAGCCGCGCTTCATAATTTAACCCACAAAAACCGCATAGGAGCTTCAACCATAACAATGCAAGTAGCCCGCATGATGAGCCCGAAAGAGCGGACATACGCAAATAAAATCAAAGAAATTTTTACCGCCTTTCAGCTTGAATGGCACTACACAAAAGATGAAATTTTAAAATTTTACTTTAATCTCGCTCCTTATGGCGGCAACATAGAAGGCGTTGTGGCGGCTGCGAGATTTTATTTTAATAAAAATTTAGAAGATCTAAGCATTGCTCAAATGGCTCTTCTTAGCACGATCCCAAAAAATCCGAACGCAAATCGCCTTGATAAAAAATCAAACATAAATACTTTAAAAAACCGCGTAGTAACTTTGCTGTATAAGGCTAAAATAATAGACAAGAGCCAATATCAAAGAGCCAGAAGCGAGCCATTTAAAAATAAACGCTTCAATGCGCCTTTAAATGCCAAGCAATACTCTTTAATCGCTATTAAAAACGGAGTTATAAACTCGAATCTGAATCTAAATTTACAAAATATTTTAGAAACAAATTTAAAAATAGCCTCAGATTTAATGATGGATAAAAATGCCAAAAATGCAGCCGGTATAATCATAGATAATAGATCAATGAGTGTGGCTGCATATGTTGGCTCACATAACGAAAAGGCTTTAGACGGGGAAAATGACGGAGTGATTATGAGTAGAAACGTAGGCTCCACTCTAAAACCTTTTATATTTTCATTAGGACTCGATCAAGGCTTCATAACCCCTAAAAAAGAGATGATAGATACTGAAATTTTCATAAGAGAATACAATCCAAAAAATTACGATAACGAATTTTTGGGCATAGTTTCGGCTACAGAGGCCTTAGCGCTTAGCCTAAATATACCTGCTGTAAATTTAAATCATAAACTTAAAGAAAACTCACTATACGAGATGCTAAAAGAGATAAATTTAGTAAAAAATACAAAAGAATTTTACGGCGACAGCATATCATTAGGAAGCGCTGAAATGAGCCTATTAAATTTAGCCCACTTATATACAATATACGCCAATAAAGGGGAGTTAAAACCTCTTGAAGTCGCAGGAAAAACAATAGGAGAAAACAAACGTCTAATAAGCGAACAAAGTGCGTATCTAACTGCAAAAATGCTATCAAAGGCAGCCAGAAGCTACCTAGGAGTTACATGGCAATATGCAAAGGATACCCCGCAAATCGCTTTTAAAACCGGCACTAGTTATGGATCAAGAGATATATATGCCATAGGAGTTAATCAAGACTACACAATAGCGGTATGGTTTGGAAATTTTAACGGTAAAAAGACTAAAAATTTAAGCGGATTTTCTGATGCCTCCAAGGTTGTTTTTGATATCTTTAAAATTTTAGCTCAACAAGAAAGTCTATCTTTTATCGATATTCCAAACGGAATCGAAGAAAAAGAGAGCTGTCTGGACGCATTTAAATTTAAAGAGTGTAAAAATATACAAATTGATGAGCTTATAAGCGGTGTTGAACTAAAAGATGATTGCGATAGTATAAGAAGTGAAGAGGTGGATTTCTTACTAAAAAACAATAAAATTTCAAAACAAGATATAAAAGACAGCCCCTGCTTTTATAAATTTAAAAACCATAAGCCTCTAATAGCCTCACCTTTTAACGAACAAATAATAATGAGTAATGAGAAGGAAACTAAAGTTATGCTAAAATGTTACGCATATATTGGAGATGAAATTTATTACAAAATAGATGACGAAGAGTTTAATAAGACCACAAACGCAGCCGAAAAAATGCTAATTCTAAAAGAAGGTGAACACAAAATAGGTTGTCTGGATGAGAATTCAAATTTAAGCGAAATAAAAATAGAAATAAGGAGGTTTTGATGTTATTTAGATCTACAGCAGCTACTCTTATGCTATGTTTGAGCCTAAATGCTTTCACTCTTACGGGTGATTTTAGAGCGCCTGATGATAGAGTATTAATCTTTGGAGTAAAATACGAAAAAAAGGCTACATCGTCACTAATTGGAACGATGACGCATAAAAAACTTCTAACATGCACACCAGAACTTGAAGGAGTATACGAATACGGAAACAACGATATCACGCTTTATCTTACAAAACCACTTGTAAAAGGTATTGATTACAACTGCATTAAAGATAAAACTTCGTCCGGGTTTTACAGCGGGGATTTTGTATTAGACAAATTTGTAGAATACTCTAAAAGTGATTATCTGATAGGCTTTAATGACGAGGTTAAAGAAGAAGAATTTGTTAAAAATTTTAAAATTTACGAGAGAAAAAATCTAGCGAAAAACGATATCAAATACAAAATCACAAGCAAAACAAAGAATAACTTTAATGTAAAACTACTTAGTAGCGGAGAAAATTTGATATTTGACGTATCAAATAATCTAAAAAGCACCTCTGGAATAAATTTGGATAATAACTACGCAATACCTCAAGAGCCTACGACAGAAGAGATGTTTGTGGATAATCCAGAGGCTAAAACTATGCTTCTAACCGCCCCTAAAGCAGTTAGTTTGGATAATGGAAAATTAGCCATAAGACTATATTTAAAAAATTGGCTTGATTATGGAAATTTTCATAAATTTGTAAGTATAGACGGAGTTAAAAATTTTAAAGTTAGCGAGATTGAGTATACGAATTATACAGAGAAAGAAGATATACCGCAAGATCACTATTATTACATTGATGTCACAAGCGATGAATTTAAACCGAATACAGAATATAAAATAAGATATTTAAAAGGATTTGGAGATAGGTATTCATTACTAAGAGAGAGTGCTGAATTTAAAATCAAATTTGGAAATTTAAAACCGTTTTTAAAATTTAGCGATCCGCAAAATGCTCCATATATGTCAAATATCGGCGAGATAGCCATAGAAAGCGTCAATACAAGCACTGCAAAAGTAGTAGTAGAAAAACTAATGGATCAAAACTATAGATACTTCTTAAATTTTTCAAACGAAGACCTATCGCCTTTAGTTAAAGAGGTAGCAAGTAAAAACTATGAGCTTGGCGGGACTTTAAATGAAATTTCAAAACATAAGATCAAGCTTGACTTCGCAGATAGCGGAGATGGAGTGTATCTTATAACAATATATTACGACAAAGAAAAAAGCACATCTAAAGTAGTATATTTAACAGATATAGGCGTAAGCGTCAAACTGGCTAAGGATGAGATCTTTTTATTCGCCAATAGACTTAGTCAAAATGCTGTGGTAGCAAACGCGGATGTAAAAATTTATTCTAATAAAAACGAAATTTTAGCAAACGGAATAACAAACGATGAGGGCATATTTAAATTTAACAAGAAAAATATCGGCGAAGAGGCTTCATCTGCTGTCGTAACCATAGGCAAAGAGCAAGGGTTTATAATCTTGACTCAGGGCAAAAATTTAAACGAAAATGGCTACTATCCAAAGAAAGCTCCAAATGAACTTTACAGCGCTTATTTACACTTTGCGAGCGATATAATTCGTCCATCAGATACAATAAAAGGAGAGATAATAATCAAAAACGCTATATTTAGCGCTCTATCTGAAATGCCTGTAAAACTTAAAATAAAAGATCCTCAAAACAAAACAATACTTAATAAATCTATAAAGACAGATAAGCTTGGAGTGATAAATTTTGACGAGAGTGTAAATTCGGAACTTAGCGGATCGTTTAAATTTGAAGTTATTTTCGCAGACAGAATACTAACTTCTCAAAATTTCTCAGTTGAGTCCTTCACTCCTCAACGCATAAAAAATAACATAACACTAAATAAAGATATATATAACAAAGATGAACTAATAGAAGCTAAGCTTCAAAGCAACTATCTATTTGGTGCACCTGCTGGTGATTTAAAAGGCAACATAGAGCTAAATATGTATCAAAAAGAGTATTCAAACGATAAATTTAAAAATTATAATTTTAGTAATAGTGAATACTCTAAAATATACTTTGACCAGATATTTAAAGATATAAAGCTTGACAAAGACGGCAAGAGCACAAAGATAATAAAACCGCTTATAGGGCAAAAAAAGGTTGCAAGCGTAATTGGTGCTACCTTGGTCTTTAATATCAATGATGATGGTAAAAATATATCGGCAAGTAAAAATCTAACTATCTATCCTTTTGATACTATGGTAGGAATCAAGGCCGATACCGACTTTACAGAGGTTAATAACAATGTAAATTTTAACTTCATCAACATAGATCCTATAAGTGGCGAAGAAAAACAAGGAATAGAAAAAGTAATAGATATAAAAAGAGGAGTATGGAATTACAACCTAGATAAAGAAGGTGTGATGAGATGGAATAAAAACTATGAAAGCATATCTAAAGTATCGCAATCTACAAATACATTTTCTTACAGCTTCTCTCAAAGCGGAGATTACAAAGTAGTCGTAACGGATACTATAAGCGGACATAGTTCAAGCATAAATATATATGTCAGTGGCTGGGATTACGGCTCACTTGCTCCTACAAAAGAACTGGCAAAAGCTCAAATAAAACTAAATCAAAAGAGCTATAAAAAAGGCGATGTGATGAGTGTAGATGTAAGCTCTGTACTCAAAAACGCTATGGCACTCGTTACACTTGAAAGCAACGGGGTAAAAAAACATAAAATTTTAAATATCCAAAATAACTCAGCCAATGTAAAATTTGATCTGGATTTTGACTTTGAGGGATTATATGTAAGCGCTCTCATCATAAGAGTAGCCGATAGTGATATACTTCCGTTTAGGGCATACGATAAGGTTTATGCCAAAGCAGAACATAAAGAAAGAAATATGGAAGTAAAAGCAAAGGCTCCAAATGTAGTAAGGTCAAATTCTAAATTTAAGATGGAAGTAAAAGCCGATCCTAATTCTGAGATTACATTATTTGCTGTAGATGAGGGAATTTTGCAGATAACTAATCAAAAATTTAAAAGCCCTCTTGATTTCTTCAATAAAGCAATAGCGGATTCTGTGCTTGATTTTGATATATTTGACAGTATTACTGGATTTAAAAAAGACGGTAAAGTGCTAAGCTTTGGCGGTGATACGGCTAGCTCACTAATGGAGATGAGAATGGCGAAATTTGCAACTCCAGTTGACAAGAAAAACGTAAAAACTTATATCAAAATGCAAACTACAAAAGCTGATGCTAGCGGAAATGCAACTTTTGAAGTAGAGGTTCCTGAGGACTTCAATTCCAAGATAAATCTAGCCGTTTTAGCAAAGAGCGAAAGTAAGCTTGGTTTTGATATAAGTGAAATTAACGTCAAAGATGACATTATATTAAAACCTACACAAACTGCATACTTAGTAAAAGGCGATAAGATAAATTACATCCTAAGAGTTATAAATACTACAAACGATACAAAAGAGATTACTCTTAGCTTAGATACAAATTTAAACGCAAAACTTGAAAAAGAGAAGATAACTCTAAAGCCAAATGAGAATTTAAAAACAACAATTGTCTTAGAGGCAAACTCTACCGGCAAATCGTTCTTGAAATTTAAGGCAAACGACGGCAAAGAAAGCTACTCTTACTCATTAAATTTAGACGTGGTTTATCCTTGTCCACTCAGCACATATGCCACATCTTTTCAGGCAAGCGAAAAGAAAACTTTGACATTTGAGCCTGAATTTAAAGATATCAAAATAGATGCTTCAACCTCTATAAAAAGCCTTCTTGGAGCAAATAGCGATAAGCTTATAAACTATCCTTACGGATGCTCGGAGCAACGCTCAAGTAAGCTTTTAGAGCTTAACGCCTTAGTGCTTAACGACCAAAACAGCACAAAATCAAGAATAGATGCGGCTGACATTAAGAGGTTTATAACAGCAGGCATGAAGGATCTTATAAAAATGCAAAAAGCTGATGGAAGCTTTGGTTATTGGGGAGAGTTAAGCTATACTAATAATTTTGCCTCTATCTATGCGATAGATACGCTTTTAGAGCTTGAAAAATCAGGATTTGAACTTGATAAAAATGTGAAGTCAAAAGCCATTAGTTGGCTTATGAATTTTGGCTCAAAAGACAATCTTCAAGCCCTATATGCAGCTTATGTATTAAGTACTCAAAACAAGCTTGAAAAATCTGCAGCCAATGCACTTTACGATAATAGAAAATTTTCAACCTCTCTTGAAGCTTACTTGATGGCATCGATCCTTCAAAATGTAGGACTAAAAAAAGAGAGTGAAAATGCACTTAAACAAATTAGCGATGTAGTTTATAACAAAGAGAAATCTCTAGCTGATAACTTTGGCTCAAGAAAGAGAAATACAGCGTTTACACTGCTACTTCACACTAGACATTTTAAGAAAAACGCATTTAGCGAAGAGATGGCAAACTATCTAATCAAAAATATAGACAAAATGTATTCTACGCAAGAGCGTGCATTTACATTAATGGCACTAAGAGCTTATATTAAAGATACTTCAACTAGAAATAAATTTAAGATAAGCTACGATGGTCAAGATATACTTTTTGACGGATTAAATAATATCGACATATCTCCTAAAAAACCTGAAATTACCGTTACTCCAGAGTCTGGATCATCGGTATATTTAAGCGTAAGAAGCTTGGCATATAGACCTCTTAATATAAATCACGATTTTAATAAAAAGGGTCTTGATATCTATAGAACCTTTGTCGATAAAAATGGTAAAGAGGTAGATATCAACAACATTAAGCTAAATGATGTCATATACTCCAAGCTAACACTAAAGACAATAGACTACATAAGAAACGGAGTGATAAATGAGCAGATAAGCCCTTGCTTTGAAGTCATAAATGAAAATATAGCTCCGAATTTGAGAACAAAGGCTACGAAAAACACTCTATATGTCGAACATCAAAATATACAAGATGATAGAGTACTTAGCTTTTACTCGCTTAATTCAGGATACGCGAATGAAAAAGATAAGGTGCCGTTTGCTATTTATACCCCGCTTAGAGTCGTGATGAGCGGTAAATGTATGCTACCTGCGGTAATTACAGAAAATATGTATGACGAGAGCATAAGCGATTACGATCTAGCTCAAAAAGAATTTATCGTAAAATAAACCAAAAAGAGGTGGCTTTACCAGCTAGAGCCTCCTCTTTCAACTTTAAATTTAAATCTACTCTTACAAATTTAATCGCCTTATTAGTAAAATTCTGATAAAATCGAGCATTTTTGATAAATTCTAAAAGGATTTGAAGTGAGTTTTTACAACGCAAAAGAGGTTGAAGAGAAATTTTATAAAATTTGGGAAGAGCGCGGATATTTCGAGATAGATGCAAACAAAGAGATCCAAAAAGACGGACGCAAATTTTGCATTATGATGCCTCCTCCAAACGTCACAGGTTCGCTTCATATCGGACACTCCCTTACTTTTACACTTCAAGATATCATCACCCGCTATAAAAGGATGGACGGCTACAAAACACTTTGGCAGCCGGGGCTTGATCATGCAGGCATCGCCACTCAAAACGTCGTTGAAAAGCAGCTTTTAGCTCAAGGTATAACAAAAGAGAGCATAGGACGCGAAGAGTTCGTAAAGCGCGTATGGCGATGGAAGGAAAAAAGCGGCGGCATGATAGTTCATCAAATGCGCCGCCTTGGCATAACTCCCGCTTGGAGTCGCCAGAGATTTACTATGGATGAAGGGCTTAAAAAAGCCGTTAAAAAGGCATTTGTCAAGCTTTATGAAAACGGCACGATAGTTCGCGGAAACTACATGATAAACTGGTGTACGCATGATGGCGCACTTAGCGATATCGAGGTTGAGCATAAAGATAACAGAGGCAAGCTCTATCACATCAGATACTTTCTAAAAGATAGCAAAGACTATATCGTAGTAGCCACAACTCGCCCGGAAACATACTTCGGCGATACAGCCGTAATGGTAAATCCAAACGACGAGAGATATAAACACCTAGTCGGCAAAAAAGTGGTTTTGCCTATCATCAACCGCGAGATAGAGATCATAGCCGACGAGCACGTGGATATGGAGTTTGGAACAGGACTTGTTAAGGTTACTCCTGCTCACGATATGAACGACTACGAGGTTGGCAAGCGCCATAATTTGGAGTTCATCACATGCTTTGATGAGGCTGGAATCCTAAACGATCAGTGCGATAAATTTAAAGGTCTTGAAAGACTTGAAGCAAGAGATATCATCGTAGCGGAGCTAGAAAAGATTGGCAACATCGAAAAGATTGAAGACTACGAAAATCAAGTAGGCTACTGCTACCGCTGCAAAAATATCGTAGAACCTTACATTTCAAAACAGTGGTTTGTAAAACGCGAGATAGCCGATCAGGCAATTGCAGATGTAACAAGCGGTCTTGCTAAATTTTACCCTCCACACTGGATAAATAGCTTTAACGCTTGGATGAGAGAACTTCGCGACTGGTGTATATCTCGTCAGCTTTGGTGGGGACATCAAATTCCCGTTTTTTATTGCGATGATTGCGGCCATGAGTGGGCTGATGAGAGCGAACCGACAGAGTGCAGAAAGTGTAAAAGCAAAAATTTCCATCAAGATCCGGACGTGCTTGATACTTGGTTTTCTAGCGGTCTTTGGCCTTTTAGCACGCTTGGTTGGGGTAACGGTGACGAGCTTAAAAACGAAAAATGGTTTGAAAACGATTTAGCTGAATTTTATCCAAACAACCTGCTGATAACAGGCTTTGATATACTATTTTTCTGGGTTACAAGAATGATGTTTCAAGGGCAAAATGCGCTTGGCGAGCTTCCGTTTAGCGATATATATCTGCACGCTTTAGTTAAAGACGAGCAAGGTAGAAAGATGAGTAAAAGCCTTGGAAACGTGATCGATCCGCTTGATAGTATTGAGGAGTATAGCGCCGATATCTTGCGTTTTACTCTGGCACTTCTTGCCGTTCAGGGTCGAGACATAAAGCTTAGCGAAGATAAGATTAAATTAGTAAGAAATTTCACCAATAAGCTTTATAACGCCAGCAAATACCTGCTACTAAACGAGAGTAAATTTGAAGATCTTGATAAGATAGAGCTTAAAACCAAGCTTGGAATTTATATAAACAGTCGCTTTAATGAGTGTGTTCGCCAAGTGCGTGAAAATATCGATACCTACCGCTTTAACGACGCTGCGAATGCGCTTTATAAATTCCTCTGGGATGAGTTTTGCGACTGGGGAATCGAGCTTAGTAAAGCCGATAAAAGTAGCGTAAAAGAGCTTGGAAGCATATTTAAAGAGGCGATGAGGCTGCTAAGTCCGTTTATGCCGTTTATAAGCGAATACTTATATCACGAGCTAAGCGGCACAAATTTACAAAACTCAGGCTCTATAATGATTTCACGCTATCCTGAGATAAAAGAGCAAAATTTAATGATAGAAGGCATTTTTTCACTGGTAATCGAAGCGATAGTTGCTATAAGACGCGCAAAAGCTACGATTGACCTAGGAAATTCTAAAATCTCAAAGGCTTACGTAAAGCTAAACAGAAGCGAAAATTTAAGCGAGGCAAAAGAGTATATCGCCCTACTTTCCAAATGCGAGCAAATCGAATTTGTAAGCAGCAAGATAGCTGATGCAGTATGCGATGTAAGCGAAAATTTAGAAGTCTTTATCTCGCTTGAAGGCGTTGATATGTCGGCGATGATAAGTAGACTTACCGCGCAAAAAAATAAGCTTGAAAAAGAGATAATAAAGCTTTCAAACATGCTTAATAACGAAAAATTTGTAGCAAACGCCCCTGCTGATGTGATAGAAACAAACAAAGCAGGCCTTGCAAGTGCAAAAGAGCAGTTTGAAAAGGTGGAAGCTGAGCTTAAAAAATTTAGTAAATAACTTAAAGGATAAGAATGAAGGGTTTAGGATTTGGTGGATTTACGTTAGGAACTGTCGTTGCGGTCGCCTTGTCATGGGGTGCAAATAAGAGCATTTTATGGGCGATTATACATGGATTTCTTAGTTGGTTTTATGTGATTTATTATTTTTTATTTAAATAACAGGGCATATAAACTTAATGATAGAAATTTCAAATTTGATTAAATACTATGGCGATACAAAAGTCATAGATGATGTGAGTTTTACGGTAAATGAGAGCGAAATTTTCGCACTTGTCGGACATAGCGGAGCAGGCAAATCCACTCTGCTTCGCTGCATAAACGGACTTGAGAGTTATCAAAGCGGCTCTGTAAAAGTATATGGTAAAGAGATAAAAGATATGAGCGCAAACGAGCTTAGACACTTTAGAAAAGATGTCGGCATGATATTTCAGCATTTTGCTCTGATGGCTAGAAAAAACGTATTTGACAATATCGCAACACCGCTTGAGTTTTGGAAATATCCAAAAAGCGAAATTCAAAAAAGAGTAAGTGAATTGCTCGAGCTTGTAGGGCTAAGTAACAAATCAAAAAGCTATCCAAGCGAGCTAAGCGGAGGTCAAAAGCAGCGTGTAGCCATAGCTAGAGCGCTTGCATTAAATCCTAAAATTTTACTAAGCGATGAGGCGACTTCGGCCCTTGATCCAAACACGACAAATTCGATTCTCGAGCTTTTAAAGAAGATAAATCGCGAGCTAAAAATAAGCATAGTTATCGTCACTCACGAGATGGAAGTCGTAAAATCAACCGCACATAGAGCGATCCTGCTAGAACACGGCAAAATCATAGGTTCAGGAAGTATCGAAGAGCTATTTTTAAAACCGGATGAAAAGATGAAAGAGTTTTTAGGCGAAGTTGAAATTCTGCCTCAAAGCGGAGTTAATATCCGTCTGTTTTTCCCAAAAGAGGTAGCGCAAAAAAGTATCATAACTCACATGGCAAGAACTCTAAATGTAGATTTTAACATCGTCTGGGGCAAGCTTGAAAAGCTAAACGAAAATGTCCTTGGCTCGCTTGTTATAAACGTAGAAAAAGAAGATGAGGCAAAAGTGATAGAGTACGTCAAACAAAGCGGCGTTTTATGGGAGGTAGCGTAATGTTTGGGATAGATTTTTCTAAATTTCCCGATGTTTTTGAGCGAATTTTGCTTCCTGCGATTAACGAGACGCTTTATATGAGCTTGGTTTCCACACTGCTTGCATTCGCGCTTGGGCTTATCCCCGCGGTACTTTTAGTGCTTAGCGATAAAGACGGACTTAAGCCAAACAAAAAGCTGTATCTAGTGCTTGATATAATCGTAAACACGCTAAGAAGCTTTCCGTTTATCATACTCATCATCGTGCTTTTCCCGTTTACTAAGATGATAGTGGGCACAAGTATCGGCACAACGGCAGCCATCGTGCCTCTTACGATAGGTGCCGCACCTTTCATCGCAAGGCTAATTGAAAGCGCACTAAAAGAGGTAGACAAAGGCATAATTGAAGCTGCTAAAAGCTTTGGAGCCTCAAATTCGCAGATCATATTTAAGATAATGTTCGTTGAGGCGCTTCCCGGCATAATATCTGCCATAACCCTTACTTTGATAGTTATAGTCGGCTTTTCGGCAATGGCGGGAGCGGTAGGCGGAGGCGGTCTTGGAGCGGTTGCGATCAACTACGGATATCAACGCTTTAGACCTGACATCATGCTTTATACCGTGGTTATCTTAATCATAATGGTTCAAATTTTCCAGTCAATCGGAAATTTACTCTACAAAATAACAAAAAAGTAGCATTTTGTGCTACTTTTATTTTTTTTTAAATATTTTTTATCTACAATCTCAAAATTATTTTAAAAGAAAGGATTGAAATGAAATCAGATATGTGCGAAATGTGTCGTTGTGTAAAATTTAAGTCGTCGAAAGACTAACGCTAAGCACAAATTTCTTTTTAAGTGCTTAGTTCAAGCTAAACATTTAAAAAGAAATTTAATAAGCTTCTCGCCTATACTATCCTTTTAAATGAATTAGCTGTATTTAAAATTTAAAGGATAAAAAAATGAAATTTTCTAAAATTCTACTTGGTGCACTACTTGCAGTAACTTTAAGCTCGGCTGATAAAACTAAGACAATCATAGTTGGCGCTACACCTGTTCCTCACGCAGAAATTCTTGAAGTGGTTAAACCTCTAGTTGAAAAAGACGGATTTAAACTTGAGATCAAAGAGTTTAACGACTACACTATCCCAAATTTGGCAACCGAAGATGGCGATCTTGACGCAAATTTCTTTCAACACTTGCCATATCTAAACGAATTTAACAAAAACAAAGGCACTCATTTGGTTAAAACGGTAGGTGTTCACCTTGAGCCAATGGGAGTTTATTCAGCTAAGATAAAAGATCTAAACGAGCTAAAAAACGGCGACACTGTGGCTATACCAAATGATCCGACAAACGAAAGCCGCGCACTAGACGTGCTTGCAACTGCAGGACTTATCAAGCTAAACGATAATCCTCTAAAAACTCCGCTTGATATCGTAGAAAATCCTAAAAATTTAAAATTTAGCGAGATCGAAGCAGCGCAAATTCCAAGAACGCTTGGAGATGTAACTATCGCGGTTATCAATACAAACTACGCTTTAAACGCGAAGCTAAATCCGTCAAAAGATGCGCTTGCGCTTGAGAGCAAAGATAGCCCTTATACGAACTACGTGGTTGTAAAAGTAGGCAATGAAAACGCTCCAAAAATAAAAGCTTTAGATAAAGCTATAAATTCGGCTGAAGTGAAAAAATTTATAGAGAGTAAATACGAAGGCGCTATTCTTCCTGCGTTTTAATGCAACCCAAGGCCTAAACATTTAGTTTAGGCTTTTATATAAATCCAAATTTTACTACAAAGGCTAAATTTGCTCAGTGAAGTTATAAATTTTATCGTTGAGACTGTCGGGCAATGGGGATATGTCGGCATATTTTGCATGATGTTTTTAGAAAGCTCGTTTTTCCCGTTTCCAAGCGAGATAGTTATGATACCTGCCGGATATCTTGCAAGCAAAGGTGAGATGAATCTAATCCTAGCTTTTTTAGCAGGCACCGGCGGCTCTTTAGCGGGTGCGGTGTTTAACTACTACTTATGCTACTTTTTCGGAAGAGATCTCATACTAAAATACGGCAAATATGTGCGAATTACAGAAGAAAAGATGCAAAAATTTGAAAATTTCTTTAATAAACACGGCGAAATTTCTACATTTAACTGCCGTCTAATCCCTGGAATTCGTCAATATATAAGCCTTCCGGCAGGTCTAGCTAAAATGAATCTTTTTAAATTTAGCCTTTATACTACACTTGGTGCAGGAATTTGGGTGGCAATCTTACTTGCTGTGGGGTATTATCTAGGAACTGATTACAATAAAGAGCTATTTAAAAATATAGTCTTAGCAATGCTTGTTGCAGTAGCTGCCATAACGGCAATTTATATTTACATAAAAAAATCAAAAAAATAGATTAAGGAGAGATTTGAAGCTCTCCTTTTGATTAGTTAAGAAATCTTCTTTTGCTTTGGTCTAAAGACCTTCATCACATTTTCATCAGTCTCTATATAAGCACCCTCGATAAGATCAATACAGTAAGGTATAGAAGGAAATATCGGCTCCAAGCACTCTCTTATAGCCTTTGGCTGTCCCGGTAAATTTACGATTAAGGCGCGTCCTCTAATGCCAGCTGTTTGGCGTGACAGTATTGCAGTAGGCACAAATTTCAAGCTTGCCGCTCGCATTAGCTCACCAAAGCCGGGCATCATCTTTTCGCATACTGCTTCAGTTGCTTCAGGAGTTACATCTCTAACCGCAGGACCGGTTCCTCCAGTGGTTAAAACCAGATTACATCCTAGATTATCAATCATATTTATAAGTCGCTCTTTTATAAGCTCAAACTCATCAGGAATTACCTCGTATATATACTCGCGCTCACTTGTTATCCACTCATCAAGCACTGCTTTTATCGCAGGTCCCGATTTATCTTCATAAGCACCTTCGCTTGCTCTATCTGAAAGCGTTAAAATTCCTATTTTTATCTTCATAAATTTTACTCCATTGTTAAAATATATGCGATTTTAGCATATTATTGCAAATTATTCATAAGAGCTTTGTATTATTATCTTTATCGCTGTCTTATCTATACTCTCGTTTGCTATGATGTACTCACAAATTTTTTCCGTTTGCGCCTTCATCCCTCGCAAGAACTCCGATATCTCGCTATACGCTTCTTGAAGTATGCTCTCCACATCAGCAGGATTTGGCACTAGAGTTTTGCCCATACCATACTCAAAAACCATATTTTGAGCGATCTCTTTTGCCTTTGCTATATCGCTGTGTGCATTTGAAAAGATGTCGTCCCTGCTCTCTTTTAGAGCGCTCATACCGGCAAGGCATACTTTTATGCGAGATAGCATTTGAGTCTTAGACTCTATCTCGCGTTCAGTGGCTCTAAAGTGATCTTCTACAAGCGAAATTTTTTCAAATTCAACCCCAAACCAATAAGCACTTAGAGCCTTTGCGCTCTGATAAAGAGCTTGAATTTTCTTCTCTTCGTCGCTATAGCTAAGCACTCGTTTTTTACCAAGCAAGACTTTATTAAGCACGCTTTCAAAATCACTCATATCTATTGTGCCTTTATTGTTCCTAAGTGCGTTTATGGCCGCTTCATTAACCAAAGTGGCAAGCGCGGCTCCCGAAAAACCGACGCTTATCTTAGCGATATCCTCAGGCGATACGCTAGAGCTTTTATCTTTTAGATATGATTTTAAAATTTCAACTCTGTCTGAAAAATCAGGCATCGATAAATAAATTCTCCTATCAAATCTGCCCGAGCGAAGCAATGCCTCATCTATCATCTCGATCCTATTTGTTGCAGCTATCACTATGACGCCCGAGTTATCCTCAAAGCCGTCCATTTCGGTAAGAAGCTGATTTAGCGTAGCCTCGCGCTCATCGTTTCTACTTCCGCCGCGCACTTTACCGACCGCGTCTATCTCGTCGATAAAGATTATCGAAGGTGCGTAAGCCTTAGCTTTTAAAAACAGCTCTCTAACCCTTTTTGCACCCATTCCTACGTAAATTTGCACAAACGCCGCACCGCTTTGATAAAAAAACGGCACGTTAGCCTCTCCCGCTACGGCCTTTGCCACAAGCGTCTTACCGACTCCTGGAGGTCCTATCATAAGCACGCCTTTTGGCATTTTAATACCGAATTTTTTATATTTAACAGGATTTTTTAAGAAATCCACTATCTCGCTAAGCTCAAATTTTACGTCTTTTATGCCCGCCACATCGCTAAAGCTTACGTTTGAGATAGCAGGCATCACCGAGCTTGTAAATATATTTTCAATCTCATACACTCCCATTTTCTCATCGCTTGTGTTTTCCGATTTTTTCTTTAGCTTGTATCTTCCATAAACAAATAAAACACCGTATCCAATCGCTATAAGAAATATTACAGCTAAAATTTCTTCTATTATAGGATGCTCTTTTTTCACATTTACGGGTACTTTTTGAACTAACTTGCTCATATCTATTCCATCTTTTACGATAGTGTATTTATGCCCGCCTTTTGTCGTGATCAAAATTTCATTTTGCACTATAGTAGCTTCAGATATCAGATTGCCATCAAGTAGCTTTTCGTAACTATCATACATAATATTTTTTGGCTGATTTTTAAAAGCCACTATAGACATCAAGCATATTAATAGTAGCGCTAAAATAGCAATAATATTTTTCTTATTAAATTTAAATTTTTGCATAATTTGCCTCGTTATTGACATCGTATTTATCCACTATTGCCCACTCTTTGACAATATCTCTATCTGTTTTTATCTTGACTTTATTATAAAACTGATCAAACCCTTCGTAAAATTCGCCGTTTAACTGCTCGACTAAGATGTTTAAAGGCACTTTGTTGTCGTTTCTAAATTTAAGGTTATTTTGCGCTACTATCTCTTTAAGAGTTTTCATCCTCTCTTTTGCCACATTACCGCTTACATCGATCTTCATAGTTGCCGAGTGAGTGTTATTTCTTGGCGAGTAAGCAAAGCAGTGCAAGTGAGTAAGTGGAAATTTCTTAAAATTTTCCAGCGCCTCAGCCCAAATTTGCTCGCTCTCTCCGGGATGTCCGACGATAAAATCAGTCCCAAGCGCAAAGCCAAGCTCTGCTAGCTCCAAAAACAGCTCGATATCTTTAAGCGCCCTATTTCTGCGCCTCATTATCCTAAGCATTGCTTCGCTTGTGTGCTGAAGCGCAATATGAAGGTGTCTTTCCAGCCAACTCTCTTTTAAAATTTCTCTAAAGCTCTCATCTATCTGGCTTGGCTCGATACTACCAAGACGAATTCGCTTTATGCCGTTTATGCTTCCAAGCCTATGAAGCAGCTTTCCAAGCGATGAGCCGGTATCCTTGCCGTAGCTACCGATATTAGTTCCTGTTAAGACAAGCTCGTTATAGCCATTTGAAGCTAAAATTTTAGCCTCATTTAAGATACTTGCCTCATTCATACTCCTTGCCTTACCGCGCACCGAAGGAATGATGCAGTAACTACATACAAAATCACATCCCTCTTGAATTTTTATAAATGCCTTCGTGTGATTTTCGTAGTTTGTAACTATATTTTTATCTATACTTTCTAAATTCCCTAGCTCAAAAAATGGATTTTCAAACTTTAAAAGCGAATTTATATCTTCTTTTTTACTTGCGCCTATAACGCCAAAAACAGAGCTTTTATCAAAGAGCTCCCTACCCTTACTAACCGCGCCGCATCCTGTGAGTATTACCTTTGCGCCGCGTTTTTTAACGCTATTTATATAGCTTCTAGTGCCGCTATCTGCGCTATTTGTGACGGTGCAAGAGTTTATTACTACGATATCGGCTTCATTTTCATCATTTGTGATCTCATAGTCCTTTACGTAGCTCTTCATCAGCTCGGTATCATATATATTTGTGCGACATCCGAAGGTTTTAAAGTAAATTTTCTCTCTTGCCTGCATTACATTATTTCTTCATTGTTTTCTATAGGTTTTGGATCGCTCGCCTTCCTTCTTTTATCCATATAAAGAGTCTGAGTAGGATATGCGATCACTATATCATCCTCTTTTAGCAAGCTCTCTATAATTTCTGAGCTAATAGTGCTTCTTAACGCCATAGGGGCAAAAGAATTTGTCATATACCAAGCCGAAATTTTAACCCCATGAGGCTCTATAAATGAAAAAATTCTAGGCTCTACGTTTGGATTTTTGATACTATATTGATTTCTTAGCTTACTCATCTGCTTTTTGGCTATGTCTGTATAGCCTTTAGAGTACTTTCTGACTATATTTTTGATTATATAGACAGCTTTTTTATGGTTTGATTCAAAGCTAAGAGTGATATCTATACCATCCCAAACGGTTTTCATTCCCTGATGCGAGAAATTTGCTATAAGATCGGTAAAAATATAGTTATTTGGTATAAAGATAATGCGTCCGGCTCTGCGATTAAATTGATAAGTGTTAAAAGTCACATCCTCATATATGGTCATTCTAAGAAGAGATATGTCTATGATATCGCCCACAAAATTTTCCCCGTCTTTTCGCACTTTGATACGATCTCCAACGTGAAAACTACCGCCAAATACTATAACCATCCAGCCAAGCATACTCATAAACATATCTTTCATCGCGATAGCAATACCAGCTGACGCAAAACCAAGCACTGTGACTATATATGTAACATTTTCGATATAGGCAAAAAGTAAAATCAAAATTATAAGAGTTATATTTACTAAATTTATAAATTTATTTGCAGTATATAATCTCTCGTTGTCGGTAATTGTCTTTTTGATAATAAATTTAAATAAAAACGACAAAGCTACAACAACAAGGATAAAAATCCCTATATTCATAGCCTTTTTCATTTGAGCCTTGATATCTTCGGTCGCTCTACTTATGGCCTCTATAATCCTTTTTTCATATACACTGTATGTAGTCTGAGCGATATCTTCAGCAGCCTTAAACTCGACAATCTCCTGCCTAATATCAATCAGTTCATTTTTATAGGTCTCGTCTTCGCTAAGTTTTACTATTTCAGATAAAATTTCCTCTTTTTTATTAAGCTCGTCTATAATTCTATCAAGCCCCTCAAGACGTATCTTGTATTCGTCTTTAGTGCTTCTAAGCTGCTTAATATAAGAAAAGCCAGAAATTACAGCTATGGGGTTTGTGATCTTTTGCATACTATCTATCTCAGGAGCCGTTATCATGCTAGAAAAAGGTGCTTTTTCAAATTCTTTTAAAAGCTCAAGCTGCTCTTTGATGGTGTTTTGCTTTTTTTGCAGCTCAATCGTGCTTTTACTACTAGATTTACTCTGCTTTTTAAGCATAGCCTCTATAGTTTTAAGCTCATCTGTTAAATTTTGAAATGTTTTATAGTTTGAATACCTTGTAATCCAAATATTGCCTGCAAGCTTTTCGTTAATAGGTATAAGTTTATTCCTAAGCTCAAGCAAAGCGGTATCTTTGATAGCGGCAGTAGCGTTTGATTCGGCTATTATTCCATCACCATTACCAAACAAAAATACAAAAAATAGTAAAAAAACGAATATTTTTTTCATTTAAACTCGCTTAAAACTTGCATTACAATATCTTTTGGGATATCTTGCCTTATCTCATATCCACCTATACCATTTGGTAAAATAAATTTAATCTTTGAATTTTCGCTCTTTTTATCTAAGAAAAACGCATCATAAAAGACATCTAAATCTGCAATTTTATATTCTACAGGTAGATTAAATTTAACTAGCAAATTTTTAATCCTATCTCTATCTAAATCTGTTAAAAGCCCTAATTTAACCGCCAATGAATTAACCATATTCATACCTATAGCCACAGCCTCTCCGTGTAAAAATCTCTTATATCCGGTTTCATTTTCTATAACGTGAGCAAAGGTATGGCCATAATTTAGCACAGCTCTAATGCCTTTTTCGGTCTCATCTTTTTCAACGGCTTTTGCTTTTAAAGATACGCTTTTAAAGATCAAATTTTGTAAATTTTCATTATCGCTCAAATCAGTTTTTTCAAGCCACTCAAACATCTCTTTATCAAACATAACAGCCATTTTTACGGCCTCTGCAACACCCGCTGCAAATTCGCGTTTTGGCAAGGTCTGTAAAAATTTACTCTCACAATACACCGCACTTGGTTGATAAAACGAGCCTATAAGGTTTTTGCCAAATTTATTATTTACACCTGTTTTGCCGCCCACACTCGCATCAACCTGAGCTAAAAGAGTAGTCGGTATATTTATAAACCTTATTCCTCTTTGATAAATGCTAGCTACAAACCCGGCCATATCACTTATCACACCTCCGCCAAATGCGATGATAACACTACTTCTATCAAGCCTACTTACAAAAAGCTGTTCTAAAACCTCTTCTATGCTCTTTAAATTTTTATACTCTTCTCCGTCAGGCAGGGTAATGATAAATTTCTCTTTACATTTTAAAACAGCAAGCAGACTATCAAGATGTAACCCACCTACTTTAGAATTAGTAATAATAGCCACCTTTGTATCAATTTTTAGCTCTTTAAGCTCATCTATATAGACCTTGTAGTTTCTTGATATATCTTTTAAATTTATATCGATTTGCAAAGCATCCCCCATTTTTATATGTTTTATTCTATCTAAATTTACTAAGTTGTTGGTATAAAAATTTGGTAATTACCGCTAAGCTTAACATAAAGCCTATTCATATCGTTTGAAATAGATGCCAAAGGATCTTTTCTGCTCATTTTTTTGGTAAATAGAACAAATTGCAGCAAATTTTCCTCGTTTTTTAGCTTTAATATCGGATTTTTTTCACTATCCTCTATGATTTCCACCTTTCTGCCGAAAATTCTAGAGAGGTTGTCAAAGTGCTCTGCGAGACTTGAGTCTTTAGCCTTGCCAATAGTAAAATGATATAAAGAAATAGGGATATCAAGCTGAGAGCAGCAATCAAGAATAGCCGCAGACTGACTCTCTATATCCTCTCCGCCACTTAAAACAACGCCTTTTGAAATATCCTCTATCTTGTTTTTGCCTATGGTCATAATAGGCCTTTTTGTATCAAAAAACAGCCTTTTATTGGCTTCAAAAAAACTATTTGTAGTTATTAGCATACCTATATCGTGCTTTGTTACATCTTCTTTTATGATCTCGCAACTACTGGTAAAATAGTTAAATTCAACCACTATAGACTCATTATTCATATTTCTTAGAGTTTCGTAGACCTCATTGATCATAGAATTTATCACTTTGATATAAAGTCTCTTGTTGTTTAGTCTTTTGTTAAATTTAATACTTCTTGCGACAAGTTTTCTACACTCATCTTCACTCATATTCTTCATATCTATCAGGGCATACAAATTTGATCCGAACGGGCTTGGAAACTGCCCCGTCTCTTTTTTGATACTTCTAAATACGCTTAAAAGCACACTTGGTTCGCCGACTATGAGCAAGGTATCGTTTGGCAATATCATTGATGATGGGGTGGCGATCATAAAATTTGATCCACGATAAATCATAACTATACGCCATTTTTTTTGAGGTATGGATGCTACGTGACGATACATATATGAGCTTCCTACAGGCACCTTAACCTCCATTATCTCACCTCTTCCAAGTCCTACATTATCGGCTACCAAAGGCATATCAGGAAGTGAATCAATAAGCTTAACCGTCATAACATCTCTCTCGTCAAGAATCGTCAAATGTTTGTCTTCATCTATGCACTTATCCTCGAGCCCCCAAATATCCATAAGCAAAATATCGGTTTTCTTGCTAATTTGCCTTAAATTTTTATATACATTCACAGCGTCAAAGCTATCATTTACAACTACCATAAACTGGCTAAAATAATCATTCACTACACCTTTTAATCTTTCAAAGCTAGTAGGATCAAACCGATAAAAAGAGAAATTTTCCAAGCTTAAATTTCTAGGTATAATATCGTCTTTATAAGTTATAACAGTATAATGATGTGAGCTATTTTTAGCCACAAACAATCTTTCTAAGAAATGTTTCGCTACAATTCCATCTGCAATTACCAAAATATTTTTCATAACTACTCCAAATTTAAAGGAATATTATAGCAAAATGACTTTTAGTATAGATAAAACGGACGGCAACGCACGTGCAGGCACTTTGACAACCACTCATTCTACCATCCAAACTCCTGTTTTTATGCCTGTAGGAACGGTCGGTGCCGTTAAGAGCCTAGACGCTATAGATATGATGGAAATTTTAAACGCCAAGATCATTTTAGGAAACACATATCACCTCTATCTGCGCCCGACAAGCAAGGTTGTAAAAGAGTTTGGCGGACTTCATGGATTTAGCAAATTTAACCGCTCTTTTCTAACCGATAGCGGCGGCTTTCAGGCGTTTTCTCTTAGTAAAATTTCAAAGCCCGACGAGCATGGGATCCACTTTAAAAGCCATATCGACGGCAGCTCTCACTACTTCACGCCAAAGAGCGTGCTTGATACGCAGTATGATCTAAATTCAGATATCATGATGATACTTGATGATCTTATCGCCCTGCCTGCCGAGCCTAAGCGAGTTGAGCTTAGCATAAGACGCACGATAAATTGGGCTAAGGAAGCTATTGATTACCACAGAGCAAACCAGCAAAAAGGCATAGGCTTAACACAAAATATATTTGGCATCATTCAAGGTGGAACCGACTACGAAGCGCGTAAATTTTGCGCCGAAGCGCTTTGCGAGATGGAATTTGACGGACTTGCCATAGGTGGCTTAAGCGTAGGAGAGAGCAACGAGGAGATGTATGATACGGTTGAAGGCGTGATACCATATATCGACGCAAACCGCCCGCGCTACCTCATGGGAGTTGGAACGCCTGAGGATCTGGTAGAAAATGTGGAGCGCGGAGTTGATATGTTTGACTGCGTGATGCCTACTAGAAATGCGCGAAACGGCACTTTGTTTACAAGCTTTGGCAAGATAAATATAAAATCGGCCAAATTTATAAAAGACAACGCGCCCATAGACCACGAGTGCTCGTGCTACACATGCCGCAACTACTCGCGTGGCTACTTAAATCACCTATATAAAGCGCGCGAACTTACATTTTTCCGCCTAGCTAGCCTTCACAACCTGCACTACTATCTAAATTTGATGAAACAGATGAGAGAGGCGATCATGCAGGGCAAATTTAGCGAATTTAAGAGAGAATTTTACGCAAAGAGGAGCTAAGGTCCTCTTTGATTGAAATAATAAATACTCTTTAATTACTACTTTATCTTGCCCGCCATAGCCTTAAATACATTTATTTCATCTTGTAAAATTTTATACCTTTGCAGTAAAAGGCTATTTTGCATATCTATCTCGTTGTTTTTGGCTTCTAAAAAGTTTTTAAGTTCGGTTTTACCTAGATCAAATTTTATCTTATACATATCTCTTATATATCTTAAATTTTGCATCTGTTTCTCATAATTGGCAAAAATTTCTCTATCCTTTTGCCAATTTTTATACCCCAAATCAACTTCGTTTAAAGCCGCGACCAACTTCTCTTCATAGTTTAACTTCATATTTTCAAAGTTATATTCTGAAATTTTTAGACTGTTTTTAAGCCGAGAGTAGTTTAAAAAAGGCAAATTTATGGCAAGATTGCCTCCTAAAAATTGAAACTTAAAAGCATCTTTGGCTCTATCTCCTCTACTGCTTATACTAGCTCCTAAAGTAAGGCTAGGATAAAAGCTCTTCTCGCTTACTTTTACGTTTAAAAGACTCTCTTCTATCCTAGAAATAGCCGCCTTTAAATCCGGGCGATTGGAGATGGCGTATAAAGGTACATCTAAATTTATTCCTAAAAAATTAATATCACTTAGTAAAATTTCATTAATTTTAAACTCAAATTCAGGCTTAACGCTAAGCAAATTTCTTAAAGTCTGTTCGGCTAAATTTAAATTTCTATTTAGATTTAAAATCCTGTTTTTAACATTTAAAATAGAGCTTTGAACCTGTTTTAGGCTAAGTTCATCTGTTTTTCCAAGCTCAAATTTTGCCCTTATAATGGCTTCAAGTTGGACGTAATTTTGAAGCGATATCTCATAAAATTTCAAACTCTCCTTAAGATAAAGAATCTCAAAGTATCTATCTATAATGCTATTTATAAGAGTTAATTTCGCAGCCTCTAAGTCAAATTTGGTTGCTTGCAATTCCCAAATTGCAGCGTCTTTAGAGTCTGAAAGTTTTTTAAAAAGATCTATTTCATAACTTAGAGAAAAACCGCTATTGTAGCTTTCTTTAAAAGTATCGTTTTTGCTTATATCTCTACTTGTTTCTATGCCTAAATTTGCATTAAATTTAGGCATTAGCTCGGATTTTATGAGTCCGACCTGAGCTAAGGCTTTATTTATAGAGATTGCCGCTTTGGCTAAATTTATACTGTTTTTCAACCCAAGCTCTACTAATTCATTTAGATATGGCTGATTATAATCCTCCCACCAATTTGATTTAAGCTGATACTCTTTACTTAAATTTTCATCTAGTAAAATATCGCTAAAATCTTCATTTATGCTCTTTACTGCGCAACCGCTAAACAAAATCACAAATACAAATATCAAAATTCTTTTCATATCATTCCCTTGAAAGAGCGTCTATAGGATTTAGTTTGGATGCGTTTCTAGCAGGCATGTAGCCAAAAATTATACCTATAAAAGTAGAGGTAAATAAAGCAACTACAATAGAAAGATTAGAAAATATCATATGAACTTGTGGTGAAAATTTATTAAATACATATCCTATCCCAAATGATGCCGCTATACCCGCGATACCTCCTATCACGCACAGTAGCACCGCCTCTATCAAAAACTGTTGCAATATATTTCCCTCTCTAGCTCCTATAGCCATCCTTATACCTATCTCTCTAGTTCGCTCTGTAACTGAAACTAGCATTATATTCATAACCCCTATTCCGCCTACCAAAAGCGATATAAAGGCTATACAAGATATCAGAAGCGTCATAGTCCTGGTTGTGCCCTCAATAGTCTTTTTTATAGTGTCTGAATTTCTTGTAAAAAAGTCCTTTTTGCCACGTTTTGCAGCCAAAACTTCCGTTAAGCTTCGCTCGGCGATCTGAGCATTAACCTCATCTTTAACCTTGACTGTTATGGAGTTTATAAACCGATCTCCCGTTATTTTGTTTATAACAGTAGTGTATGGAGTGTAAATTCTAAGCGTGCTTGAGTCGCCTATATTGCTACTATATTTTAAAACGCCTATTATGCGAAACGGGCGTTTATTAAAAAATATAATCTCGCCTATAGGATCTATCTCTTTAAAAAACTCATCCTTTGTATTTTGATCTATAACCAAAACCGAAGCAGAGTTTTTTACCTCATCTTCATTAAACGATCTGCCTTTTTCAAATTTATGCCCTAACACCTCAAGACTTTGCGCTCCGCCACCTCTCATGCTAGCTGATGCTGATTTATTTCTATACGTTAGCATGCCACTTGCAGTGGTATTTGGGGTAACACTATCAAGGTAATCTTGACGAGATAGCATTACCGTATCTGATATCGTAAGAGTTTTTTTCATGCCTCTAAGATCGCTAAAACCCTTACCGGGATAGATGTCTATAGTATTTGTGCCTATGCCTCTGATGTCTGATAAAATTTGTTGCTGAGAGCCTTTACCAAGAGCTACTACGCATATTACAGAAGCTATGCCGATGATGATGCCAAGCATGGTTAAAACAGATCTTAGCTTATGGCTAAATATCGAATTTAACGACATCTTAAAGCTCTCTATAAACTGATCCTTGTAAAAGCTTATCGCATTTTTTTGTTTAAATTCTGTGGTTTTAGAAGGGAAAATTTCATCCTTTTTTACTACGTCTTTTAAAATTTCACCATCTTTTATCTCTATTACGCGATTTGCGTAGGCTGCGATGTTTGCATCGTGAGTTACGATAATGATAGTGTGTCCCTCTTTATGCAAATTTGTTAAAATTTCCATGACCATTAGCCCGCTTGCGCTATCAAGTGCACCTGTAGGCTCATCAGCTAGGATGATCTCTCCTCCGTTCATAAGCGCTCTTGCTATACTTACGCGCTGCTGCTGTCCGCCGCTTAGCTTGTTTGGCAAGGATTCAAGCTTATCTTCTAATCCAAGTCCGCTTAAAATTTTAGCCGCCCTATCCTCCCTATCTTTTTTATTAAGACCGGCATAAACGCTAGGTAATGATACATTTGACAGCGCATTTAAGGTTCCTAATAGATTGTATCTTTGAAATATAAAGCCAAATTTATTACGCCTTAAATCAGCAAGAGAGTCTGAATCAAATTTTGAGATATCAGCGCCTTCTAGCAGATACTCGCCGCTAGTTGGGTTATCAAGACAGCCAAGGATATTCATGAGCGTTGATTTGCCTGAACCGGACTGTCCGATAATAGCAATAAATTCGCCTTTTTTAATGCTTAAATTTATATTTTTAAGAGCATCAAAGATATTTTCGCCAAGCTTAAATTTCTTGCTTAAATTTTTAAGCTCTATAATCGAACTCAAATTTTACCTACCTCTTATTCGTCTATTTTCACGCTCTATCATATTGTTTATCTGAGCCGCGGAACTTCTTGAAGTGATAACCTTTTCGCCCTCTTTTACACCGCTTACTACTTGAGATTTTATACTGTCGCTTAAGCCTATTACGACCTCTCTAGCCTCTATCAAGCCGTCATCTTTTAGCACCTCTATTATTGTTTTTGAATTTTGTTTTTTAATGGCGGTATTTGGAACTATAACCGCATCCTTGACGCTTTCAAGTATTATGACATTTAAGGTTGTCATGCCTATACGTAAAATTTCATCTTGATTATCTATAAGAGCGTTGGCGTAATAATATATTGCCGATGAGCTAGAATTAGAGCTTCCTGATGATGTTTTTTGGCTGTATTTGCCGTTACTTAGAGTAGTAAGTCCCGGGTCAATGGAGCTAATTTTGGTATAAAATTTCTTATTTGGCTCCGAAAAGATAGAGTACTCAACCCTTGAGCCAACCTTTACCTTTGTGATGTCGCCCTCTGCTATCTCCATCTTTAGCTTTAGCTTCGTTAAGTCCGCTATATTTACGATGGTTGGTGTCGTCTGGTTTGAATTTACAGTTTGACCCTCTTCAACCTGAACCGATACGATAGTGCCGTCTTTCGGAGCTACTATCTTGGTGTATCCCAGATCGATCTGAGCGGTGTTTAAAGAAATTTTAGTCTGAGCTATCTGTGCTTCTATTTCTTTTACGTTTGCCTTTGTAACGGCAAGAGAGTTTTTAGAGCTTTCAAACTCCTCTTTTGAGGTTGCGTTTTTGCTAAAAAGCTCTTTTTCTCGGTTAAATTTACTCTCTGAGATCTCAAGAGCTACCTTTGCGCTATTTAACTTCGCTTCATAGATTCCAAGCTGAGCCCTTTTAGTATCTACGTTATTTTGCTGGGTTGCAGAGTCGATCTCCGCTATCATATCGCCAGCTTTTACCTTATCGCCCAGCTTTACATATAGCTTTTTTATCTGACCGGAAACTTGCGCACCCACATCTATAAGCTCGTTTGCATAAATTTCGCCGTTGCTATCAATACTCTTTATAAGTTCGCCTCTAAAAGCCACAGAGGTTAATACTTCATCCGGCTTTTCTTTTTTAAAATATTTTTCATACACAAAAAAAGAACAGGCGGCAAGAATGACCAAAAATATTATAAATTTGATTATTTTTTTCATATTATTACTTTGAATTTTTAAATTTAAATCAAGCATTATATTAAAATTATCCTAAATTTTACTATCTAATAAAGTTAATAATATTAATTTTATCTTGATTTAATAACCCTTGCCATATAATTTTGGCTTAAATTTAAAAGATAAAGAAAATTATGTTTACCCCTCTACTCTCAATATTTATTCTTATAGCTTCTGGATATTTCGCAAAGAAAATAAAGATTTTTGAGCAAAAGCATGCAAGTGTATTTATAGACTACGCGCTATGCTTTGCCTTGCCTGCTTTGATCTTTGATAAAATTTATCACGTAAGCATAGATAAAACTCTCATAAATATCATCTTAACCGGCTTTTTATCCTCCTTTGCAGCCGCTTTTGTAGTGTTTTTCGTCTGTAAAGCCTTTAAATTTAGCCAAGCCACCGCCATTAGCGCTTTATTGCTGGCGATGTTTGGCAACACCATCTTTATCGGTATGCCTATCATCACGGGCTTTTTTGGAGAAGAAGCTCTAAATGAAGTTATATTTTACGATCAGTTTGCAACATCCATACCTATATCTATCATCGGACCTTTTGTGCTCTCTTTTGGAGCGCCCGCTAAAGTTTCGCTAGTGCAAAACACTATAAAAGTGCTTAAATTTCCGCCATTTATCGCACTTATCACAGGGCTTGTTTTTAAAGGTATCGAGCTTCCTTCAGTTATCTTTACCGCGCTTAATCTTTTTAGCCAAAGCGTAGTTCCGGTTGCCCTTTTTGCTATAGGTATCGGTCTTGGATTTAGAAGCATAAGAAGTTCATATAAAGCCACTTTAATCGTAATCGCAGGCAAAATGCTAATAGCTCCTCTTATGTTTATCCTTATAGCTTTAATATTTAGCGTTGAATTTAGCCCTAAATGGCTCATAGGAATTCTTCAGTGCGCTATGCCGCCGATGGTTTTAGCAAGCGCTATGATAATGAAGGCGAATTTAGACAGTCAGCTTGCAGTTTCAGCCGTAGCTACAGGCGTTGCATTTAGCTTTATCAGTCTTCCTTTGGTATATTTTATCTGCGGATTTTTGTAATTTTTTATATTTCACACTCGCTTCACACTTCTTGGTTAAGATTTCAGCATAATTTATCACAAGGAGATACAATGAAAAAGTTAGTTTTAGTTGCGCTTGGCGCTATGTTTATGGTTGGTGGCGCTATGGCGGCAGATATGAAAAAAGATGATATGATGTCTAAAGATATGCCGATGGCAAAAGAGATGAAAGATGATATGAAAATGCACAAAGACGAGATGAAAGGCGACATGAAAAAAGATATGTCTGATAAAAAAGATGATATGATGATGAAAAAAGATGAAATGAAAAAAGAGATGAAAAAACCTGAAGGCATAATGTAATGACAAGAATTTTGCTCGTAGAAGATGATGAAATTTTAAGCGAAATGATAACGGAATATCTAAGCGAGAGAGATTATAAGATAACCGCTTGCATAGATGCCAAAACCGCTCTTAATCTAGCCTATGAGCAAAAATTCGATATCTTGATACTTGACGTTAAAATTCCTAAAGGCGATGGATTTTCGCTTCTATCGTCCTTAAGGAAGGCTGACGTAACTACGCCTGCGATATTTACGACCTCCCTAAATACAATAGAAGATCTTGAAGTAGGCTATAAAAGCGGTTGCGATGACTACCTTAAAAAGCCTTACGAGCTTAAAGAGTTGCTTTTGCGTATCAAAAATTTACTTAGGCGAAATTTCTCTCATACAAACGATGACTTTATCGAAATTGCCGACGGGTTTAGATTTCACATAGACAGCAAAACAGTTCAAAAAGACGGCGAAAATGTAAATATCTCAAATAAAGAGAGTGAGCTTTTAGCGCTATTTTTACAAAACAAAAACAAACTTCTTACAAAAGAAGTTATATATGATAAAATTTGGGGCTATGACGAAGAGCCAAGCGAGCAAAGTTTGCGCGTATATATAAGGACTTTACGCCAAATTTTAGGCAAGGACAGCATCATAAATAAAAGAGGTGACGGCTATATCTATGTCTGAAAAAACCAAGATAATATCTAAAATTTTATCCCTCTATCTAATCACCAGCGCGCTATTTTTAAGCTATTTTTCGATAAACGATTACAAAATGGCAAAAGAGGCGCTTATCTCAAACGAAGTAAAAAATCTCAAAGAGATAAAAATGGGAATTTACATGAAAGCCAGCATGAACGGCATAAATTCTGCCGCTGCGCTCATGCAAGAAAAGCAAGTAAGCGCATGTATCGTCTCAAAAGACGGCAAGATAATCTATCAAGATACTGAGTGTCTAAAAGATACCAAAAAAAACGTAGCGTTTTTAAAAGATGGCAAGGTAGTCATATACGAAGCACTTCAAAGCATGGAAAGCAATGCCACCGGAGAGCTTTCAACGGCAGACATCTTACTTGAAGGAAGAGATATAAGAAGCGATTTAAATCTCTTAAAGCTTAAAAATTTAGGAAATTTACTTCTGATACTTACAATTATCATGGTTATAGCCTACTACTTGGCAAAGCTTTCTTTGGAGCCGCTTCACGCCAAGATAAATGCACTAAATCGCTTCATAAAAGACTCAACGCACGAGATAAACACGCCTCTTAGCATAATAATGATGAGTATAGAAACAACCGATAAAAGCACGCTTAGCAGCAAAAATTTAAAACGCCTTAATAATATCGAACTGGCAGCTAGAAGCCTAAGTAATATCTACGAAGATCTTACGTACCTATCCTTTAGCAAAAGCGACGCAATCAAAAAAGAGCAGATAAATTTAAAAAATCTATTTAACGAACGGCTTGAATATTTCGCTCCGTTTTTTGCCAAACGCTCAATCATCCCGCAAATAAATTTAAGCGAAGCGAGTATAAACGCAAATCTTTACGAGATAAGAAGAATGATAGACAACCTCATTAGTAACGCTATAAAATATTCAAACGTAGGCGGATTTGTAAGTATAAATTTAAGCAAAAATGAATTTGCCATCACAAATAGCGGCGAAGGTATCAGCAAAGAGCAACAAAAGAAAATTTACGATCGCTATACACACTTTAACAACGACCAAGGAGGATTTGGCATAGGACTAAATTTAGTAAAAAGAGTTTGCGAAAGCAACGATTTAAGCATAATTTGTGAAAGCGAGATCGGTCAAAACACGACTTTTAAAGTAAGCTGGAGCTAAAATTTATCCTCAAGCAAGGAGAAATTTTTACACCCTACCTCATCGCCAAGCTCGCAACCCATCTTATAATACTTCCTAGCCACATCTCTGCTACCGCCCTCAACCCCTAAAGAGAAATGATGCATACCGCCTAAATTTGTACAGCTCTTTGAGTGCTTAAGATCTATACAGGCTTTTTCATACAGCTTTATGGCTCGCACGAAATTATGCCCCGTCTCGGTGCCTAGTCTATATGAATTGCCCGCGTTATAACAGCCGTATTTGCTGTTTAGCTTGCAAGCTTTTAAAAATAGCGCTATAACTTCGCTATCGTTTTTATCTCCGTCAAATCTCTGATAAAGCGAACCTAGGTTTGAACAAGCTACTCCAAGCTCGCTTTTACAGGCTATTTTATAACAAATTTCTGCACTTTTAAGATCGTCTGCAAGCTCAAATTCAACGCCCATATCATTGCACTCGCTTGATGTTTTATCCTTACAGATATGTTCTTGTTTGACTTCGGTTTTGCTTGAATTGCTATGCAAATTTTGATTTTTAGCCTGGTTTAAAGAGGCGCATCCGCTAAATAAAACCGTGATAAAAACAAGCTGATAAAAACTCTTAAAGCTCATTTTGCGTCCTTAAATTTCATCTCTTTTGTAAATTTTACCGATAAACTTATCTACTTTATACGTTATGCCAAATAGCGCAGGTACCAAAAATAGCGTAAGGATCGTAGAGCTAATGAGCCCTGAGATGATAGATATAGCCATAGGCGAGTTGCCCTCATAGCCCGCTCCTCTTGAGAGAGCAAGCGGAAGCATGGCAAATATCATCGCAAAGGTTGTCATTAGTATCGCTCTTAGCCGCTTTGAGCCCGCCTTTATGATGGCTTCATTTACATTCATGCCCTCGTTTGCGTATCTGTTTGCAAAATCCACAACCAAAATGGCGTTTTTACCGACCATTCCAAATAGCAAAATAGCTCCGACCATCACAAAAAGACTAAACGAATTTCCGCTTAGATAAAGCCCCACGGCAACTCCGCCAAATGCAAGCGGCATAGATATCATGATGATAAAAGGCATGATAAGGCTCTCATAAAGTGCGGCTAGTATCATGTATATGAGAATTACGCTAAGGCTAATGGTAAATATAAACGCCTCGTTCGTATCATTCATTAGCTCTATAAAGCCCGTCATGCGGTAATCATATCCTTTAGGCAGTATGCTTGGGATTTGCTCGTCAACGACCTTTTGCACGTTATCAAGCGGAATATTATCCACATTTGCCACGATTAGAATTTGACGCTGTTTGTTAAATCGCATAATCGATGAAAAAGTCTTGGTAAGCTTAAAATTTGCGACCGAATTTAGCGCGACACTCTCGCCGCTTGCGCTTCTTATACGCAGCTTTTCAAGCGAAGATACATCTTTTCTATGCTCGTCATCAAACCTAAGCATTATGTCGTATTGGTCGTTACCATCATCAAAAGAGCCGAGGAAATTTTGCCCAAAAGAGCCGTAAACCACCCTTGTGATATCATATTCGCTTATGCCAAGACGCTTGGCTTTTTCTTTATTTACCGAAATTTCAAGCTGATTTATCCTATCTTCGTTGTCGCTGCTTATATCGACAACTCCGCTAACGCTCTCTAAAATTTGCCTAGCCTGAGATAAAATTTCATCAAGTTTTTCTAAGCTATCACCCGTGATAACTAGCTGCACAGGCTCGTTTGCTCCGCCTGCATCGACCATAGGAAGGGCTGAAATTTTGATATTTAAATCATCGATCTTAAGCTTATTTCTATACTCTTCCATGATCTGAGGCTGCCTATCTTTTCGCTCTTTTATGTCTTTTAATTTAGCGTAAATTTTAGCCTTAAAAGCATCCTTGGCGTCGGTATATCCTACAAGCATATAGGCATAATCCACACGCGGGTCTTTATTTAGCTCATCAAGCACAACCGAGGACTTTTCACTCATAGCAACAAGTGAAATTCCGGGCTGGGCTTTAATGAAAATTTCAAATTCGCCATTATCTTCAATAGGCATAAAATCCATGCCGACTTTCATGGCAAGGCTCATACAAAGCGCAAGCAAGGCAAGGCTTAAAACTACAAATAGAGTTTTAAATTTTAAAATAAGCCCCAAAAGCCACGCATAGCCGTTTTCAAGAGCGACGAAAAAAGGCTCTGTAAGATGAAAAAATTTGCCCTCTTGCGCGTTTAAAAACCTAGCCCCAAGGCTTGGTATAAGCATAATGGATACAAAAAACGATACCACGATACCGCCCGCTACGCTCATGGCAAAGGAGTTAAAGTATCTACCCACAATGCCTTCCATGAACGCAATAGGCACAAACACGCAAAGCAAAACGGCACTTATAGAAAGTACGCTAAATGTTATCTCGCCCACTCCCGCAAAACTTGCTTTTAGCGGGTTTGTCTCGCCCTCTTGCATCTTTTTTGAGATATTTTCTATAACGACTATCGCATCATCGATAAAAATTCCGATCCCAAGCGTAAGTGCTATCAAAGTAAGGCGATTTAGATCAAATCCAAGCATATCAATAATAAAAAACGTCCCGATAATGCTCGTAGGTATGGAAAGTGCAGAGATAACGGTAGAGCTAAAATTCCTAAGAAAGAAAAATACTATAAAGATAGTCAAAACAACGCCAAGCACCATATCAAAGCCGACTTGCCTGATGTGCTTTGTGATGTTTTCGCTGTTATCAAAGGCGATCTTTAGCTCATACTCGCTGCCCACGATCTGCCTTAACTCATCTATCTTAGCTTTTACGTTTTCTATCGTAGCTAGCGCATTTACTCCGCTTATCTTTAAAAGCTCAAGCATGACGCCTTGCTTGCCGTTCATCACGGCGATGCTATCGGTATCTTTTTTATCAAGCTCTATGCGCGCAACATCTTTTAAAAATATCCCGCTTGCAAGCCTAAGCTCTTTAAGCTCATCTATGCTGCTTGCATCAAAATTGCTCTTTAAAAAGAGTTCGGAATTTTCGTTTTCAAGCTTGCCTAAAGGGGCTTTTAAGTTTTGAGTCTTGATCAAATTTACGACATCGTTTGCATTCAAACCAAATTTATCAAGCTTAAAAGGATCAAGGTAAATTTTCACCTGAGGCTGCAAAAATCCCGTATCATCAACCTTGCCTATCCCGTCAATGCGCTGTAAAAATGGCTTTACCTTCTCTTCCACAATCTTCATAAGAGCGACTTCATCGCCACTGTTTGAGCTTATAAATATGTTTAAAATTCTATCGCCCGTTCCTTTGATCTTTTCTATCTCGCTTCTACCTTCAACGCCCGCTTTACTAACCTTATCTCGCACGTCATCGGCAGCTACGTTGATATCTTTTTCAAGGTCAAACTGTATAAGCACCACGCTTAGATTGTTGTAGCTGTATGAGTGAATTTTATCTATGCCGTCAATAGTAGAGATCTCATCTTCTATCTTTTTAGTGACTTTTGACTCGATTAAATTCATATCTCCGCCCGAGTAAGTAGTGATCTTAATGAGCGGAATTTCAATTTCGGGAAAGAGATTTACAGGCATTCTTTGTAGCGACATAATGCCAAAAACGACAAGCGACATAAATATCATCAAAGTCGTTATGGGTCTATTTATGGCAAATCTATACATCTATTTCACCGTTATATATCCCTCGCCAAAAAGCCCCGGCATAAGACCTTGCGCATAAACTTCAGCGTAAATTTTACGTGTTTTCGTATCTATTTTAGGATGAATTAAAGCTATAGCGCCTACCATTTCTTCGTTTGAGCCGTCAAGCTTATACCTAAACTCGCTTCCTACTTTTACTACATCTTTAAATTTCTCATCATAGCTGATCATAAGCTTAACTTCAGGATATGAAAATATACCAATGAGCCTTTGAGCCACTCCACCCACACCTTCGCCTACTTCGATGCTCTTTTTGGATATTGTACCGTCAAAAGGCGCTTTAAGAAGTTTGTTTTCAAGCATTTCGTTTGCGTTTTTGATAGCGATTTTTGCCTTTTGCACCGCTAAACTAGCTCGCTTAAACTCAAATTCGGCATCCTCGTAAGCCTGAGTAGAAGTTACGCTTTTTACTTTTTTAAAGCGTTCCAATATGTCTTTAGCATGCTTAAGAGCCAAATTTGCAAGCTCTAAATCATTTTTAGCCGCTTCAAGCGCGATTTTTTCACTCTCGTTTTCAAGCTCAACTAAGACATCGCCCTTTTTTACCATATCGGAAACATCCACATTTACCTTTTTAACTATGCCAAAACTCTTTATGGCAAGCTCTGCGCTGTGTTTAGCCACTACGTCAAAATTTGCATAAATTTGCTCTTGCGCAGATAGTATCAGGCAAAGAGTGGTTAAGATTCCTAAAATTCTATTCATCGCTCTACTACTCGCTTTAAAATTTCCTCGCCGTTTTCATACAAGAACTCGGCCTTTTTTATCTCGTATTCATCCTTGCTCAGCTCAAGCCCGCTTTGGGCTTCAAATTTAGCTGTTAATGCCTGCAAAAACTCCACATATCCACTAAATCCCGCTTCATATTTTTTAAAAACCGCCTCATAAGAGCTATTAGCGGCTTTTAGCGCCAGCTCATTGGCATTAATTTTTTCTTTTAAGATATTTAATTCGTTTTTTAAATTTTGCAAATTTATCCTATTTTCAAGTCTCTTCTGTTCCAAATTCAAAGCGGCTTGATTTGATGCTATTTGTTTGATCTGCTTTTCTTTGCTGGTTGCTTCAAAATCAAAAATTTTCCAAGAGAAACCAAGGGTTATCTCGTTTGTCCTGTGTCTTTTCTTAAAAATCGTATCAAGATAAGGCGTTATAGCCTGAAACCTAGGATTAAGCGAAGAGAAGTCGTTGTCAAAGTCGTTTCGGTAGACGGAGTAAGTGTCTTTAATGAAAATTTGCGGAAGCGTAGCTGAGCCTGCGATCTTTATATCCTCACGGCTTGCCTTAAATTCTTCTTCAAGGACTTTAAGAGCCGTTTTGTTTGAACCCTGCGCCAAATTTGGCTCATCTATCCTAGAGCCGCTTGAAGGGGTTAAAATTTCATTTGTGAGCAGATTTATCTTGCTGTTTATCTCATCTTGCTTTTGCTTATAGCTTAGCGCTTCAACCTTTGCAGCGTGAAATTTAGCCTTGATCGCTTCAAACTCATCAATCGCCGCAAGTCCGGCGGAGTAAAATTTCTCAAGCCTATCAAGGGCGTTTTTAAGATAGTTTATCTGAGACTCTTTTGCTTTTATGATCTCATTTAGCGCAATGAAGTTAAAGTAAAGCCTGCAAATATCAAGAGAAAGAGAGTTTTTAAAATCCTCGTTTTTTAAAATTTCACTTCCGTGCAGGTGTTTAAGCGCGGCTAAGCTCGCCTCTCTTTTGCCTCCGTCATATAACAAAAACTCGATACTGGCTAAAATTTGCAAGCTCTGTTTCGGAGTTAGTATGCTAGGATCTAGCAAATGATAATTATATCCGCCTTTTAAATTTAAATTTGGCATATAAGAGCTGCGAACGCTTTCGTGCTTAAGCTGTGATTTTTGAGGCTGCATGCTTGAAATTTGAGCCAAATTTGAGCTGTGAGCTAAATTTATGATCTCACTTAGACTGCTTGCGCTTAGACTTAAACTAAGAGCAAGCACCAGACAAGCCTTTTTCATTCTAAACCCACAAGGCTTAGATGTCTGCTAAAAAGATAAAATAGATTAAATTCATACTTAAATGCCATCTTTGCCATCCTTTATTCAAATTTTAGCACTAAATATCTAATGAAAACTCCGCACCAAATTCATAACAAGCAGATTCCAGCCATCTACAAGCACGAAGATAAGCAGCTTAAAAGGTAGAGAAATCATAGTAGGAGGAAGCATCATCATACCCATACTCATAAGCACGGAGCTTACAACCATATCTATAACCAAAAACGGCAGATATATCAAAAACGCTATCTCAAAAGCGGTCTTTAGCTCGCTTATCATAAATGCACTCATGGTTATAGTTAGCGGAATTTCTTCGATATTTTGCGGATTTGGCAAATTTCTTATGCGGAAAAACAGAGCCAAATCCTTTTCTCTGGTATTTTTTATCATAAATTCTTTAAACGGCTTAACTCCCTCTTCAAATGCGACTTGATAGCTTATCTTCTCATCTAGATAGGGCTTAACGGCTACGTCATAAGACTGCTTTACTACAGGCTCCATGATAAAAAACGTAAGAACCATGGCAAGTGAGATAAGCACGGTAGATGGGGGCATCTGCTGAGTTCCCATAGCTTGGCGTAAAAATGAAAATACGATGATAAGCCTTAAAAAACTTGTCATCATAAAAACAAGCGAAGGCGCAAGGGTTAGTATCGTTAAGACGATTAATACGTTTAGCGAGGTTACGAGTTGTTGTGGCGTATCGGGTGCCGTTAGGGTTAAATTTACGGTCGGGATAGTTACAGTATCATCGGCAAATAGCACAAAAGCGACCGATAATAATATCAGTACCTTTTTCACTGAGCTCCCTGCATGTCAAGTATGCTTTTTTGCGTTTTTTCTTTATTTTTAGAATTCATAGATATGAAGTGAATTTCTACTCTACGATTTTTCTCCCTGCCTTGCTCTGTTGTGTTTGGAGCAAAAGGCTCAAATTCAGCTTTAGCTGAAGCCATCAGTTTTTTAGGATTGACTCCATTTTTGATAAGCTCATCAACTACACTCATGGCTCTTGCGGATGAGAGTTCCCAATTGTTTTTATATATACTTAGACTATCTGGCGTTTGATTATCGGTATGCCCTATAACGTTTGCTACGATATCTTCGGGAAGCTTATCTATCACCATAGAAATTCGTCTCAAAAACAAAATCGCATCATAGTTTTGTAAATTTGCCTTACCCTTTTCAAATAACAAACTAGCAGGCAATCTTATGATAAATCCATCCTCGCTCTCTTCAAATGATACTTCCGGAGATCCGCTTGCATGCAAAAGCTCATTTATGGATTTTACAGTCTGCTGAAATTTTGATTGTATATCAGTGGTTGGTAGCTTTGCAGCGGAGTGAAATTCCTCATTTTGTTCAGCCGCTACGTCAGGTCTTCTTCCGCCTTCAAGCACGCCCAAAGCTCCGCTAAGCGAGCCTATAGCCGCCTCAAGCTTTTTGGCATCCATAGTACTCATAGAAAGAAGAAGGACGAAAAAACATAGCAAAAGAGACATCAAGTCACCAAAAGATGCAAGCCACGCCGGCAAACATTTAGGACAATCAGCCGGATCAATTAGTTTTTTAGCCATTTTTATTACCTATCAAACTGACTTACTCTATCTTTTGGCGGTAAAAAGGATAAAAGTTTTGTTTCAAGAGTTCTTGGGTTGTCACCTGCTTGAATAGCCATAATACCTTCGATTATTATTGTTTTAGCAAGGCTTTCATCCTTATCGCGAATGCTAAGGATATTTGCCACTGGAGCTCCTAGTATGTTTCCTATCATCGCTCCATAAAGAGTGGTTATCAAAGCAACAGCCATAGATGGACCAATCGCCGAAGGATCTGACATATTTAAAAGCATCGCAACAAGTCCGATTAGCGTTCCTATCATACCCATAGAGCCTGCAAAACCTGCAACCTGATCAAAAATTTTAATATTATCAGTATGTCTTGAGCTGGTTTGCTCCATATCTATTTCAAGCAAAGCTCTAATGGCGTCTGGCTCATTACCATCTACAGCCATAGAAAGGCCCTTTTTTAAAAATTCGTCAGTTTCGTTGTTAGCGTCATTTTCAAGAGCTAAGATTCCATCTCTTCTTGCTTTCGTAGAATATTCAACCATTTTTTTAACTATTTCAGGAAGATTAAAAAGTTTTGGCTTAACTGCAACACCATAAAACGTAAACAGCTTTTTCATCTGCTCCATTTTAAAGCCAACTAATAGACAACCAGCAGTTCCTCCAAAAACAATCATAACGGATGGAATATCTATATAAGGACCGATACCAACGCCTATGGCCATCGAGCCAAATAGCAAAACCATAATCAAAATCCAACCAACAACGGTTCCTAAATCCATTCTAAACCCTCTTTGCAGTTAAAATTTTTTACTATTTTAATTTCTTTTAGTTGAAAAGCAGTTAAAATTTGATTAATATTAGCTCTTTTTTAAATTTTTATAGATATAGATAAAATATATTGATAATGAAATAGAAGCGCTATCTTGTATTTGAATAAAATTAGTAATAATTATTAAAGTTGTATATTAATAATTAAGATATTAGTTAATCAACTATTTAGCAACTACAAGATAAAATTTATTTCAAATTTTTAAACACCTCGAGGAATTAAAATGAGCAATATAGGCGTGGTAGTGCTTGCTGCAGGTCTTGGCACAAGGATGAAATCAACAAAGCCAAAAGTGCTTTTCGAGCTTTGCGGAGAGGCTATGATAGTGCATATTTTAAGAAAAGCCTACGAAATAAGCGATGATGTAAGCGTGGTTTTAAGCTATCAAAAAGAGATTGTAGAGGCTAAAATAAAAGAATTTTTCCCAAAAACAAAAATTTATGAGCAAAATTTAAAAGAGTTCCCTGGCACAGCAGGAGCTCTTAAAGATATTTGCCTAACAAGTGAAAAAATAATCATAATGTGCGGAGATATGCCTCTTGTAAAAACAAACGATCTGATAAGACTAAGCTCGGCAAATGCCGATATATCCGTGAGTATCTTTGAATCAGCAAATCCTCAAGGATACGGTAGAGTCATAATGAACGGCAGCACTATAGAAGATATAGTCGAGCAAAAAGACGCAAGCGAAACCCAAAGGCTAATAAAAAGCGTTAACGCAGGTTGTTACTGCTTTAAAAGCGAGGCTTTAAAGAAAATTTTACCTCTCATACAAAACCAAAACGCACAGAATGAATATTATTTAACAGATGCTATTAAAATCGCAAATAAGCTAAATTTAAAGTGCAGTGCCGTCTTGGTGGATGAACAAAATTTTATGGGCATAAACGATAAATTTCAGCTAGATATAGCTCAAAATTTGATGCAAAAAGAGATTAGAAAAAAATGGATGCAAGCTGGCGTGCTGATGCGTCTAAGCGATACTGTTTATATCGACAGCAGGGCAAAATTTGAAGATGAGTGCGAGATAGAAGAAAACGTCAGCATAATTGGAGAGTGCGTTATCAAAAACTCTAAAATCAAGAGTTCAAGCGTGATAGAAAATAGCGTGATAGAAAACTCTGACATCGGACCTCTGGCGCATATTCGCCCAAATTCTCATATCAAAAATACTCATATTGGAAATTTTGTAGAGGTAAAGGCCGGCAAGTTAAACGGCGTAAAGGCTGGGCATTTAAGCTATCTTGGAGATTGTGAAATAGAAGAAGGCACAAACGTAGGATGCGGAACCATAACTTGCAACTACGATGGCAAAGCAAAACATAAAACAAAAATAGGTAAAAATGTATTCATAGGTAGCGATACTCAGCTGATCGCGCCTGTAACCGTAGAAGATAATGTATTAATAGCGGCTGGAAGCACAATAGCCTCAAATATCCCAAGCGGAGCTCTTGCCATAAGTCGAACAAAGCAGATTAATAAAAGCGGATTTTTCTATAAATTCTTTGGCGCAAAAGATGAAAAATAAAAAAATTTTACTAGCTGTTTGTGGCTCCATAGCCTTTTATAAAGCCTTTGAAATTCTATCCATACTTAAAAAAGAAGGTGCGGACGTATATGTGATGCTTAGCGACGGAGCGCTTAAATTTTGCTCTTCACTTGGCTTTGAAGCACTTAGTGATCATCCGATTTTAACAAGCCAAAGTGAAAATTGGCAAGCCGGGCTTAATCATATAAACTATGCCAAAATGGATCTGATTTTAATCGCTCCAGCATCCGTAAATACAATAAATAAGCTTGCAAACGGAATTTGTGATAATGTATTTATGCAGACTCTCATAGCCTCAAATGCTCCTATTTTAATAGCTCCTGCGGCAAATACAAAGATGATAGAGCATTTCTCTACTAAAAATAGCTTTGAGTTTTTAAAATCAAATGGGATTAAATTTATTGATCCGATAGAGAAAACTTTGGCATGCAAAGATTTTGGAAAAGGCGCGTTAGCTGATGCAGAAACAATAATTTACGAAGTAAAAAAATCTTTAAACGAGCCAAAATTTGAAGGCAAAAAAGTTATAATAACCGGCGGAGCTACTATCGAAAAAATCGATGATGCAAGGGCTATTACAAATTTTTCAAGCGGCAAGATGGCAAAGGCTCTTGCTGACGAGTTTTATTTCGCTAGTGCTGATGTAACACTAATAGCAAGTTTTGAAACAAACAAAACTCCATATCAAACTATAAAATTTCAAACATCTCAAGAGCTAAAAAGTGCTATAGATGAAAATTTACAAAACGCCTATATGCTTGTAATGAGTGCTGCGGTAAGCGACTATATCCCAAAAGAAAAATTCACTGGCAAGCTGAAAAAAGAGAGTCTTGGTAGCAACTGGGATTTAAATTTAAGGCAAAATATAGATATTTTAGGCTCTTTAAAAGAGTTTAAAAATGTTAAAAAAATAGGCTTTAAGATGGAAATGGATGCAAAAAACGCCTTGACAAACGCTAAAAATATGTTAAAAAATAAAAATTTAGATGCGGTATGTTTAAATGTGTTAGATGATGAGGTAAAATTTGGCTCGGATGTAAGTAAAATATGCTTTATAACAACATCGGAAACTAAAGAGATAACTCTAAATTCAAAACAAAATATTGCAAGAGAAATCTTAAATTTGGCCTATAATTTATGATAAGTTCAATATCAAAAATACAAAAAATAGCAAGCGGAAATAAAAGTGCTATCATGCTTAACGCCTCACTTCCGGTAAGCATAAAAGTATTGGAAAAAACTGGCTTTAATAGATATAATTTAAAATTTGCAAACAAAACCCTAAGCACAAAAAGTATGAAAAGCCTAAAAATAGGCGGAGAATATTGGTGTGAAATAGGCTCAGGAAGTGAAAATATAGTGATAAAAAATCTATATGAAAAGCCTGATTTAAAAGCCCATGACACACTCATAGATGGATTAAGTATTATAGAAAAATTGATAATAAATGATAATTTAAACTGGTTTTATGAATATATATTTTCAAATTTAGCATCCTGCAGGACAAAAGAAGGATATGAAATTTACGTAAATATGCTATTTGCCTTGCAGAAAAACATCATACATATTCCGTTTTTTTATAATAAGCATTTAGGAATTTTTCAGATGAAAAAAGATAATGAAAAAGCTCAAATTTATCTTATATTTTCAAATTTCGCTCCGCTACTTTTTAATATAAAAAACTCTCAAATCTTAAATATAACAACGCCTTTTGAAAAGGTTGCAAGGTTTTTAAAAGAGAAATTTGAGTGCGATGTAAATATCGGGGTATTTAACGAACTTTATACTCAAAGCAGCTCTATAATCGATTTTAAGGGATAATTTGAATAGTTTAAAACATTTGGCGATTATAATGGATGGCAATGGCAGATGGGCGAAAAAGCAAGGGCTCATACGCACAAAAGGACATGAGGCTGGCGCAAACGTAGTCGAAGCCATGTGCGAGTTTTGTATAAGAAATGATATAAAAATTTTAAGCCTATACGCCTTTAGCACTGAAAATTGGAGTAGACCAAAAAGTGAGGTTGATTTTTTAATGGATCTACTTTTAAAATTCTTAGTTTCAAAAAAAGAGAGCTTTATAAAAAATGAGATAAATTTTAATGTGATCGGCGATATAATGCCTTTTAACGATAAATTAAGAGATGAAATTTTAAATTTAAAATCACTTACTAAAGACAATAAAAAGCTAAAGCTAAATTTGGCTATAAATTATGGTGCCAAAGATGAAATTTTAAGAGCTCTTAAAAGAATGCAAGAGCAAAATTTAGATATTAATGAAGTTAATTTAGAGGCAAATTTAGATGAAAGTGAGCCCATTGATCTGCTTATTAGAACAGGTGGAGAAAAGAGACTTTCAAATTTTATGCTTATTCAGGCAAGTTATGCAGAGCTTGCATTTATCGATACTCTTTGGCCGGATTTTACAAGTTTGGAATTAGAAAAAATAGTTCAAAATTTTTATCAAATCAATAGGAGATTTGGCGGATTATGATAGGTGCGATATTTTTTATTTTAGGTGCGGTTATCGGCTCTTTTGGAAATGTTTTGATATATAGAATGCCAAAGGGCGAAAGTATAAACTTCCCAGCATCTCACTGCCAAAGTTGTAAAACTCCGCTTAAATTCTATCACAATGTGCCGATACTTTCGTGGATCTTTTTAGGTGGAAAATGCGGATTTTGTAAGGATAAGATTAGCTTTCAGTATCCTTTAGTCGAGTTTTTAAGCGGTATATTAATGCTCTTTGCATATTTTATTGAAATAGAGCTTTATGCGGCAGTGATAATTGGCACCTGCTTTATTATCCTGCTTTGTCTTAGTGTGATTGACTTTCGATACAAAGCCGTCCCGGATCCACTTTTGTTTACAAGTCTTATTTTGGCTCTTATTTATGGAGCTTTACCCATATTTGGCGAGAATGGTGACTTTGATAGATTAATTAGCGCAGCAATTTTTATGTTTGATTTTTGGCTACTTAGACTTGCCGTAAGCTTCATCATGAAACGTGAGGCTATGGGAAGTGCGGATATCTTTATAGCAGGAGTGATGGGGGCGATTTTAGGTATTAAACTTGGGCTTATGTCGATATACATGGCGGCTCTTTTGACGCTGCCCGCATACATGATAGTTAGAAAAAGAGGATACGAGCTACCATTTGTGCCGTTTTTAAGCCTCGGACTACTTATTGTTTATCTGCTAAAACCTCAATTTTTAGAACTTTTGGAAAAACTTTATGGGTAGAGTGAATAGCTATCTTTTTACCAACTTTATAAGCACCTTCGCTTCGCTATTTTCTACACTATTTCTGATAATGTCGATAGTATTTTTTATACAGATAGCACGCATTACCTCCTATATCGAGATAACCTTCTTTGAACTCTTTAAGCTATATCTATTTATGCTACCTCGTATACTGCTTTTTACGATACCGATAGCATTTTTCGTATCTTTAGCGATGACGCTTTTTAGACTATCTAAAGAGAACGAGAGTATTGTGATCTTTACTTTAGGATACTCTCCAAATTTTATTGCTAGATTTTTTATGTTAATTAGCTCTATAGTTTCGATTTTTCTACTAATCACGGCCATAATCCTAATCCCTACGGCGGCTGAGCTAAACGGAAATTTTATAGAGTATAAAAAAACTATAGCCAAGCTAAATTTAAAGACAACTCAGTTTGGGCAGAAATTTTCAAACTGGATGATATATATCCAAAGTCAAAAAAACGATATCAACGGCACCACATATGAGGGTGTAACCCTATATTCGCCACAAATTAATGCTCAAAGGCTAATTATCGCCGAAAACGCAAAGATAATAAACAATAGATCAAATTTGGAACTTAGACTAAATAACGGCAAAATTTACGATATAAAAGATGATGTATGGCATCAGGCCGATTTTAAATATATGAAAATAAACACTCTTTCTAACGATAAAATTTCAAAAACACGCTCTTTTTTAGAGTATTGGAGCGATATCAATACAAACAAAAAAAAGGCGAGAGATTTTACCACTTATGTTCTAATAGCGCTTTTTCCGGTTGCTACAACGCTGTTTGCCTTAAGTTTTGGAGTAGTAACTTATAGATATGAAAAAGGATTTGTATATTTTGGTACTTTTGGAGTTTTGTTTGCCTATTTTGCAATGATTATGATGTTATCTTCAAAGCTTTTTATAGCAATTTTATCAATATTTTCGCTATTTCTAATAAGCTCGATGCTATTTTACAAAAAAACGATTTTAAAAAGATATTAGATTGAAAATAAAACTAATATTTAGCTACGATGGCTCCAAATTTCAAGGCTCTCAAACACAACCGCACGAAAACGGAGTAGAAAATGAACTCGGTATAGCCTTAGCCCATGTTGGAATCTTTGACAAGATAGTATCAAGCTCTAGAACCGATAAAGACGTGCATGCCAATAATCAAGTTGCAAGCGTTAGATGCGGAGATCATTTTAAAGACTTTAAAAGACTGGCCGATCTAATAAATCGCCACGCTCACCCGCATATTCATATAAAAAAAATTTTAAGAGTTGATGATAACTTTCATCCCCGATATAATGCTAAATTTAGGCAATATAGATATATTATAAATCATGGAGATTTTAACCCTTTTTTAAGTCAATACCAAACATTTTTGCCAAAATTTGACATAGATAGAGCAAATGAGCTTTTGGAGCTTTTTATAGGCAAGCATGATTTTAGTGCATTTATGAAAGTGGGAAGCGATACAAAAAGTCCGATAAGAGAAGTAAGTCAGGCATTTTGCTACTCTCACAAAGAAAAAACTATCATAGTTTTTAAGGCTAATGGATTTTTGAGAGCTCAAATTCGTTTAATGGTGGCTACAATATTAAAGGCTTTAAAGCTTAAAAATGGGGCTGATTTAATAAATTTAGCAATAAAAAACCAACAACCTCTTACGCGTATTCCAGCTCCACCAAACGGACTTTATCTAAATAGAGTTTTTTACTAAAATTATAAAATATCCCTTTGCCCTTTGGCATTTACAGGGCTTAGCACACCCATTTGCTCCATCTGTTCGATTATAGTTGCTGCTCTGTTGTAGCCTATTTTAAGGCGGCGTTGCAAATAACTGATAGAAGTTTTTTGCTCGCTTAATACGATCTCTTTAGCCTCTTCATAAAGCTCGTCAAGCTCTCCAGCAACGATATCGCCTTCGCTTGAGCCGTTAGAGCCTGAATTTGTGCTATCTTCTTTTAAAAATCTCTCGTCATAGACAACTTCTTGTTGATCTTTTAAGAAATTTACGATATTTTCTATCTCTTTTTCACTGGCAAACGGCGCATGAAGCCTGATGATACCGGGACTTCCAGGAGGCGTAAACAACATATCACCGCGTCCCAGCAAGCTCTCAGCTCCCATTTGATCAAGGATTACCTTACTGTCTATCTTTTGGCCGACTCTATAACTTATACGCGACGGCAAATTCGCCTTTATAAGTCCTGTTACGACATCGACACTTGGTCTCTGTGTAGCTACGATAAGATGAATTCCACTAGCGCGCGCCATTTGAGCAAGGCGTCCGATATATAGCTCTACATCCTTACCACTCGTCATCATAAGGTCTGCTAGCTCATCTATTATAACAACTATATATGGCAGCTGCTCTCCGCCTTCTGCTTTCATCTTCTCATTGTAGCTTTCGATATTTTTAGTACGAGTATGGCTCATTATCGTATATCTACGCTCCATTTCAGAGACCATATTTGCAAGTGCTATTATAGCTTGCTTAGACTGAGTAATAACCGGTGTTAAGAGGTGTGGAATATCATTATAGATGCTAAATTCAAGCATCTTAGGATCTATCATCATAAGGCGTAAGGTCTGCGGACTATTTCTGTAAAGCAAACTTAAAAGCATGGCGTTTATGCCCACACTCTTACCGCTTCCTGTAGTTCCTGCTATAAGAAGATGAGGAAGCTTTTTAAGATCGGTTACGAAAGGCGCCCCCACTATATCCTTGCCAAGCGCAATAGTGAGAGGGCTTGAGGCATTTTTATAAATTTCACTATCTAAAATTTCTTTTAAGTATATTGTTTCTATATTTTGGTTTGGTACCTCAATGCCTATTACGTCTTTGCCAGGAATTGGCGCTTGAATACGTATTGTTTGAGCGCGCAGAGCCATAGCAATATCATCTTGCAGTGTCAAGATCTTACTTACTTTTATATGCGGAGCCAAACGAAACTCAAATGTGGTTACAATAGGTCCGGTGTAAGTGCGAACCACATCACCATCTATCTTAAATTTGCGAAGTTTATCCAAAAGATCTGAAATTTTCTGATCAATCTCAACCTCATTTATATTATGTGAACGCTTTGGGGGATCGTTTAAAAATTTAAGCGGTGGAAGCTCAAAATCCTTTGGTTTTTCTACCTTGCCCTTATCAAGCTCATCTAGCAGCTTCTTATTCTCCACTACTTCATTTAAAATCTCGACTCCATTTATAGTAGAAATTTGCGTTTTTTCTTCACAATCCAAAATCTCATCATATCCAGATAAATTTTGCTTTGTTTCATCTTGGTTTAAATTTTCTATATTTTCACGTTTTTTCTTTTTTGCAATCGTTTTTGGTTCTTTATATTGAGCTTGTGCTAAATTTTTAGGCTCTTTTTTTGTAGGTTCTACAAAGGCTCTTTTTAGTATTATTACTATATTTTCTTGAGCAATAAGCCCAAAAGCCAAAATGAAAATCATAGCTATAAAAACCCATGTGCCTATAACCCCGATGATATCCTTTAAAGCTAAAATCGCAAAATTACCAATAAGACCGCCATAATCGGAGTTTGAATTAGCCTGAAACATCAAAAACGCAAAAAATAAAAGTATAACTCCAGAAACTATCTGCGCCAAATCCCAATCAAGATTTTTTACGAATTTACAAATATAGTAAGCAAAAAAGATAAAAACAAAAGGGTAAATATAGCCGATAAATCCAAACAGTTTAAAGTTTATTTCACCTAAAATTTTACCAAAGCTCCCTACAAAATTTGCATCAGGAGCTATGGTAGCAACTCCAAAAAACATTAAAAAACATATAACAACAACTAAAATCGACTCTCTTAAAATTTTAAATCCTTTATAAAAAGCCTGATTATAGCGTATTTTTACATATAGTTTAATAGAGTTAGCTGATTAACCTTTGCAACAGATTGCAACATAGCTTGATATGACATCATTTTTTGCATAAGATGCATATAAGTCTCACCGTAGTCGGCATCTACTATCTCTGATTTTACTGTTTTAACATTTACCGATAGTATGCTTGCTCTTGTATTTGTGTCTTTTAATGAGTTAGAAAGAGCACCTACCTTGGTATGTAGCTTATTTACGTGATCAAATATATGATCTATCCTCTCTATTGCGCCTTGGATTCCAGAATTTCTAGGATCTGGTCCATTTGAATCGGCACGATACTGTCCTAGTCTTACAGCCTCTATCATATTATCAAGATCGCTAAATATATCCACGCTTGGCACATCTATATCAAGTGCGTTGTTCGCAGAAAAGGTAAAAACAGAGCCAACTCCTTGAGAAGTAGCCGGAGTATTACCAGTGCTATCACCGGCAAAAATATCCGAATTTCTTCTATCAAAAATAGCAACCTCAATAGGAGTATTTGTATTTTGCTTATCAGTTATCTTAATTCTTCCTCTATGATCCATATTTACCTCTACACTACCTTGAGCATCTTTAATGGCCTGTTTATATGCATTAAAGTTATCATCAACTGCAGGAATATTATCATTAACTGTAAATGAGATAATATCATTTAATTGTTTAAATGTCATATTTTTAGATGCTGTTTGGATACCATTAGCTTGATTTGTAGTAGCATTATAAAAGCTATCCCAGACTCTAGAATTATAACCAACAGCATTTCCAGCAGGATCGTTTCCGGTAATTCTTATTTTCGCATTTCCAGCAGCTTCAAAATCCAAATCAATTGTATATTTTCCGCCATGCTTTGACTTGATACTCATCTGTAAAGATTGTCCATCAATATTATATTTTCCGCTTTCGCCATCGTATAAATTTTTAGTTCCGGCAACCTCACTTAATGTGGTATTATCTGTCGCAAATTCTCCGCTTTTTCTTGCAATCTGAGAGATGGTACCTACAACATGCCTGCCTTCATTTTTAAATTTCACTCTATCATAATCAAAGGCATTGGTTTTATCACCATTTATATCTTTGTAATTGCTTTTAACAAATTCCGTTACCACAAAGTCATTTGGATTTGCATTTACCATAGCTTCTAAGTCTACAAGACTATTAGTAGTATTAAAATGATTAGAAGCTGCATTGATATTGGCAGCGGTCAGAGCTTGATCATTGTCTAATTTTCTTGTGACGCCCATCATATGAAAATCTATTACCTGATTTCCTTTTGATAGATCTTTGATATTAAATTGCCCTTCGTTATTTATCGTGACATCTACAACTCTATTATTTGGAGTATTTCCGTATTCGGTTCCGATTTTTTCCATGAGATCTTTTATGGAAGCGTCAGCTGTCATTTGGAATTTACTTGTAAAAGTTGTTCCGTCAGGCTTTTTGCCTTGTAGATAAAATGTCGTATTCTGAAATGATTTTGCATTAGGTCCGCCAAAATCCAAATCGGATAGAGTTTTCTCATCCTTAACATAGTTAAATCCGATCATATTTCTGATTTTGCTCTCTTCGTTCAGATATTTTATATTATCATGTCTATTTAAAACGCTTTGATCGGTTAGCATTACATTTGTGCTTATATGCTTGTTATAATCACCGTCTCTACCTAAGAACAACTCTTCTCCTGGCATATTATAAGCTAGCTTAACCTGTGAGCCTCCGACCACTCTCATCTCTTGAGAATTTCCAAAATACTGATTTGTAGTGCCATTTATTGGCTTTGTATTAATAGCGCTTCCAGAGAATAAAAACTGTCCATTTATAGATGTGTTTGCGATATTTACAAGATGGTTTTTTATGCCTTGCAGATCATTCGCCAAAGCCTCTCTTGAGGTTTTTGAATGATGTTCATTTCCAGCTTGAACAAGCTTTGTTTTAAATAATTCAAGTTTTTCTTTAAATTCTTTTAAGGCTTTATCTGTATTAAGAGAAAAGCTGCCAGCCTTAGAGGTCGCGTCTTGAACTTGATTTAGAGTTGCAACCTCATAATCAAGCCTCATGCCGTCATTATAAATACTGCTATTCTCAAATGAATTTTGTATCTTTAATCCGCTTGAAATTTGGGTATTGAGCCTATAAAGTTCCTTCATATTTACTTGGTAGTTGTATGTATCGTTAAATTTCATTAGTTGATTTGTAATACGCATATCTATATCCTAATATTTCTATAAACTTTTAGAAGCAATTTAAGTTCCAATTCATGAATTATCGTCAAATTTAAAAATTTATTTAGTTTAGAGTATTATTAGACTTTAAAATTTACTTTTATCGAGGCGGTTATGAAAATTTTATTCTCTCCAAGCGAGGCAAAAAGTGCCGTAAAATCAAATAAATTTATAGACAAAGACAGCTTTATATTTCCAGAGCTATATGATCTAAGGATTGAAATTTTAAATCAATACAATGAATTTTTAAAAAGAGCTACAACAAGCGAACTATCAAAGCTATTCGGACTTAAAAATTTAGAAGAGTGCGAAAATTTAAGAGAGGATATTTTTAAAAAAAGTGCTATAAAAGCTGTTTTAAGATACGAAGGCGTAGCCTACAAGCACTTAAACTATAAAAATTTAGACACTAAAGCTCAAAATTTTATCGATAAAAACGTAATGATATTCTCAAATTTATTCGGAGGCATTTTGGCTGGAGATGAAATTTGTGAATATAAACTAAAGCAGGGAGAAAAAATAGACAAATTAAATATTGAAAAATTTTATAAAGAACATTTTTCCTTAGCAATAGATAACTGGCTCAAAGATGATGACATACTAGACTTAAGAGCTGAATTTTATGAAAAATTTTATGAAATAAAAAAGCCTTTTACGACTTTTAAATTTATAAAAAACGGCAAAGTCGTAAGCCATTATGCCAAAGCTTACCGAGGAATTATTTTAAGAGAAATAGCAAAAGCAAGGATTGAAACAATTGACGAACTAAGCAAATTGAATTTAGAGAATTTAATGCTAATTGATATCAAAAAAAATGGATTCAAAAATGAGTTTTATATGCAAATTTTATAAAAAATTCACTTTTTTTATAAAAAACTACATTTTTTAATGAAATTTAGGTTTCAAAACTATTGTTTTTTTTCAAAAAACGTTGTAAAATGCCTATATATCACTTCTTAAAAGGATGGTTCTATGAAAAAAGCTGAATTTATTCAAGCTGTCGCCGAAAAGGCTGGTCTTTCAAAAAAAGATTCTCTAAAAGCTGTTGATGCCGCTCTAGAGACAATCAAAGAAGCTCTTACTGCTGGCGGTAGCGTTAGCTTCATAGGTTTTGGTACTTTTAGCACAGCTGATAGAGCTGCAAGAAAAGCTAGAGTTCCAGGAACTAAGAAAGTTATTGATGTACCTGCTAGTAAAGCGGTCAAATTTAAAGTTGGCAAAAAGCTGAAAGAAGCAGTTGTTGCTACTACAAACAAAAAAGGCAAAAAGAAATAATTTCTTTTATGGAAGTCTTTAAAGACTTCCATTTTTTATTCTTAAAATATTTATTTTTTAATTTATTCTTTATATATTTTTGATAAAATTACGATTTTTGGCCCGAGTGGTGAAACTGGTAGACGCGCCAGACTCAAAATCTGGTAAGGGCAACCTTGTGTCGGTTCGAGTCCGACCTCGGGCACCATATACTCTTTTATAATCCTTTACAATTCAATAGTTTGGTTTTTTACAAATGCCGATATTATCGCTATTATCTTCTTTTTAGCTTAAGCATAGCTTAATAGAAATGATAATAAACCATTATATATGTATTTTAAAAAACTATATAAATTTTTTAATTTTTTGTGTCATTTTTTGATATTTTCAGAATCACTATAATTAGATGTAATTCAAAAATTACAAGAGGTGAAAAATGAAAAAATTTCAAGAGATCGATCAATGGATCGAAAAACAAAACAACAAGAAAAATATAATTCTGCGTCTACCAATACCCGGATACGACAGATTCAAGCTAGAAATTTCTCCAAAGCAGAAGAAGACGATAAGGCTATACAGGTACGAAAATGAAAAAGTACGCTATATGAAAATAGGTGAATATCCTTATATGAAGTTTGAAACAGCATATAGAAAAGGAATAGAAATTTTAAATCAGCTAGAAGAAACGGGATATATAATAAAGCAAGTGATTACTTTACAAGAAGCTTATAAAAAATTTCTTGTGTATGCTCAAGATATTCTAAAATTCAAAGCCGGCACTTTACGAAGTTATCAAATAAGGGTATCTAAACATATACTACCCTTAGAAATAGCATTAAAACCAATCGATGATATTGAATTAAATGAGCTAAAATTTGATATTTTCAATGAACCTGAGAAATATCCTGCCGCAAATGTTAAACTCTTTTACATACTACAAAATATTTTTCTATTCGCCAAAAAGCAAGGATATATCAAAGAAAATATTTTAGAAAATTTTAACTTTTCAAAACACTACGAAACTCCATCCAGAAGAAACTCAAGACATCATCAAAAGATTATAAATCAAGTTGATCTTGAAAATTTTTTAAAATCTGTAGCAAATTCAAAAATCAACATTAGAAAAAAGATACTTATATTTTTTGCGCTTGAGACTGCTTTGAGATCGATGAATCTATTTAATCTTAAATGGTCAGATATAAATTTTGACGATAGTCACATTTATATACCTAAAAATAGAATGAAGGGAGAGAAGCGAACTGAAAATTCAAGACAAAACTTTATTTTACCCATCTCTAAAACAATGTTAAAAATTCTCAAAGAATTAAAAAGACTTCAAAAACATGAAGGCATATATATATTTTCAGGAATTGCAGATCAGCAGATTAACTATTTTCTAACAAAAATATCAGGTATCACAAAACACGGACTAAGAGGAACCTTTAAAACTTTTGCTATGAAAAAACAAATGGAGCATCGAATTCCAAATTATATTATCGAAATGTACTTGTATCATATTCCTGCAATGACGGATGTAGAAGCTGCATATCTCGAACTTAGATACGACGATCATGAAATTCAAGATATGCTATATGCGCTATGCAATTGGTGGGATCAATATTTAATCTCCTTATATGACTTTTCAAAAATTATATAGGAGATAAAAATAAGAAAGTAATAAACAGAAACTAAAAAGAGTTAGATGTCTTTTAGCACTGGACGCTCAAGAAATCATCAAACAAAATATTTTAAAATAACCCATAAGCTTTGAAAAATTTAGCTGTTTTATAATAAAGATATCTAAAAAGGAGCTAAAAGCCTGAAAACAAGAGTATTAAAAAACTCATTTTGTGAAGCAAAATTAAGACATGGATAATCAAAAATAACGATATAAAAACCACAGATAGTGACAGTGTTCTTTAGTCATAGTAGTTATAATAAATCTTAACTTCAAGACATGGCCACTCTTTGTTCTATATATTAGGGACCTTCAAGGGCCAAGAGACTCTATCGCTCCCAAGCAAGAGACCGCCGCTACACTCATCGCCTTTGGCGATGTCGTTGCTCCCCCGCTGGTACTATTGCCCCGCAAGCGGGCCAAAGTAGCAGGGGCTCGCCCGCAGGCTAAATATCGAACTTTCCCCCGTTTCCCTGCCGGGACATCGTAGCACTCTCTCAAAAAACATCAAGGGCGTCGCTTTTTTGACAAAAAGCTCGTGGATAGCCTTGCGGCTACCCTTGACATTTTTATCGAGAGCACAACTTGCCCGGACGAGGAAAACGAAAAAAACTCCGATATATTTCTCTTGCCTTGTGAGCTCAGGCTTTGATTGGGGGTATGCGTATATCCTTTTGCTCTTTTTTGTGTAGAGAGAGATAAAAGGCCATTCTTGATGGTTGGAGTCATATTTTGTGTGGAGAAGCTTGATTTTGTAGGTTTCTTTCTGTCGCCGGGGTATGGGGTGAAAACCCCATAGATGCCTAGTTGAGCAAGCTTGCTTGCGAGCCTAGAAGCCCATTGTGGGATTGTTTGAGGGAGTTTGCTTTCTCTTGAGAGATTCTATGCCCGTATCTCTCATTTTTGGAGCCATAGAGCGCTCTTTTCTTTCAAGCTGATATATTTTATCTATTAGCTCTTTGTTGGCTCTCTCAAGCTCTTCTTTTTGTTTCTGAAGCTCAGCTACCTCTCTAAATTTTTGGTGTTTTATGTGTGGCCTAGTTGAGCCTTTTACGCCTCTGACTGCCTTGCCCCTAAAGGCTTCTGCAGCCATATCTTGGAGATCTGTACCATATTGGGCTACTTCTATCTTTGATTTTAGCCTAGGAATGGTCTTTTTTTTTGAAATCATATCTAGTTGATATTATCTGGTAGTGGACTATATTCTCATCCCGGTGACAAGCTATCCAAAAATCGTTATTGCCGTATTTGCTTGATAACATCACAATAAATTTCTCTACTTCGGCCTCGTAGTCTTTTGAATTTATGTAGTTGATTTCCTCTTGAGTAAGGTTTCGATCCATATCCTCTCTTTGAATTCCAAATGTGATGATATGCTCTTCAAAAAGAGTGGAGTTCTTTCTTAGGGTCTTTTTACGGCCTTTTGAATCGGTTTGACTCTCATAGCTTTCTTTAATAATATTCACTTTATCGTCGATAAGTCCGTCAGAAAAATTCTTACCAAAATTCGGAAAAGGGTAATCCCTATGATAAGCTTTATTTTGGCTTACGTTTAAGTGATAGAATTTGTTAATATCAGGCTCTCTCGTCTTTAGATATTTTACTCTCTGAGTGGATACCGGTTCTCTAAAATTATGCCTCATACGATTTTTTGCTGCTTGTGAAGTGAGCCTCTCTGATCTTACAGAAACAGTGATAATCATGATATACCTCCACAACTAATTATAGCGGCCGCCGGCAGGCCACACAGCTTGTCCCTCGGGACAAGTGGTAGTGTGTTTCGCTTTGTGCGTTTCGCTTTGTGCGAAAACAAGTGCTCCAAAAACGCTTAAACTATGCTTACGCTGTCAAAGGCCTAGCGGGGGTACTCCCTCGCTTGAGCCGGGATAAAATGAGGTTAGACTTATGTTGATATAAGTATTTGGTTATATATGTGTTGGCATAAACAATTATATATAGAATGGTGCATATAGATATATGAATAGATGTGTAATGAAATGAATAATTGTGTATAGAATGCTGCGTTTAATTATATAAACATATTTATAATAGTATTAATAGTTATGTATATGTATATATAATGGTATGTAGGTTTATACAGTAGAGGGAATGGTACAAAGTTTAAACTTCAAAATGATTTTTACCGCTATTATGTGGCAAATGCACAAAACAGCATCAAACACCGTAAACCTTTAAATTTAAGATTTTATTTATAAAAACTTCTGCTTTGTTTTTTAATGTAGTTTACCTGTCTTTTGAATAATTAAATTTTGATAGGAGTGATTTAAATTTGAATATATCATAGCTTAAACCTTTCTAATTAGCTTAAAAAGGTTTAAGCAAAAAATATTCCTTTGGAGTAAGTGTTTATAACAGCATATCCTTTCTGCTTTTTGCAACGGCTTGCAAGATGCCAAATATGCTTTTTCCGTTATCGAATTCACGCTTTATAAATTCATATAGCTCTCTTAGTTCGCGTTGAAGCTTTTTAATATCTCTATAGAATTTTTAGCATCTTCATCAGATAACACTACATTAAATCTCTCTTGCAAGGCAAGTTTAGCCCACTGAGCTTTCAACTCATCTATGCTAAGATCAGAGTCAAGCAGTTTTATACTATCGGTGTTTTTAAAATACATATAAGCCAACAATCAACAGATAGTAGTTTTTATTTAACCCTCTTTTGTTGTTTTTGCTTTAATAGGCTGAACATCCAGTTGCTCTTTTGATTCAAAAGAAAAAGACGAAGAATTTTTCACATCATTAAATGTTAAAAATTCCTTAATTTTTACTAAATTATCACGTTTTATGCCAATAAATACTAAAAATAAATCAATAATGCCCCATAAAAATATTATAAAATATAGTATAATCGAGAAGACCTGATATTCCACATCAAGATGTCCTTGCCCAATACCGAAGTAAATTATCCACATGAGAATAAATAGGGAAAGCTTAAGCACTCCTAGCCCCATGTTACCTTTATAGAATCTATCTACGCCCATAAAACCAAACAATAACCCAAAAATCAATCCTATCCATGAAGATTTCCGCTATTATGTAGCAAATGCACAAGACTTTCATCATAAAAGAGGCTAAGATTCTAAATAATAGATATTTCTTTTTAAGCTATAAAAACTTTTACTTTAAAAGGATTTGTTATGGCGGTTCTTGAAAAGCTAGGAGCGAAGCGAGTAGAAACTCACGTAATATCAGCTCTTGTATCTAAACACTCTGAAATTCAAGGACAGATAAAACATTATCAAGAGATGATAACTGAGTTACAAGATGAACTATCTACTATAAGCAAAGCCATTATGATATTTGATCCAAACTATAATATAAACGATATAAAAACTAAAAACATTACTGATAATAGACGTTTTTCTCGTGGAGAGCTTAGTAAAAAGATAATAGAGTGTATAAAAGAAAAACCTAGCAACGTTAAAG
>NZ_LIWR01000004.1 GCF_012978815.1 Campylobacter sp. RM16189 | reverse complement strand
CGGTCAAGACGGCAAAGATGCCGTTACCGTAAAAGATGGAGCCGATGTAGGAGCAAGAGTAAGCACCGGTGGCGTGGACGGCGGAACACCTGAAGCAATCAACATCTCAGGCGCAAATACTATAATAGGAACGAATTTAAATTTAGCTCAAAACGACAGAGGAGTTCGAACGGCGGGTAGAATGGAGCTAAATGTAACGGATGGAGCTACTATACAAGGAAATATACATACCAATATACATGGAGATAAAGTCGATCAAATAATTAATGTTACAAATTCTACCGTAAAAGGCGATATACTAGGCTCAGCTACGGGCGTAGATAAAGTGACCGTAACCAACTCCACGATAGATAATATAAATACTAAAGGTGGAGATGATATTATATCTACTTTAAGCGGAGCTAAAATATCTTCAGCCATAAAGAGTGGAGGAGGAGATGATACAGTAACCATTCAAGGATCAGGTACTTCTGTAGTAAGCGGTGTAGATGCAGAAGATGGAAATGACATTATCAAAGTATCGGATAGTGCTAAAATAGAAGGAAATCTCTTTGGCGGTAAAGGTGATGATATTATATCATTAACAGGAGAAGGTACTAGCGCAAGGCTATTAGATGGAGCTGGCGGGAAAGACGTTATCATAAAAGATGATAAAGCATCTTCAACCGGTATAGCAGGTGGAGATACTGTCGTTACTAATAAATCCGGAAATTTAATTATAAACGATATAGATAGTAGTAAAACAATAGATCTATCAAACATATCTAAGGTAGATAAAAATATCAAATCCATTGATCTGTCAGAAGTGGATGGCGCAAAGCTAAATATAACCGCACAAGATGTATTAGATATAAATAAGAACAATAGCAGTGAAACACTTACTATAAAAGGTGGCAGTGATGACTCGGTAAAAGATTCTGATGGTGGTAAATGGAGTACCGGAGCTACTATTGATGGAAACACTACATACACCAACAATACAAATACAGTATCTATAATTATAGATAACGATATAGACACTAAAGGTTTGACTAACGGCTAATAACGGATAATTATTCCATCTCTCTTGTTAAAGCATACAAGAGAGATGGTTGTTTTAGTCTTATTGTGAGGACAATAAGAGAGTTTCATAAACACTTCAGGCTTATAGGATCGGAGTGTTTATGGCACTATAAATCAGGTAGGTTTTTACTATTTTAGTTTGATTTTTAAATTCTACATCATGACTTTCTAATATTTCACTGATTGGCTTGGTCTGTGTGCGTTTGGCAGCTCTTTTAATCCAAAGCACTTGTCCATATGTCGCAATTATTGTGCTTTATTTCGACACGTAGATTTTGTATCCGTATGTTTATATTCTTTAAAGAATCTATTAAAATAAAGTGTTGATTGTGAGATTTTCGATTTTAAAAAGTGTAATTAAATATTACGTAGAAATATCACACCGTCTGAAAATACTAATTAAAATCAGTCATTTGTTTTGATTTTGCAGTATATATCTAACACTTTACAAATAGAGCGAGTAATATTTAGTATTTTTGCTAAATTTCAATGCTTTGTTTTAGCATTTGAAAAAACTAATGCTTACTTACTTTTAATTTCAAATCCTTAATTTGCTTACTATAGATATACGCTGTATACAAAACATACGTTTTAAAGCATATAATTTGATTGTAGCTGTTTATAATCATTGACAACTATAAAATGTATTGATATTCTTTTAAGAAGTTTTTTGAAAAGTATATAAATATATAGTCATATAAATAAAATGATTTTTATATTTAAAAATAACTTTATTTGTATTTTATTACATATTAAGGGAATAAGTTATGTTGGATCAACTTTTTTAAAGAGCAATGATCTTATAAGATTAAACAACTATAAGTTCAAAAGATATTTTATAGACTCTAAGGATTTTTCTCATAGGCTTACTATTATCTTAGGGCAAAGAGGCATAGGCAAAACAACTACATTGGCTCAACTTGCAAGCAAAAACAAAGATAGCCTTTATCTAAGTTTGGACGATATAGAGATATCAAACGATATAACATCTATTATAAGAGAGTTTGTGCTAAATGGCGGTAAGTATCTATATCTAGATGAAATTTATAAAAGTAAAGATATATCGGCTGTCTTAAAATTTGCCTATGATAACTTCAAAGAGCTAAACATAGTAGCTACAGGTTCGTCTGCTCTTGAAGTATTAAAAAGCTCTCATGACCTAAGCAGAAGAGCGATTATATATAAAATGAGCGGAATGAGCTTAAGAGAGTATATCGGACTAAAATATAATATAGATTTGGATGCTTTGGATTTTAAAAATTTGCTTGTAAATCATGAAAATATTGCTGTCAATATCATAAGCGTTTTAAAACAAAAAGATCTAGTCATCATCAAACTTTTTAGGGAGTATCTAAAAGTAGGCTATTATCCGTACTATAATGATATGCCAAACGATACGGCCTTTTATCAGACTCTAAAGCAAGGCATCGAAGCCACTATAGATAGCGATCTTTTAAGTATATATCCAAATCTAAATGGTAACACAGCAAGAAAACTAAAAATCCTAACTCATGCCATAGGCGTAAATGTCCCGTATCAACCAAACTACTCGCGCCTAAAATCGCTTGTGGATATAAGAGACGATAGAACGTTAAAAGAGTATCTTGCTATGCTTGATAGTGCCGGGCTTATTAGGCTTCTAATGAAAAATGAGCTAGCTATAAAAAATATGGATAAGGCGGATAAAATTTACCTTGAAAATACAAATTTAATGTACCTAAACAACCCTGATACGGGAAATGTCAGAGAGACATTCTTTGCTAATCAGCTTGGAAATATCACTGAAATTTACTCAGGAAAAGCTGGGGACTTTATGGTGGGTGAGTTTACTTTTGAAGTGGGCGGTGCTAAAAAGAGCTTTGATCAAAATAAGGATGTACAAAATTCATATATAGCAGCTGATGATATAGAAGTAGGAGTTGGAAAGAAAATCCCATTGTGGTTGTTTGGGTTTTTGTATTGATAATTTAAAACTAGGAGTATATCGTGTTTGAATATAAATGCCAAAAGAGGATGGCGGATTTGATTTGAGATCAACAGCAAGTAATAGTGTAATAATTATAGGTGTTGTAAGGCTTGTGCATGATATTTTAAAGATGATGAGATGGCACTTGAAATTACTTTAAAGTTTTATGGATAAATTAAATAGGCGTTTGACAAAACCTCAAAAATTTAATTAAAATTTTATATAAAGGAATAAGAATGAAAACTGTAATTTTAGATCTTTTAGATGAAGCAAATGAGCTAAAACATAAAGTAAAAAGCCTACTGTAAAAAAGTAGATCGCCTGCTTGCCTGCGTAGAAGCCAGAATGAGCCCGACGGAGTTCGGGCTTGATTACTATGAAACGCTTATGTTTCGTGGTCAGAACATGGCTTGTGTAGCCAAGCAGGGATATAGCGGCGGATATATAGAGTGCGATAGCTTGATTTTAAAGGCTTTTTGCAAACGGTTTAAAATAGATTTTATATGGATGATTGAAATTTCAAAAAGCTTTATAGCGATAATAAATAAAGGGATTAGATGAAAAATTACAAGGAAGCTTTGCTTTTTGCGCGGGCATTGTCAATGATTTGTGCTATCCCTACAGCTATTGTGGCAACTATAAACGCTAAGATTTTATCCTTGTCTGAAGTTGCTATTTCAAAAACACCGGCAACCATGACGACTGCTAGAAAAAACCACCAAAAGCCAAGTAGAAAATTCTTAACTATAAATAGCATCTTGAACCTATTTAGCTATTTAAAACAAGCAACCTTAATAAGACCAAAAGCTATAGGCGCAACTATAATAAAGGCTATTGTAGCCAAAAAGACGGCTAATTGCGGAGTAAAAGAAGCTATGACAATTACTGCAAAAGCAAAAATGCAAATAGAGCAGATTATGACTATTTTATATAGAAAGTCAAGTAAATTCATCTTCGCTCCTTTATTTTTATTTGATTATACAAAAATTCAAACGAAGAGTAAATAATGTCTGTGTCTAATGATATAAAAATAAAGATAACCATAGACGGAAATACCAGAAACGTAACTCTGGTTAGAAGCGAAGTTAATAAGCTAGGAAATAGTATCAATAATGTCGATACTTATGCAAATGCTCTTAGAAGCACTTTAGGTAAATTTGCAGCAGTGGGATTTGCTATAAATGGATTAAGTGATGCTTTTAGTAAAAGTATAGCCTCTATGGACGCGCTGACAAACGCTACCGGTAGATTAAGTCTTGTGACAAAAAACAGCAACGAACTAAAGGCTCTAAGCGCGCAAATTTTAAACGTAGCAAATAGTGCACGCGTAAGTTTTACCGAAACAACGGATTTGCATACAAGATTTGCAAATAATCTAAAAAATAGCGCAATATCATCTAAGCAGATGATAGAGGTAACTCAGGCGGTAAGCAAATCTCTAGTTATAAGCGGAGCAAGTGCGCAAAGCGCAAACGCAGCCCTTATTCAATCGTCTCAAGGTCTAGCCGCAAACTCATTGCGCGGACAAGAGCTGGCTTCCGTAATGGAACAAACTCCGCGCCTAGCTCAAGCGATAGCGGATGGCATGAACGTAAGCATAGGACAGCTTAGAAAGCTGGCCGAAGAAAACAAGCTTACTACTGAAACGGTATTTTTCGCTTTATACAAACAAAAAGATCTTATAGAAAAAGAATTCGGAAAAATGCCAATAACCATCGGTCAAAGCATGACCGTATTAGGCAATAGCGTTCAAGCTCTTTTAGGCAGGCTTAACGAGGCTTCGGGATTTACTAAGGCCATTACCGGTGTAACAAATATACAAAATCCCAAAAATGAGCATAGACCCTACTATGGTTAAGTCCATAATACAAGGTATAGTTCTCATATACTAGCTTATCTGCATTTATAGATTTTTGAGAGCAAATTTTATATATTTTTGAAAATTTAAAGCCCATTTTTTTATTCAAGTTTTCTATTCGCTGCTTGATTTTAGCAAAGTCATTTGGTGTATTTGCCTCTCTCAATGCTGTTAAAAGGGCTTTTTTATAAAAGCTTTTTGATCCAAATTTAAACCAACAGCATCTGTCTATTATCTTTAAGACGTATGAAATATTTGCTTTAAAAAGCCAAATATCAATAAGCTCATACCTTAGCTTTATATCATCAACAAAGTGGATAGCTAATAAAATATACTGTTTACCTATACTGCCTAATGAGTCAAGCCAGTAAAAATAAAGCCTTAAAAGTCGCTCATCCAAGCTAGCAAATCTTGACAAATAGCAACAAATCATTATCTTGTAGTCATTTGCGTTTTCAAAAGTTTGGACTTTATTAAAAATTTCGCATATAAAATCAGTATCAAAAACAGATAAATGGCTAATAATATTTAAGCAATCAAGAACGCATTTTGAATTATCAAGCCACAGAGTATAAAGTTTTAAAATATCTTTGTCGTTACTAAATTTCTTAACTGAAAGTCTAAAGTCCTTTGTTTTTTTGCATAATACCAAAGCTTCATCTATACTTTTTATTTTATCAACTCTCATTTTTACTCCTCTGTTGGATATACACATGAGATGAAAAAAATTTTAAGTATTTGTCTAATTTTTTATTAAATAAGAAAATTTTGTTACTGTTCTGCACAAAAATGATTGTTTTATAACAAATTAATATTTTTAGCTATGTTGTGAAAAACATAGCTATTTGCAACAAAAATAAATCTCGCACTAGCTAATATGTTAATATTTTATTTATTTTTTGTTGCAATAAAAGCAGGTGTAGTTTTTGATAAATATTAATCAAACTTTGCCTGCTTTTAGCCTGTCTGGCACAAGACCTTACAGCAAGCTCGTCTGAGCTTGCTAAGTAAGTATTAGCCAAATATTAATTTTGCTTTTAGATGTGCAGGATATTTCAATGTAAATTTGAATTCAGCTTTTTAAATTTTTGGTATAGTGAAAGGCTGGTTTGTTTAATTTTGTTTATTTTTAAATGCCAATATTTTGGTAGTTAGATTTTGTTTGAAAATTTTACTAAATTTTAGAAAAACTATAAAATAATTCAAAACAAAAGTAAAAAATTTAATTTTAATTCAATTTTATATATGGCACCTAAGATGGTATCTAGACAAACCTTAAAGCTTAAAAATACCGATAAAATAAGGATTTTAAAAGAAATGGTGGTTAGAGGCAGAATCGAACTGCCGACACGCAGATTTTCAGTCTGCTGCTCTACCGACTGAGCTATCCAACCACCTAAAAAAGAAATGTGATTATACACTTTTAAATTTTAAAATTAGGTTAAAAACAAAATTAAATTTATAAATTTGCAACAAATTCTTTAAATTTATCTCCTCGCTCGGCGTAGCTATTAAACTGATCAAGGCTTGCAGCAGCAGGACTTAGAAGAGCTATCTCGTCTAAAATTCGAGCTTCTTTTGAATTCGCTTTCTTAGTCGGTTTTTTTAAATTTTTATCTATTTGCGTTACGGCTACATCTAAAAATTCGCATTTTAGAGCTGGAATTTGAAATTTCTCAGCTAGCTTCATAATCTTATCGCTATTTGAGCCGATAGCGTAAATTTTAGTATTTGCGCTATTTATAGCCTCAAAAAGCTGCGTCATATCAACACCCTTATCATCTCCGCCTAAGATTAGGTGCAGGAATTTATCCTCATACCGCTTTAGAGCTTGAATGGTCGCGTCGATATTGGTAGCTTTTGTGTCATTTACCCAAATTCGCCCGAATTTGTCCTTAAATTCTTCAAGTTTATTGCTCTCTATCACAAATTTGTTTAGTAAATTTGTGTCGCACCTATCAAAGATTATTTTTTGTACTGTTAGTGCCAAAAGAGCGTCCATTAAAAACGGCACTTTGAAATTTATCTCATTTGTGGCAACTCCGCAAAATTTAGCTAAATCATCTTCGTTTTTGTAGCTTATTATTTTTGCAAGAGTCGGAGTATTAGCGTAAATTTCAGGCAATATCGCAACCGAGTTTTCTCTCATCATGCTAAGCGGCTTAAGCTTGGCGGCTTCATAAGAGCTCATATCGCCGTGCCAAGTTAGATGATCGGGCGTTATGGGCAAAAGCACGTATATATCAGGCTTTGCAAGGTTTGTGTAGTGAAGCGTGAAGGAGCTCGTCTCTAGTATCCAAATTTTAGCTTTAGTACCTAGCTCGGCTAGCGGAGTGCCTACGTTTCCGCCCATTACCGAGCCTTTGTCTTCAAGCAGGTGCTGCATCATCTTAGTCGTCGTTGTCTTGCCGTTTGTGCCGCTTATCCAGACGCTAAAAGGCATTTTGGATGCGAAAAAATCATATTCACTTATCAAATTTTGCGATTTTTTAATCAGCTCATGATACGGAGGAAAGCCGGGGCTTGGGATCTCAAGTTCGCTTTTATCTGGATTAAATTCACTTATCGGCAAAAGATTATTTCCAAATTCATCCTTTGAAATTTGGCTAAATTTGTCATCATATACATCCCAAATTCCTTCATCTTGGCAGTTTTTGGCAATAGCCTTGGTCGTGCCGCCGTAACCGAACAAACTTCTTTTCATTATCTTATCTTTAGCGCCGTTAGGGCGATTAGATTTGCTAAAAGCGCAATAATCCAAAACCTAACAATGATTTTGTTTTCAACCCAGCCTTTAATCTCAAAATGATGATGGATAGGTGCCATTAAGAAAATTCGCTTTTTAAAAATTTTAAAGCTTCCTACTTGCAAAATGACGCTTAAAGTCTCGATCACAAAGATAAATCCTATAATGATAAGCAAAATTTCATTTTTAGTCATAACGCCCATAAGTCCGATATATCCGCCAAGACTTAGGCTTCCACTATCACCCATGAAAACTTGTGCGGGATGGCAGTTAAACCACAAAAACCCCATCAAAGAGCCGATTAGAGCCGAAGCGATGATGATAGTTTCACCCACGCCGATGATCTTTGGAAGTAGTAAATAAGAGCTAAATAGCGCATGTCCGCAGATATAGGCAAAAATTCCTAACGTGACAAGCGAAAGCATGGCGGGAACGGCTGCAAGCCCGTCAAGCCCGTCTGTTAAATTTACCGCGTTTGAGGCCGCAACTATAACTAGCGTCCAAAAGACTATAGCAAAAATTTTAAGATCCAGTAGCGGGAATTTATAAAACGGCACATAAAATTCAGTTCCTATATCGCCGCTAAGATAAAGCACGGTTGAAACCGCAAAAGATACTAAAATTTGAGCTAAAAGCTTGGCTTTAGGGCTTAGTCCCGCGTGGTTGTTTGCGCCTAGAATTTTTGATATGTCGTCTTTAAACCCGATCGCCGTAAAACCCGCAAGACAGAGCAAAGAGGCTATAACGAAGCTATTGTCAAGTCTGGCGCAGATGATAGTTGCCAGTATCGCCGTTACCATAAAGACTATGCCTCCCATGGTCGGGGTTTTTTCTTTTTTTTGGTGTGTTTTTGGAGCAAGCTCGTAAATCGGCTGACTGGCGTTTTTAGCCCTTGCCCAAGCGATAAATTTAGGCATAAGATAAACGGTAAGTGCAAAAGATATGAAAAACGCTATGCCTGCGCGAACCGTGATGTATTGAAAGATGTTAAAATTTAGGATTTCATAAAGATAATAAAACATGTGAGCCTTTATTTTTAAAAAGAGTAATTTTAGTATAATGCTCTTAAAATTTATCTAAATTTAAAGAATGAAATATGAAACAAAAAACTATTTTAGTGATAACAGACGGCATAGGATTTAATCCAAACTCAGAATTTAACGCATTTGCAGCGGCGAAAAAGCCGACTTATGATTGGCTATTTAAAAATGTGCCAAATTCGCTTATCAAGACTTCAGGTCTTGCGGTAGGCTTGCCTGAGGGGCAAATGGGAAATAGCGAAGTAGGGCATATGTGCATAGGAAGCGGGCGGGTTTTGTATCAAAATTTGGTAAAAATTTCGCTTGGGTTTAAAGACGGCTCAATTTCTCAAAACGCAAAACTAAAAGAGCTTTTTACAAAGTGTAAAAATATCCATATAATCGGGCTTTATAGCGATGGAGGCGTGCACTCTCATCTTGAGCATTTTGACGATATGTGCAAACTTGCTATAAATAACGGTTGCAGTGTCTATGCTCACGCTATAACCGACGGTAGGGACGTAGCGCCTACGAGTGCGGCTGAATTTGTGAAGCAGCTTGAAGAGAAATTTAACATGGCTACGATTTGCGGTAGATTTTACGCGATGGATAGGGATAAGCGCTGGGATAGGGTGCATGAAGCTTATAAGGCGATGATTGAAGGTGCAAATTTACAGAGCTTAAAACCAAGCGAATATATTCAAAAGAGCTATGATGATGGTGTTTTGGATGAGTTTATAAAGCCTGCTAGTTTTAACGGCTTTAAAGGGATCGGCAAAGATGACGGAGTTATATTTATAAATTTTAGAAACGATAGGATGAGGCAGATAGTAGCGGCATTTGGCGTGAGTGAATTTAGCGAATTTAAGCGTCCTTTTGTAGTGCAAAATTTAGTCACAATGACCGAATACGACGCAAATTTTAGCTTTCCTGTTTTGTTTGAAAACGACAAGATAACAAATACTTTAGCAGAGGTTATATCTCGTGCGGGACTTCGCCAGCTTCACACGGCAGAGACGGAGAAATACGCTCATGTAACTTTTTTCTTTAACGGCGGAGTTGAGGAACTGCTTGAAAACGAAACTAGAATTTTAATTCCAAGCCCAAAAGTTAAAACTTATGACGAAAAGCCCGAAATGAGCGCTGAGGGTGTGTGCAACGCGGTTTTAAAAGCGATTGATGATGGGCAGGATTTTATCGTAGTAAATTTCGCAAACGGCGATATGGTAGGACACACCGGCGATTTTAATGCAGGTGTAAAAGCTGTAGAGGCTGTAGATAGCGCGCTTGGTAAGATTATTGCTAAGGTAAAGGAAAAGGACTATGCGATGATAATTACGAGCGATCACGGTAACTGCGAAGAGATGCGAGATAAAAGCGGAATGCTCACAAACCACACGACTTACGATGTGTTTTGCTTCGTGCTGGGTGATGGAGTGAAAGAAGTAAAAACCGGTGGGCTAAACAATATCGCAGCAAGCGTTCTTAAGCTAATGGGGCTTGAAAAGCCGGCTGAGATGGATGAGCCGCTTTTTTAGGACATCGGTTTTTTATGAGAACATCTTCACCATTAAGATATCCTGGCGGGAAGGGTGTTTTGCTTGGTTGGATTAGTAATTTACTAAGACAAAATAATCTAATAGGCGGTAATTACGTAGAATCTTATGCTGGTGGAGCTGGACTTGCCTTTGGGCTAATTTTAAATGGTCTCGTAGATAGAATTTTTATAAATGATTTTGATAGAACTATATATGCAATTTGGGATTGTATATTAAACGACACAGATGATTTTATCGCTAAAATCAATAATACTCAGGTAAATTTAAAAGAGTGGCAAGTCCAAAAAGATATAATTAAAAATCAACAATATTACTCAAATTTAGAGCTTGGTTTTGCTGCGTTTTTTCTAAATCGCACAAATGTTTCAGGGATCATAAACGGCGGGCCAATTGGCGGCATGAAACAAGGTAGTAAATACACGATTGATTGCAGATTTAATAAAAAATATTTAATTCAAAAAATCATACAAATTGCAGACAAAAAGTCTAGTATTGAAATTTTTAATTTGGATGCACTTGAATTTATAAGGCTAATTACTAAAAGATTAAGTCAAAAATCACTACTCTATCTTGATCCACCTTATTATAAAAAAGGACCTGAGCTTTATAGAAATTTCTATCAGCACGGCGACCACATAAAGCTTTCACAAATTTTAAAAGATATAAATCTGCCTTTGCTTCTAACTTACGATAATTGCGATGAGATAAGAGAGTTGTATGCAGAGTTTGAGAAATTTGATTTCAATTTAAGATATTCAGCTAGTTTGAAGCAAAAAAGCATTGGTAGTGAGCTAATGATATTTAAAAATCTAAAAATGATTGATAAGCCAAATTTAATAAAAGGATTTTAAATGGGCGTTAAAGAGCAAATTGATAAAAGAAATACTTTGGCTAGGATGATAAAAGATCCGCAAAGAAATTTTATAGGCGATGTTTTTAAGCTTGATTATAAATATGCATTGGTGCTTACAAATGATGCTTATAAAGAGAGAGTTTGTGGAATTCCGATTAATAGCTTTCTTTTGGGTGCTAGCTTTAATCCAAATGATTTTTCAAATGCAAAAGAGCAGGAAAAAATTGTATTTTTATTTAGGATGATAGGCTCTTGTGAAATTCCTGGAGATATTGATAAGATAAAAACGATAATAGAGTATTATCAGTCAAAGCCTGAAATTTACTCAGATGATGAGCATGATAATATTGAGCCTATAACGCGCTCTTGGCTTCAGTTTGGAGGGCTTGAGTGTGAGATTATCGGTTCTTTTTATATGGAGGATGGCAAATGGATGTTTGGGGCTGATATAGAGGATTATCAGTCAATGGCAGGCATAAAAGTCTATAAGCCAATGCAAGATGTTTTGCAAGGTATTGTCAATTACATAGATCCTTATAAAAAGCAAAAGATGAAAAAAGATGCTTTTAAAATGGGTTTTCATACCACACCTGAGCCGTTTTTAATAGGAAATTTGCGCTACACATCTACAAATAGACTCCAAAAGCTTAATAAAGACTCAGATGTTGAAGTTAGAATTCACCCGGTAGATTTCTTATCTAGACGCACGGCTGTTTTTGGTATGACAAGAACAGGTAAGTCAAACACAGTTAAAACGATAATATCTGCAGTTTGTATGGCGGCTAAAAAGGCTCAGATCAAAATAGGACAGCTTATTTTTGATATGAACGGCGAATATGCAAATGCAAACGGACAAGACGACGGATCTTCTATAAATGATGTATTTTTTGATAATACAGTTAGATATAGAGGGCTTGAAACGCAGGGATTTTTTGATTTAAGGGATGATTTTTATTCTTCACTTGAAAACGGATTTGAGATTATCAAAAGTCATATAGAGCAGAGCCAAAATAATTTATCAGACTCAATGCAAAAATTTCTTGGCTTAGAGTTTAGTAACGATGAGCCGCAAGAGCCATCAGAAAAGACAAGATGGCATAAAAAACGGGCAATTTATCACTGCATGTTACACAATATGGGCTTTGGTTTTCAAGGCGAGCTTAAGTGCAGATTTGAAATCAGTAAAGAAATTTGGCTTATTTTGTTTGAATACTTACAAAGTCAAGACAAATTTGATATCAATGAAATTTCTTGTCTTAAAAGTCAAGACCAAAAAGTTGAGTTTATGAAAGATAAATACGGAGATCCTGCAAAGGGGCTTGACCCTTTTGACATGAAAGATTTTTTGGCTATGGTAAGAGATGTTAGTCTTGGACTAAAAAAGATTAACAAAGAGCTAAAAAGTAAATCTAGTAAAAGAAATTGGCTTGATAGTGCAGAGGAGGCTATGCTAAATATCATTGTAGGCAAAAACGATAGCGAAAGATCAATAAACACAAAGTCTCTATTTCAAAAATCCTTACCATACCACTCGCCAAAAGGAAACAAAAATATAAAAGAGGATATTTTCAACCATCTTCAACAAGGCAGAGTTGTAATTTTGGATCTGTCTGTGGGTTTGCAGTCAGTGAAGGCAAATATGTCAGAGAAAATAGCAAAATTTATTCTTGAGAAAAATATCGATATAGTCAATCAAAATTTACCGGCAATGCAGTGTGTACTTTATGTTGAAGAAGCTCATAACTTAATAGGTAAAAACAGTAATTTAGATCAAACTTGGCCTAGAATTGCAAAAGAGGGGGCAAAATTTGGGATAGCTTTAGTTTATGCCACACAAGAGCCGTCATCAGTGCATCCAAATATTTTGGCAAATACCGAAAATTTATTTGTAACGCACTTAAACAACGATGATGAGTTAAAATCTTTGTCAAAATATTATGACTTTAAAAGCTTTGCACCATCACTTAAAAAGGCCCAAGATGTCGGTTTTGCAAGGATAAAAACCCTTTCGTCAAACTATGTCATACCAACACAAATTAAGCTATTTGATCCAAATAAATTAAAACTTGAGTATCAAAATTTGCCATATCATGCGGATTTTATACCGGCTCCAAATCCAGACAGGAGAGAAAATGCCATTTAGCGGCGAATTTGCATCTAAAATTTCACATTTTGATATCATGAAAAACCCTGACATTATTGAATTTTTACAAAGTTGTCCTGATGTTCCAAGACCGAGTGTTGAAAATATCAAGGATTTGATAGAAAACGAATACTATACTTCATATTTTCAGACTTATAAAAATGCAAAAATGCCAAAATTTGTGCTTTCTTTGGATGGATCTTGTTATGAAGTTTTAGCCGATAAGGATTTTCCAAGCAGAAAGCTAGGATATATCAAAATAGGACTTGTGTTTTTAGATGTGCAAAGATACGATAGTATCGCATCTAACGATAAATATAGATACATAGATCCTAAGCAAGTAGCAAAACTCCAAGATGACATTAGTTGCCTCTCTTTTGCACTGCCGGGTGCTTATGTGCAAGAAAAAGGTGATGCTTCTGCGTTTGAAAGTTTCAGGAAAAGACTTTTAAAAATTTTTAAAAGTGAGCAGTATAAATTAGGCGACTATAGATTAATAGATTCACTATTTGAACTCTCTTTAAGGATAGAAAAAGCAGAGTTTAAAAATGGTAGGAAATTTTTTAAACTGGATAAATGTCCAAATAGAAATTGTGGTAAAAATGACAAATTTGAAATAGAAATTAACGATGAATATGTTATTTGTCCTTATTGTAAGAATAAAATTTTTGCAACAGATGTTTTAAGAGTGCACGAGCCATTTACAAACACGGGTGAGAATCAAGGGACTTATTCTAGGGTTATGAATTTATTAGAACATTTGGTTTTGTTTCATTATTTAAATTACATTTATAACAATGACATCAAATTTCTATCGGAATTAGCCGTGATTTTAGATGGACCTTTAGCGATCTACGGAGAGGGTGCGAAATATCACAGAGCACTAATGATGGCATATTATGAGATGCAAAGAAAGTGTGTAGATAGCGGATATTCTGAGCCTATAATTATTGGTCTTGTTAAAACGGGTAGAATTGTGGAACATTTTTTAAATATAAAAAATAGACTTGCTCAAAATGTAATTTTTCCTATTGATGATATGTATAGGTATGAGTTTATAAACGAAAAAGACGATAGCCAGGATAAACATTTTGGAGTAGAAACTTATTACGGTCAGGATTTTTTCATTAAAAGCTCGGATCATAGACAATTTGTAGTTTGTGTTTTATATCCATTTTCTAACAAAACAGAGGATTTTCATAATGAAAAAACAAAGATATCTCACTATAAAAATTTTGACTCAATCCTTGCTACGATTATAAAATTTGAAACAGATATGTATCAAAACGGCTCAATACCGGTTATCTTGGCTCACAAGCACTCATCTATTAGCCTGAAACCTGGCGGCAAAATGCTTGATATTTTGTCTAGAAAATATTTCAAATAGCCAATACGGTATTAAGCCCAAAACAAGTTCTTTAAGGTAGAATTATTAAAATTTTGACTTTAAGGATATATATGAAATTTAGTGGAAAAAATGTTCTGATTACCGGTGCAAGCCGCGGCATAGGCGCGCAGATAGCAAAAACGCTTGCAAACATGGGTTTAAAAGTGTGGATAAACTACCGCTCAAAGCCTGAGATCGCAGATGCTTTGCAAGCCGAGATCGTAGCTGCCGGCGGTCAGGCTGCAGTGATAAAATTTGACGCAACAGACGAAGATGAGTTTATAAAAGGCATAAATTTAATCATTGATACTGACGGCGAGCTAAGTTACCTCGTAAATAACGCAGGAATCACAAATGATAAACTTGCGCTTAGAATGAAAACGGACGAGTTTATAAACGTGCTAAATGCGAATTTGACATCAGCATTTATCGGCTCAAGAGAGGCTTTAAAAGTGATGAGTAAAAAGCGCTTTGGAGCTGTTGTAAACGTAGCTTCCATAGTAGGCGAGATGGGAAATGCGGGACAAGTTAATTATTCGGCAAGTAAAGGCGGCATGATAGCTATGACAAAGAGCCTTGCTAAAGAGGGAGCGAGCAGAAACGTGCGATTTAACTGCGTAACGCCGGGCTTTATACAAACGGATATGACGGAGGTTTTAAGCGAAGAGATTAAGCAAAACTATATAAACAATATCCCGCTAAAACGTCTTGGAGGTGCAAGCGAAGTAGCCGAAACTATCGCATTTTTGCTAAGCGATCACGCAAGTTATATTACAGGTGATGTGCTTAAGGTGAACGGCGGACTTTATATGTAGTTTAAGCAAAAATATATTAAAATCTGAAACATTTTTTAATAAGGAGACCCCAAATGGCAGTTTTTGATGATGTTAGAGATGTTGTTGTTGAGCAACTTAGCGTAAGCCCTGAGGCTGTTAAGCCTGAGTCAAAGATTATCGAAGATCTAGGCGCTGATTCACTTGACGTTGTTGAGCTTGTTATGGCTTTAGAAGAGAAATTTGAAGTTGAAATTCCAGATAGCGAAGCTGAAAAGCTAATAAGCATAAACGACGTTGTAACTTATATAGAAAAACTAAATAAATAATTCTTTTTATAGATAAAAATAAGGAGATATATTGAGAAGAGTTGTAGTCACCGGAATCGGTATGATAAATGCTCTTGGACTTGATAAAGAGAGCTCTTTTAAAGCTATCTGTGAGGGCAAGAGCGGAGTAAAGAAGATAACGTTTTTTGACGTTTCTGAATATCCTGTTCAAATCGCCGCTGAAATTACCGACTTTGATCCTTTGACCGTAATGGACGGTAAAGAGGTGAAGAAAGTCGATAGATTCATACAACTTGGTATCAAAGCAGCTCGCGAAGCTATGACTGACGCAAATTTTGGCGAATTTGACGCTAGCGAATTTGGCATAAGCTCGGCTGCAGGTATCGGAGGGTTGCCAAATATCGAGAAGAACTCAAATATACTGCTCGAAAAAGGTCCTAAAAAAATATCTCCGTTTTTTATCCCTTCTGCTCTAGTAAATATGCTCGGCGGTATAGTTTCCATAGAGCATGGACTTAGAGGACCTAATATTTCAAGCGTTACGGCTTGCGCGGCTTCTACACATGCGATATGTGAAGCGGCTAAGACCATAATGATAGGCGAAGCCGAGAAGATGCTTGTCGTAGGTGCAGAATCTACAATATGCGGTGTCGGCGTAGGCGGATTTGCCGCTATGAAGGCACTTTCAACCAGAAACGATGAGCCGGAAAAAGCTTCTCGTCCTTTTGATGCCGAACGAGACGGCTTTGTTATGGGTGAAGGAAGTGGGGCTTTAGTGCTTGAAGAATTTGAAAGCGCCAAGGCAAGAGGGGCTAAAATTTATGCTGAGATAGTAGGCTTTGGAGAGAGCGGAGATGCTTATCACATTACGGCGCCGACTCTTGAAGGACCTCTAAATGCTATGAAAAAAGCTCTTAAAATGGCAGGCGATATTAAGATCGACTACATAAATGCTCATGGAACTTCAACTCCAACGAACGATAGAAATGAAACTGCTGCGCTAAAAGAGCTATTTGGCAGCAATTGTCCGCCGGTTAGTTCTACAAAAGGTCAAACAGGACACTGCTTGGGAGCCGCAGGAGCCATAGAAGCGGTAATCTCTATCATGGCTTTACGTGACGGGATTATACCTCCAACCATAAATCAGACAACAAAAGATCCTGAGTGCGACTTGGACTATGTGCCAAATGTTGCTAGAAAAGCCGAGCTTAAAGCTATCATGAGCAACTCGTTTGGCTTTGGTGGAACCAACGGTTCGGTAGTATTTAAAAAATTGGACTAAAATGGCTAGTTATTTAGATTTTGAAAAGAGTATTAAGCAGATTGATGATGATATAGCGAATGCTAAAATTCGCGGTGATGAGCATGCTGTTGAAATTTTAAATAAAAATCTAGAAAAAGAGACTGCTAAAATTTACAAAAATTTAAACGAGTATCAAAGGCTAAGCCTCGCTCGTCACCCTGATCGCCCGTATGCTATAGATTATGTGCGCGGGATGATGACTGATTATTACGAAATTCACGGTGATAGGGCATTTCGTGATGATCATGCGATAGTTTGTTATATCGGATATATCGGCTCTAAAAAAGTAGTTGTTATAGGCGAGCAAAAGGGTCGTGGTACTAAAAATAAACTAAAAAGAAATTTCGGTATGCCTCATCCCGAAGGCTATAGAAAAGCGCTTCGCGTAGCAAAACTTGCCGAGAAATTTAGCTTGCCGATACTTTTTCTTATAGACACTCCGGGTGCGTATCCTGGAATCGCCGCCGAAGAGCGCGGACAGAGCGAGGCAATAGCTAGAAATCTCTTTGAATTTGCAAATTTAAAAACTCCAATGATAGCGGTTGTAATAGGCGAAGGCGGTAGTGGCGGAGCGCTTGCGATAGGAGTGGCTGATAAGCTTGCTATGATGAGAAACTCGGTATTTTCGGTTATTTCTCCTGAAGGTTGTGCCGCGATACTTTGGAATGACCCAAGCAAGCAGGAGCAAGCAACTAAGGCTATGAAGATAACCGCAGATGATCTAAAGAGCCTAAATTTGATAGATGACGTTATAGAAGAGCCACTTAATGGTGCTCATAGAGATAAAGAAAGCGCAGTAAAAGCACTTGCGACATATTTTACAGATGAGCTTGCTAAGCTTGAAGATCAAAGTATAGATCAAATTTTAAGCGCTAGAATGAATAAAATCTTATCTGTCGGAGCTTTCCAAGAGGGCAAGTAGGCTTGATTATATCTTGCTCTTTAAATTTTTATTTACTTCGAAAATACTTATTTGCACTTAACTAATTAAATTAAACACATATCGCTTTAAAATACAAAAATCTATTTAGAGAGTATTTGATTAAATAGTATATTAATGATTTTTAAAGGAATTTTTAGTATAGTTTGAATATCAATGATTATTGTTATTGAAATATTTTTATTAAAGGAGAACTATATGAAGAATTCGTTTGAAAAAGCCTTTGCTTTTTCTATTCTAACCGCTGCTGCTGTTTTGCAAGTTAATGCTGCAGAAGCAGACACAAAACCTGTCAAAGTAGTCTTAGATAAGGTTACCGTAACTGCTACTAAAACGCCGATAAAGGTTGAAGAAGTTCCGGCTAATGTGAGCATAACCACCAGTGATGATATTAAGGCAAAAGCTTCTGCAACAGACGCCTTTAAAGCAATTAAACATATGGCGGGAATTGAGCCTGTTAGTGGAGGAATGTCGGAAACTTTGTTAATTCGTGGCAAAGTTCCATCTATGCTAAGCAACGGTAAGGATATGAACTTTTTTTCAGGCGGTAGTCAAACCCCTCTTGTTTCAATGAACTCAATTGAGCGTATTGAAGTATTAAAAGGTCCTCAAGCAGCAATTCACGGTGCTAAAGCAACTTCAGGTGTTGTAAATATCATCAGAAAAAAAGGCGATATTGATAATCCTTTCATAGAAACTGGAGTCTTTGCAGGCACAGGCAAACAATTTGGAGCAAATCTTAGCCTTGGTGGAGGCACTAATTTTAATGGGGGGGATTCGCTCACTTACTTTCTTGATATAGCTTCATCTAAACAAGATAAATACAAAACTCCAAAAGGCACTATTCCTCATACCGAAAAAGATCAAAAAAATATATTTGCACGTGTTGATTATGCGTTTGCCGATAGCCATGAGATAAGCCTTGATTTTACACAAGATAAAAGCGATAAGACACAAGGCTGGTATGGCTCATATTATCATCAAAACGATTGGAGCAATATTTACAACAATATATACGATACCAAGAGCGGATTTTTAACCTATGAGGGTAAATTTAGTGAAATGTTTTCGCTATATTCCAATTTAGGACTAATAAAGCGAACATATGATTTGACTTACGGTTCCAATACAAAACCTGAAGAATTTTTTGCAAAGAAAACCAATGCCATCTATGATGAAAAATCCTTGCAAGGCGAAATCAAAGGCACAATAAATTGGCTAGAAGATGAAAAACTTAGAAATATAATCGGTTTGCAGTATAAAAAAGTCGATATGAATGCAAGAAATTATGAATTTGAAAAACCAAGCCCTAGCATGGATTATGATAAAACCGAAAAAAATATCTCTCCTTTTGCTCAAATAGAGTATAAGCCTATCCCTTACGCTCTTTTTGTGGCCGGAATTCGTCACGATAGCTACGATACCGCAGGTAAAAAGATGAAAGCTACAAGTCCAAATTTTGGTATTTCTATATTTCCTTTTGCGAATACCGAGTATGACTATACTACTTTATGGGTAGGATATAGTAAAGCGTTTAATACGCCTGCTGCACCACAAAGATATCTACCTAAATTCTTGGGAGGAAATCCTGATTTGAAGCCTGAGAAAGCAAAAGGCTATGAAATAGGATTAAAACAACGCCTTAGTGATTGGGGAAATCTGGAAGCAAGTTACTACAGTACAGATTATACCGATCAAATAAGACTTATAATGCTTCCTAGTGATGAATGGTTATTCTTTAACGAAGGAAAATCAAAAGTAAGAGGATTTGAAATCTCAAGCGAATTTTATCCGACCGATTGGCTGATTTTAAATTTAGCCTATTCAAACGAAAAAACTAAAAATGGCGAGGGCGAAAGACTATACGGAACACCTGATAAGAGCTTAAAATACGGTGCAACTATAGTAGATTTGGCTGGATTTGATTTTTCAATTCAAGCTACAAATGCTTTGGATTTGAAATATAGCGGTGGCTCAAAACATCCTAGTCAAAACAAAACCATTGTCGATGCAAAACTTAGCTATAGATATGAAGTGAGCGGATTTACCCTAACTCCATTTGTAGAGGTTGAAAACCTAGCCGATAAGCTTTATTATAGCCTTGGTGGCGAATCATCGATAAACGAAGGGCGAGTTTGGAGAGCGGGTCTTAACCTAAAATATGATTTTAAATGATATTAAAGGAAAACAATGAAAAAGATGATTTTTAGCATAATAGCATTATGTGCTATGGCTTTTGGTTTAAAAGCTCATGATTTTTTTATAAATTTAAGTGAATCAATGGAGCATAAGCCCGGAAGCATAGGTGTAAATATAGGCTGGGGTCATGCCTTGCCTTTTGATGATTTCTTTATGGGAAACAGTTTAGAGAAATATGAAATTTATGATCCGAATATGAAAAAGACGGAGTTTAAATTTGATAAAACTGCCAACGAAGGTATTGAAACAAGAGTTTATCAAGAAAAACCTAGTAAAGATTTTCCTGAAGCTTTGGTTTTTAACGGAGATATGCTTGCAAATAAAGTTTATTTTACAGATACTTCAGCAAAAGGTGTATATCAAGTAGCTGCAGCAACAAGAAACGTTCAATTCTCTACTTGGAAAGATGAAAAAGGTAGAGAAAAATGGGGCAGAATTTATCTAAATGAGATAAAGGGCGCAAAAGAAATTTCAATGTCTTTGAATTTTCAAAGTTTTGCTAAGGCTTATGTAAGTGTAAGCGAATGGAAAAAACCAAAACCAATAGGGCATGATCTTGAAATAATCCCTATTAGTGACTTAAGCAATTTAAAAGTAGGTGATGAAGTAGAGTTTGAGGTTTTGTTTATGGGCGAACTTTTAAATGAAAAAATAAACGGTATGCCGATCACAATTAAAGCTCATGGCGAGCAAAGCGGAGCAGGATTTATAGGTTCTTACATAAATAGTAATGGTAGAACTAAATTTCGCGTAACCTCTAGTGGTAGATGGCTTGCAGTAGTAAATCTGAGAAAAGACATAAATAAAAAAATAGCCCCTGAGCTAGTCGGGAAAGCTCTGCATAAAGGTTACAATGCAAGCGCTACCTTTTTCGTAAAAGAGAGGTAAAACTAAAAGCAAAATTTGAGCGCGATGAAAATTTGCGCTCAAGCTAGCTTGTTGCCAAAATATATAATTCCCGCTCCAAAGATCACAAAGGCTAGTCCTATGATGTCAAATTTGTTCATCATCTCCTTTTCCACAAATATCATCCACAAAAACGAAGATAGTATATAGATGCCGCCGTATATGGCGTAAATTCTACCTGCGGCTTCAAGGTCGATTTTGGTTAGGATGTAAGCAAATAGTATGAGTGAGATTAGTCCTGCTCCAAGCCAAGTGGGAGATTTGGCAAGTCTAAAGTAGAGCCAAAACGAAAAGCAGCCAAAAATTTCAAAAAACGATGCGGCTAAAAATAGATAGATGTTTGTTATCACGGGTTGCCTTTGTCTAAAATTTGGGCGAATTATATCAGAAATTTGGATAAATTTTGATAGTTAAAATCATATAATGAAGTTGATTTAAAAAGAGAAAAGAGCCTAAAATAGGCTCTTAAATTTTAGTGAAGCTCGCTCCAAACTTTGCGTTTCCATAGCCAGCCAAAGATTCCAAAGATTAGGAAGTATATCATTATGTAAATTCCCAAACTCTCTCTTTCGGCTTTTTTCTCATCGCCCGCTTTTTGCATATAAGCTACGACTTGCTCTTCGGCTTTTTTGTTTAGACCGACTCTTGGCATAGCTGTGCCAGGAAGCATTTTTTGTGTATCGTTGATAAATTTATGCAAATAATCAGCGCCCTTTGAGCGTATCATCATAGATAGATCAGGCGGATTTGACCCCATGTATTCGGCTAAATTTACGCGGTTTGTAAAGACGTATTGTTTTTCGTATTTCATGTCGTGACATCTTTGGCAAGAGTCTGCAAATACTTTCTCATCGCTTACCTCTTTTGGTGCAACTGACTTAAGATAAGCTACCATATCGGCAAGCTCTTGGTTTATGTCTTCACCGCCTGCTCCGAAAAATGCAGGCATCGGGTAAGGATTTTCGTCATTAAATTTGTGTTTTAGTTTTAGCGCTATATTTGGATTTTTTATTACTGCTGCAAGGAAAGCGTCATCATAGAGATATCCTGCAGTGCTTAGATCAGGCGGAACTACCTTATAAGCTTCGCTTGCACTTGCATTATCCATAGGAGTAGGCATACCTGCAGCCTCAAGTCCGTGACAACCCGCACAACCTGCATTCATAAATACTTCCGCGCCTTTTTCGGCGTTGCCTTTTTTGAAGTCTATAGCACCTATTTCAGCCCAAAATGTTTTGTACTCTTCAAGAGAGTCTTTTGCCTCTTGCAGGTCTTTTTCAGCATTTTTTATCTTAGCTTCTTCTCCAAGCTTTTTTGCGCTCTCTAAATCAGCCTCTCTTTTGCTAACTACTACTTCAGCTTGCTTTACGTCGCCCTCGGCAAAGTTGTAATTAACAGGATCTACCTTAGGATGCATGATCGAGTGAGCGTAAGGCTCAATGCCCCAGTATGTTATCAGTGATAGAACAACAACAACTATAAGAATTTTTAGCTCTCTCATTTGCCACCCCTTTTCTTTTCAAGCGTAGTTATGATAGGTAGTACCACAAGAAGCAAGATAAAGAATGTAATCGTTGAGTAAAATCCTATCCATGAATTTGAAATTCCCATTGTAACTCCGTCTGCAGGAAGCTTTCCAAATATCGTAAGAACTATCATATCTATCACTAGTAACCAGAACCATACGAAAAAGCCTTTTCTCTCGTGCGCAGGAGCAACAACGTCGCTTCTATCGTATATCGGCATGAAAAATAGCGCGATACCTGCAAATGCAAACGCGATAAGACCGATATTGTAAGCAGAAAAGCCAAATATATCAAAGAAAAATCCGCGTAAAATTTCATACTGCCACAAGAAATACCACTCAGGATAGATGTGTGGTGGAGTTTTTAGAGGGTTGCCCGGCTCAAAGTTGATCGGATCCATCGCGAAGTTGAAGTGAAAGCACACAAGATAGAAGAAAAAGATCATGAAAAATCCGATATACATGAAGTCTTTTGCTAAAAATCCCGGCCAGAAAGGTATAACCTTCGCGTTTGCCTTGTCGCCTTTTAGGTATTTTTCAGCTTCTACGTCAAAGTCTATCTCCTCGCCTGTTTCGTTGTTTACGTGAGGAATTCTAAGTGTATAGAAGTGAAGTGCGATAACAGCGATTAAAACAAGCGGAAGTAAGCATACGTGAAGCATGAAAAAGCGTGTTAGAGTCGAGTCGCTAACTGCATAGTCGCCTCTTATCCACTCAACTACGGCATCTCCTATCACAGGAATTCCGCCAAATAAGTTTGTGATAACCATCGCCGCCCAGTAGCTCATCTGTCCCCATGGAAGCATATATCCGCTAAAAGCTTCAGCCGAAAATAGTATGAAAAGCAGCATACCGCTTACCCAGATAAGCTCTCTGCCTTTTTTATACGAGCCGTAATAAATCGCGGTAAAAGTGTGAATGTAGATGATTAAAAAGATCACAGATGCTGCAACTGCGTGTATATGTCGCCATAGCCAGCCGTATTCAACCTCTTTCATGATAGTGTAGTTTACGCTGTCAAAGGCTAAATTTATATCAGGCTTGTAATACATCATAAGTAAAAAGCCCGTTACCAAAAGCAATACGAAAAGCGTCGTAAGAATAACGCCCATAGCCCACAAGAAATTGATGTTTTTCGGTATCCAGTACTCGCTAACTAGCACTTTCATCATTTTATTAAGCGCTATTCTTTGATCTAGCCAGTCCATTATCCCTGTTGATTTACGAATTTGTGCCATATTTTCCTCCTATGCCTGAGCTACAAGTTTTTCATACTCAGGACCCGTTTCGCCAAGTACTAGCTTGGTCCCGTCTATCTTAAACGGCGGTATATCAAGAGGTCTTGGAGGAGGACCGAAGGTGTTGATACCGTCTACGTTAAATTCTCCCGCGTGACAGGCGCAGATAAAGACTTGCTTGCTTGCTCTCCACTCAGGAATACAGCCAAGATGGGTGCAAAGCGCTATGGCTACTATGTATCTTGAATCCCCGACTACTACGTCTCTTTTGTCGTTAGCAGGCATATTTGCATCTTTTTTTAGAATAAAGATAGGTTTTTTACGCCATTCGATTTGGCGCATTTCACCGTCTTTCATGGGACTAAGATCTACGGTAGTAAATCCTGCCGCTTTTACGCTTGGGAGCGGATCCCAAGTTTTTTTGACGGCTACAAGCGAAAAAGCACCGCCTACGGCAGCAACCGCACCGAATGCCAATCCGATAAAATTCCGTCTGTCTTGTGTTACGGACATTAGTTTCCTTTCTTATAATAATTTTTAGCTATTATATCTTTGTAAAGTTTAAAATCTCATTTTATTGGCTAAAAATATAAAATTTTAAGTTATATTAAGTAGTTTATTAGTAATAATATTCTCTTGTTTTCATTATATCTTTTGGCGAAATATTATAGTGCTTCTTGAAAGCTTTGGCGAAATAACCTTGATTTTTAAATCCTACGGCTGCTGATATTTCCGATATATTCATTTCCGAATTTTTTGCTAAATCAAAAGCGTGTTTTATCCTTTCTTTATGTAAAAATTCATAAGGAGTTTGATTAAATAGCTTTTTAAAACCGAATTTTAACTTAAATTCATTTAGTTTGATCTTTCTTGCAAGCTCTTTTATACTAGGTGGATTTTGGATATTGGATGCTAAAATTTCTTTTGCTTTTATTATTGCTGCTTTGTCAAATTCACTCAAGATGACATGATTGTTTTGTTTTTTATATCTCTTAAGGTTAATAAATTCATTATGTATTAGCTCCAAAACCTTGCTCTCTACAAATAGCCTATCTAATGGATCATCGCTATTTAAATTTAAAATTTGATTTAAGTAAAATTGGGAGCATAAATTGGTTTTTGACTGTTGTAAAACTTTGTTTTCAAAAGGGTTTATAATATCTGAAAAATTATTTTTTATAAAGTTGTTGCTTATAAAAATTCCTGCATTTATATTATTTTTCCCTTGTTCGGCTTGTAAATCTGCCAGTAGATTGTTTGCGGTTGATATGGTGGTTAAATTATTGCAATATTTTATTTTTGAATTAAACGTTTTTAAAGTAGCCCCTCCTTCAATAGTAAAATTTATAAAAAATCCATTAATAGGATAAAGATCGTTTATGATTTCAGTATCGTTTTTAAAACTAAATTTTTGTATCCAAAAATCCATATCATCATTGATTTGGACTCTTTTTGTAGATATCCTCATCTCTTTTTCGTCAATGTCTCCGCCATCATAACGATGCAGTTTTTGATAAATTTCATCTACTTTAATTTTTTTCACAAAAATTCCTAAAATCGTAAAAATAAATTCTTTGAGTGCAAAAATATTATTGATACCAAAACTCAAAATGATTATACTACTATTTGATAATTTTTTTACTTAAAGGGTTTATTGTGATAAAAAATAGTTTAATACTAAGTATTGCCGTTTGCGTAAGTTGCTATGGGGCTGATAGTCTAAGGCTTGACGAGGTAACCATAACCGCACAAAAAACCGATGAAACAGCCATAGATGTTCCTGTATCTATGGGAATTTTAAGCGGAAATGATTTGGATGATAGACAGATAAATAAATTAGAAAATATAACTAACTTGACCTCAAATTTATCGATATTTAACGCGAGCGGAATAGTTTCTCCGAACATAAGAGGCATAGCTTCAAATACTGCTTTGCAAAATTTAAATGTGGGTCTTTATGTAGATGGTGTAAGTTATTTGGGAACATTGGGAAACAATCTGTTTTTGGAGGATATTGAAAGGATTGAGGTCTTAAAGGGTCCTCAAAGTATACTTTACGGGAAAAATGCTTACGCAGGAGCTATAAATATAGTTTCTAAAGAGCCCACGAACGATCTTGAATCAAAAATTGGTTTAAAGCTTGGAAGTGATAATCTAAAAGGGCTAAATTTTAGCGCAGGAGGAGCAATAGTAGAGGATAAATTTTTAGCTCGCTTGAACGGTTTTAGTAGGAGAAAGGATGGTTTTGTATACAATGAGTATCTAAATAAAACAGATGATTATGAAAAAACAAATTTTGCAAAACTCTATCTTAAATTTAAACCTACCGAAAGTTTAAATTTAGATTTGATACAAAGCCTATATAATAGTAAAATAGGGGCTCCTGCTATGAATCTTTCAAATGCTAAAGATTTGAGAAAAGTTTCTAATAATATTGAAGGTAAAGGCAACTTAAAAAATTACGAAAATTCTCTTAAATTAAGCTATAAATTTAAAGATTACGAATTTACCTCCCTATCTACTTTTAGAAACTATAAAGATAATAGAATTTATGATGGAGACAATACTCCTGCCTCTATGATTGGGGTTAGATCAAGTCATTTTCAAAAAGATTATTCGCAAGAATTTAGATTTGTAGCCGATAAGGATTATGGAAAATTTCTTGCGGGAATCCAAGGCTCTATAAGCGATGTAAAAAAACGCATAATTATTAATGATGTTATGCTTTACAGCGATACTAAAACAAAAACAAAAGGATATGGATTTTTTTCACATAATGATTTTTACATTACACCTGCCTTTACGTTAATTTTGGGTATGAGGTTTGATAAGGACGAGGCTAGATTAAAACACCATTTACTAGCCGACGATAAAAAGGATACTTATAATGCATTTTCTCCGAAATTGGGGCTAAAGTATAAAATCAACGAAAATTTTATGAGCTATATATCTGTGTCCAAGGGGTATAAGGCCGGTGGCTATCTATTTTCTGCGCCGATTGATAAAATGTGGTATGACAAAGAGACTCTTATCAATTACGAGTGGGGTTTTAAAACGACTTGGGATAAATTTGATCTAAGTGGAGCCGTTTTTTACGCTGATATAAAAGATAAGCAGGTGATGACGGCGGTGACTCCTTTGCTTTCCTATGCTGCAAATGCCGCAAAAGCTAAATCTCAAGGCTTTGAACTTGAAGGAAATTACTTTATGAGCGATAGCTTAAAGTTTAATGCCAGCTTGGGATATGCAAAGAGTGTTTATAAAACTTTTAAAGATGCCAAAGGGGACTACAAGGGTAAATATGTAAATTATGCTCCAGAATGGACCTATACAATAGGAGTTGACTACTATTCAGGCGGAGGATTTTTTTGGGGTGCTTATTTAAGGGGTCAAAGCAAGATGTATTCTGATGAAAACAATATATATTCAAGCAAAGGATATATGCTGATAGATGCCAAAATAGGTTACGATAGTAAAAATATAGGAATTTATCTATATGCAAATAATATTTTTGATAAAAAACATGATACGAACTACGGAGCATATACCTTTATGTCGGAACCACGAGAAGTCGGTGTAAAATTTGAGTATAAATTTTAAGGGGAAACTATGAATATCTTTAAATTTAAAGACGGTAAAGAGATGAGCTATGTCGATTTGGGAAGTAAATTTAAAAGAGCTATAGTTATTCATCATGGGATTGCGACAAGCCCAATAGACGAAGATGAGTGGAATCGGTTTTGTAATGATAGGGAGATTAGAATGATACTCCCTAACAGAAGCGGGCATGATGGTAGTTCTTATTTTTACGAGAGTAGTTATATTGAGCTTGCAAAGAGGTTCGATGAGCTTTTAAGCTCTATCGGAGTAAAAAAATTTAGCGTTATCGGTATCTCTGCAGGTGCTCCGCATGCATATGCGAATGCTATTGTAAGTGCCAAAAAAGCTCATAGGGTTTATATATATAGTGGGCTTGGGGCTTTATATGATGATGAGGTTTTAAAAGGATATGGTGAGTATTATGATGAGATAAATGAGCTATATAGATTTGCCAGAGAAAATTCTCAAGAAGACATAGGTAAAATTTATCTGCAAAAATATGGACAAAGCTACGGAGATGATTATTTAAAACAGCTTATAAAAGAGAGATATATTGCTATGGGATATGATATAAAGCTTCAAGCGATGCCTTGGGGATTTAGAATAGAAGATGTAAAGCAACCCATAACTATACGCCACTCTATAGCCGATAATGAGGTTCCTTATGAAGCTGCGCTAAAAACTGCAAATTTAATCAAAAATGTAAAATTTATATCGGTTCAAAATGATCCGCATTTTACTGTTGAGAGTATAGTTGAGTTTATAGATATGATCATAAGCGAATTTTAATTTATTTGATGTTGTTTTTTAAAGAAATTATGGATCTTACATTAGATGAAAATGCAAACGAAGACGATAGTGCTATAAATATCAAGTATATTTTTATATTGAAGCAACAAAAAATAAAATATTATTTTGGCTATTGCTCACTATAAAATTTATAGATAATTATTCTATACACTCCATTTGGGCAATAATCTTGATTTGTTTTCTATGTCCAAATTTATAAAATCTATATTAAAAATATCACTTAAATTTCTGTCGGTTAAAATTTCACGAGTGTTGCCAAATTTATATCCATCAATACCGTTTAAAAGTAGTGTCTTGTCTGCCACGGCAAGAGTATGATCGGGATAGTGCGAAGTAAAGATGATACACATTTTATATTCTATATTGAGTCTTTTTATAAGGTTTAAAATAGCATTTTGATGAAACACGTCAAGATATGAAGTCGGCTCATCCATGATAAGTATTTTAGGATTTAGCACAAGTGATCTTGCGATTAAGACAAGTTGCAGCATTCCTCCGCTTAATTCATCAACATCCAAATTTAAAAAATCGCTAACACCTACTATATCGGCTACCTCTTCAACTCTTTTTTTGTCGCTTTTGCTAGGTCTTTGAAATATACCTATATTTGCATTTATGCCCATAAGTATCATATCTTTTACTTTGAAGCTAAAGGCTATTTTTTCGCTTTGCGGAACATATCCTGTTAGTTTTGCACGACTTTTGTTATCGAGTAACGATATATCGTTGTTGTCTATTAAAATTTTTCCACGGTTAGTTTTTAAGATGCCTAAAATTATCTTGAGAAAAGTGGATTTTCCAATACCGTTTTTTCCTAAAATGCCAAGAGTCTCTCCGGAATTTAAACTAAAATTTAAATTTCTTAAAATTTCTTTTTTATCGTATGAAAAGCTTAAATTTTCTACCTTTAAGACCATTTTTTGCCTTTTTTAACCATTATCACGCCTATAAGAGGAGCTCCTACAAGAGCGGTTAAAATACTAAGCGGAATTTCCGCCGAGCTAACGCTTCTGGCTACATTATCCGTAAGCATTAAAAAGATACCCCCAAAAATAGCTGAAATAGGTACTAAAGAGGTGTTATCGGAGCCAAATATCAATCTTGTAATATGCGGGACGAGCAGTCCTACCCAGCCTATAATCCCTGCTATGGCTACACTGGTGCTTGTGATAAGTGTGGCAAGAACAACAAATATAAAGCCTAAGAATTTATTTTCGCCAAAAATGCTTGCTTGCTCATTGCCAAGAGATAATATGTTTAACTTCCATCCCATTAGGCTTAAAATAACAAGTCCTATGGTGCAAATCGGAGCTAAAATTATCACATCGTCCCACGATATGGCATTTAGGCTTCCCATTAGCCAATATACTATGCTTGGGAGCTTTTCTTCGGTATCTGCTACGTATTTTACAATAGAAATCAAAGCTTCAAAAATAGCTCCTGTGATAATACCTGCTAAAACCAGCATAAGTTTTGAGTTTTTATTGACCAAAGTGCCTAAGGCATAAGATATCATAACAGCCAAAAATCCAAATATAAAAGCTCCGATTTGTGTGATAAACGGATTTGAAAAGATTAAGATGCAAACTACCGCACCAAATCCGGCTCCGCTTCCTACGCCAAGTATATTTGGGCTAACGAGCGGATTTTGAAACATGGCTTGGAAGATGACTCCTGCTACACTTAGGCTTGCACCGACTAAAAAGGCGACTATAAGCCTTGGCAAGCGTAAATCAAAAATAATCGTTTGTAAGGTATCAAAATCATTTGTGTAGTAATTTCTAAGCTCTTCAAGTGAAATTCGTCCCACAACTATAGAGAAGACAGATACTAGCGCGAGTAAAAATAGTAAGAAGATATATTTTTTCATTTAGTCTTGAAAAAATCGTAAAATTTGCTATCGCCGTTCATATCAAAGCGTAAAATTTGAGCTATATCGTCATCCTTTAAGTCATACTCATAAAGTATTTTATAGCTTTTTCTCATCTCTTCTACCAAACTCAAATGATTTTGCCCTGAAAAAAGTATGCTAAACCATAGCCATGCAAGGTGTGATTCACCGGTGGGCGGCTCCCACATATCTCCGCCAATAGGCATTTTGTAAATAGCTTTATTTTTTACCGCTTTTACGCTTTTTAAAAGCCTGTCTTGAAAAAAGTCATTTGGGGTTAAATTATCAAAGTTGCTAAGAAGGATAATATCAGGATTTTGCGCAATAATCTCTTCTTTATTGATTATCCTAAACCCATTGAAATTTGCTATATTTTTTCCACCGCTTAACGAAATTTCATAATCAAAATATGTATTTTTACCAGCGGCTTCAAAGCTCTTGTCTCTTCCAAATATAAACAAGACTTTCGGCTTATTTTGAAGACTCTTTGTAAATTCTTCTATTTTTGCTCTGGTTTGAGCTCTATTGTTTAAAATTTGTGCTACTCTATCCTCTTTTTCGTAAATTTTACCTAGCATATCAAACCAGAAAAGCGGATCTTCTTCCGTTCCTCTTAGATTTACAAGCGCTACGTTTAGGCCTACTTTCTTTAGCGGTTCTATAAGCTTTTCTCCTCTCATACCCCATTGGATTACAAGTTCCGGAGAGAGTTTAATAAGCTCTTCCATGTTTGGCATAAAATCATCTCCTATACCTCCAACCGGAATTTTAGAAGAGCCTTTTATCATTTTTGATAGCATTGCGCGATTAATATTTTTTTTGGCCATAGGATGGATAGAAGCTAGGCGAGATGTGTTATTTTCTACACTAAGAGAAAATGAAGCTAGAGGTATCGGAAATAAGGCAACGCTTTTAATGGACTCTTTAAAATAGAATTTATTGCCATTTTGATCTGTAAATTCTACCGCATTTAAAGATAAGCAAAAAGCTATAACCATCGCTAAAATTTTCAAATTTATCCTTTTAGTTGAAAATAGGGCAGGCTTATAGCCTTGCCCTTAAATTTAAAAACTTGCTTTAAATCCAAGCTTGAAATTTCTGCCCGGATTTAAAAGTGGGTTTGTCGCACTTCTTGGCTGCGCTATCGCTTCATAGCTTAAACTCGGAGCATACTCTTTATTGAAAATATTTTCAACACCAAAATTTAGGCTAAGATCTTTAAGCATGCCAAATTTGCCAAAGCTTTTTCCAAAATATATGTTATGCACAAAATATCCGGCTCTTTGTTTTTCCATGCTTTCATCTATGCGCGTTTTGCGTGCAGCCCAATCACCGCTATACTCTATATATGAATTCTTAAGGAAAGTAGAGGAGTATGAAAGTGCTACATGTCCGCTAAGAGGCGCGATCTCAGGCAAAGGCTTACCGGTGTTTTTATTTTTGCCTCTCGTGTAAGCAAGGCTGGTTTTAAACTCTAAAGAATTTAAAACTTTATAGGCTAAATCAAACTCAAGCCCGCTAATTTTCGCTCTATTTATATTTTGAGCCTGATAATAAGTCGTTGCGCCTGTGGTCCAGCTTTTTTCTACGATCAAATCTTTATAATCTCCCGTATAAAATATCAAATTTGATCTTAGCATTTGGTCGCTATATCTAAGTCCGGCTTCGTATGTTACACCTTTTTCTATTTTTAACTCCGGATTTGGAAGATAAGCTTCGGCTCCGGAAAATGTTAATATAGGAGCTACTTCACCGCTCATAGGCGCTCTAAATGATGTGGAGAAATTTCCTACAAATTCCAAATCTCCAACCAAAGGATAGATAAGACCAAGCCCATAGCTAGCTCTTGAGTCTTTTCTATTATTTGCGTTTTCATATAGTTTTTTTACAGACGGACTCATGCTGCTATCCATATCAAATGAGGTTTTGATATGGTCGTATCTTAGGTTTGCGCTTAAAATGGCTCCATTGTTAAAGCCATACTCAAGCAGGCCAAATCCTGCTACATCAAGCTGCTTAGTTCTGAGTCTATTTCTAAATTTTGGTCCTTTGTTTATACTTTGATAAACGCTATCCCAATCTTCATAATAAAAGTCTATTCCGTAGGTTTGAGTTAAATTTTCTCCTATGTATTTTCCTATAAATTTACCGCCATATACTTCAGGTCCATTAACGTAGTTATCAACTTGTCTTGGTGAGAATGAGCCTATATACGGTCTTATGTTAAGATGCGTAAAAAGCTCTCTATAGTATAAGCTAGAGTCTAAAATAATTTTGTTATTTATATTGGCATCATAATTAATAGCTATATATTTTTCCCTGAGAGGATCTTCTCTGATATATTTTTGAAATCCTTTTTTGTTAGCTGTTCCTGGAGCTCCTACAGAGGTGCCGACAACACCTCTTTTAGACTCGGTGTATCTTGTTACAAGTTCGATTCTATGATGGTCGGCAAAGCTATATCCGCCTTTAAAGTCTAAGCTTTTATAACTATAGTTTGTATTATCTATCTTTCCGGCAGGGGTCTTATATTCTTTGCCGTTTTTATAATTTAATCCAAGTAAAGCGTCAAATCCATTTCCGACAAACCCGAGCTGTAGGCGATTTTGTGTCCCTTTATTTACGCTTTGATATTGTGAGCTTATGTAGGTATCAGAGAGTTTAAATTCTCCAAAGACATCTCCGCTTGCTCTTTTTGTTACCAAATTTACTATACCGCCAAAGGCGTCTGTACCATAAAGCGTGCTGGCAGGACCTCTTATGATCTCAATTCTCTCTATTTGATCAGGGCTGAAAATAGAATATTCAAATGCTGGCCTACCTCTAAATCTAAGTCCGTCAATAAACATAGGAACTCTATAATCAGACGAGCTAAATCCTCGAACGTTTATAGTTCCTGAGTCCATTCCTTCATTTACCATCGATACCCCCGGTGCCTCGCTGATTAAAGAAGGGACACTAGTGCCGATTTTTCTTTCAATAGTTTCTTTGTTTATTGCCGATATGCTTTTGCTGATTTGATCCATGTTTTGAGAAGATCTTTGAGCGGTTACAGTAACGCTATCTAAGGCTTTAAGATCAATATTGTCATTAGCCATTAAAACACCGACAAGAGCAAAGCTTAGCATAACTTTTCTTTGCATAGAAATCCTTTTTAAATAGTAATAAAACGGCTATTCTATCAGAAATGATAATAATATTCAATTGATTTAAATCAATTGAATTGATACTAAAATTTAGAAATAATTTACATTGTAATATCATATTGATATGTTGTATATAAAGAATGTGGCTAAGGCTTTTAAAGGTAAGAGTCGGCTAATTTAAATAATCAATTAGTTTAGCCGTAATCTTTGAAAATGGTAATATGGCATGACCTGAGTTTTTGCTCGCAAATTCTTTTGCATCAGCCTCTAGTGCAAATGGTATCAGATCATCACCGCTTGCACTAACTATCCTAGAGCCAAAAACATAAAACGCTTCAGAGGCTTCAATTAGCTCTCCAGTTTTAAAATCGGTAACTAAAAGCCTGTTTATAGGCACAAAGTGGTGGTTTAGCTTGTAAAAATAGTGAAACATCTGTTTTGATGAGCTAAAAAGGATTTTTTTATTGTCTTTATATTCTATAACGGCTACAAAATTTGGACTTTTAAAAACATCTATAAATTTAATAGGGCAGGTTGAGTTTGTATCGGAAAAATATGGATCATTTTTATCAAGCCCATAGGCAAAATTTAAAAACAAAATCAGGATAATAGAAAATTTTTTCATTTTGTTCCTTACACTAAATCTTTTTTTGAAAACACATAATATCCAATAAGAAAGCAAAGAATGCTAATTATGATTGAATATCCAAATTTATATATTATAAACATTGCAGGTGTAAATTTATCGAGTATAAAATAGGCAGCAGGAACTATAACGGCCAAATTAGGATCAAAAAGACTAATAGCTGCTATCCTAAAAAGCTCAATAGGGTTTAATAGAGCGATAGTATAGATCGTAGTTTCTCTAATAGCGCTTTTAAGCATTAAGCCTATAAGAGCAATGTCTAAAAAGGCTATTAAAACAAGCCAGAGCAAGAAAGCAACGCCTTGACCCATCTCCTGATTTTTTACTATGCTTGAAATTAAAAATCCAAATGATAAAAATACCACGCTTAAAACAAGAAGCAGTAGAGTATAGAAGAAAAATATATCCAATGGTATCTTAGTTCCTTTAACTATGCCTATTAAAAAAGATAAAAAATTTCACTTTCTTCTATCAGTTCTTCTAATTTAAATGTGTTATCTTTATTTATCATATAAGTATTGATATTAAAGTTAAATCTTTGTATCTCATTATTAATTATTTCTGTTGTTTTACACCTATTCAAGAAATACTTCCTGACAGGAAAATGAGTAAAAAGTAGCTCCGGAGAAAGATTGTAGCTAAAAGTATAATTTTTTTCATGGTTTTTTATTATAACCTTGAATTTATTATTTGCATAATCATCACTATTAAGCATTAGTCTTATTGGGAGTAGAATTTCAAAAATATCTTTAGGATTTTTTGCCATAAATTCTGGGATTATATTCCTAGTGGTTTTGTTTCTCCTCATTTCCATTCTCATTTTTTATTGTATATATTATCAATTTTTATTTCCTATTCTCATTTTATTTTGACTTTGACAAAATTGCTTAATATAAATGTGTAAAATATCAATCGCAGCAGGTGTAATGCCCGAAATTTCACTTGCTGCAAATAGCGTAGGCGGCGCAAATTTTTCAAGTTTTTCTACTACTTCGTTACTAAGCCCGCTGATACCGCGGAAGCTAAAGCCTTCAGGAATTTTGATGCTCATCATATCTTTCATTTTATCGATTTGGTTTTTTTGTTCGTTTATGTAGTGCTTGTATTTGCATTCGATTAAAATTTGCTCCAAGCTAGCTTCGTCTAAATTTTCAAAGAATTCATCCAGTTTGCGCAGTTTTTGCTCGTTAAAGCTCTTTCTGGCAACTATCTTTTGAAGCGTTATTTTTTCGCTGATGATATCTTCATTTAAGCTTGCAAGCATGGCTAAATTCTCTTTTGACGGAGTTAGCTCACGACTTTCTAAAATTTCAAGCCCTTTAGCTAAATTTGCTCTTATACTTTCTATTTTTTCATAAGTTTTTGCATCTATCAGCCCAAGTTCGCGTCCGTATGAGCCAAGTCTTAAGATCGCGTTATCTTCGCGCAAAAGCAAACGGTATTCTGCTCTGCTGGTAAACATTCTATAAGGCTCTTTTGTGCCTTTTGTGACCAGATCATCTATCATCACGCCGATATACGCTTCATCTCGGCGCAAGACTAAAGGCTCTTTTTCTTCCAGACTTAAAACCGCATTTATGCCTGCCATTAGCCCTTGTGCGCCTGCTTCTTCGTATCCTGTCGTGCCGTTTATCTGGCCTGCTAAGTAAAGCCCTTTTATCTTTTTGGTTTCTAAACTGTGTTTTAGCTCGGTAGGCTCGACATAATCGTACTCGATAGCATATCCGTGGCGAACTATGCGAGCCTTTTCAAAGCCTTTTACCGAGCGCAGCATCTTAACTTGCACCTCGTAAGGAAGGCTCGTTGAAAAGCCGTTGATGTAGTATTCAGTCGCTTCAAGGGTTTGAGGCTCGATAAAAAGATGGTGGCGCTCTTTATCTGCAAAGCGATTTATTTTATCTTCTATGCTTGGGCAGTATCTTGGTCCGACACCCTCGATTTGCCCCGTAAAAAGAGGCGCTTTATCGAAATTTGAGCGGATAGTTTCGTGCGTGATGTCGTTTGTATAAGCGATGTAGCAAGGCAGTTGGGTAGGGCTAAAATTCTCGGTTCTAAAACTAAACGGCTTTGGATTTTCATCTCCGCCTTGCTTTTCAAGCACGCTAAAATCAATCGTCTTGGCATCTATCCTTGGACAAGTTCCGGTTTTTAGCCTGCCCATTTTAAGCCCTAAACTTGCAAGACTTGAGCTTAAATTTGTAGAGCTTAGCTCGCCCACGCGACCTGCTTCAAGCTTGTTAAATCCAACGTGAATAAGACCGTTTAAAAAAGTTCCAGTGGTAATGATAAGCTTTTTGGCGCCATACGTATTTTCAAGATGTGTTTTTACGCCTGTTATTTCGCCGTTTTGAGTTAAAATTTCAGTTGCTATCTCTTGAGAAATTTCCAAATTTGGAGTGTTTAAAAGCAAATTTCGCATATAGACTCTATATCTGTCCATATCAATTTGCGCTCTTGAACCGCGAACCGCAGGACCTTTGCTCTCATTTAGCACGCGAAACTGAATTCCCGTAGCGTCCGTTGCAAGCCCCATAGCTCCGCCAAGTGCGTCTATCTCTTTTACGAGATGACCTTTTGCTAGTCCTCCGATTGCGGGATTACAGCTTGCTGCACCGATTTGCTCTGCTAGAATTGTTATAAGAAGTGTTTTTTTACCCATTTTTGCAGCCGCCGTGCAAGCTTCAATACCCGCATGACCGCCGCCGATCACGACTACATCATAATTATCCACTAAATTTGCCTTTTAAAAATAAGGGGGATTTTAGCCAAAAAGTTATAAAGGTTAGCTGATTAAGATTGTATAAAATTTTAGTTATAATTTTATACAAATTTATTAGTTTTTTAATATCTGTCAAATTTTTGGAGTTAAATTTGGGATTAGAAATTTTAAAATCAAAAAGCGTTTTATATGCAGAAGATGAACCAAGTGTCGCAAACGAGGTTATAGCCCTTTTGAATATGTTTTTTAAAGAAGTTTTTTATGCAAAAAATGGAAAAGAGGTTTTAGAAATTTATGAAGAAACAACTCCAGACATGCTTTTACTTGATGTGTCTATGCCTATTTTAGACGGGCTTGAAGCGCTTAAAACCATAAGAAAAATTGATAAAGATATAGTTGTAGTTATGCTTACGGCTTTTGATGATAAGAGCACGCTTTTAAGGGCTGTAGAGCTAAATATAACAAAATTTTTAGTAAAGCCTTTTAATAAGCAAAATTTTATATCTATGCTTGAAGCTTGCGCTAAAAAATTCAGTCCAAAAGATATAAAAATAGATGAAATTCGCACTCTATCGCTTGAAAATATGTCTATACAAAGCGAGCAAAATTTAGAGATAAAGCTTACCAAAAAGGAGTTTTTACTACTTAAGTTTATGCTTGAAAATAGAGGCAGAATTTGTCAATTTGATGAAATTTTAAATGCGGTTTACGAGTATGATAAAGGTAGCAAAGATAGCTTAAAAGCTATAATTAAAGAACTTAGGAAAAAATGCGAATTTTTATCTCTTGAAAACTCTTTTGGACTAGGGTATATACTTAAGTGAAGCTGTCTATAAAAATTAAAACACTAAGCGTTGTTTTGGTAATTTTTATCCTGTTTTTATCGGTATTTTCATATTTTCGCTATGAAAATATGAAGAGTATAAGTCAAAACAACATGCAAACTACAAATTTTAGACTTCAAAATCTAATCAAGCAACATATCTAGCCTTAATGAGTTTTTACATAATAGAGCCGAAGCAAATTTTAACTCTACGGGAGTTAGACATGCTTTAAGAAATTCTCTTTCAAATGAGCTTTACGCGCTTAGTTTGGGTAGGTATAAAATTTTGTCCAAAGAGAATATTTTTCTAAAACAGATGGCGTTTTTTGATAATAATTTTAAACTCATAACAAAGATGAATGATAGTATAAATTTGCCTATGATAGCGGCATGGAATGACGGATTTTATCTACATAAAGATGAGGTGTTGTTTATAAGTTCTACGAAAAACGAAGACGGATATCTTGTTTTTATTTTTGATGCGAAGCATTTTTTGGATCTTGTAGAAAAGGAGGGTTATGCTAAGGCTAAATTTGTGCTTGATTTTGAGCTTAATAATTTTAAGAAGGCTAAAATAGGCATACTTGATAGGGTATCAAATCCGTTTTTGTCCTTTGAAAATTTATACATCTTTGAAGATAAACTTACTTTAATGCATAAATTTAATATAGATTTTTTAGGTGGCAAAAGCGGATATATCGTAGTTTTTGAGGATATGTCGGCACTAAATAAAGATATAAAAAAGGCTTTTTATGTAACTGTCGGTGTCGGATTTATTATGTTTGTGAGTGCTTTTTTGATACTAAATTATGCTTTTAACGTTTTGATTAAAAGGCTTGAAATAAGCGAGCGCAGTTTAGCTTTTGCAAATGAAAATTTAAAAAATGAGGTAAAAACTCAAACCGAGCAGATCATACAAAAAGAGCGGGTTATGATACATCAAAACCGCTTAGCAAGCATGGGTGAGATGCTCTCAAATATCTCTCATCAGTGGAAGCAGCCTCTAAGCGCACTTTCTGCAATCATCACAAAGCTTGATCTTATGAATGACGTGAGTGAGATTAAAAGAGAGGATTTAAGAGAAAATTTGAGTAAATCTTCGCAGATAATTGATTTTATGTCAAAAACAATCACTGATTTTAAACTATTTTTTGCAAAAGAGAGTGAAAAAAGAGTTTTCAGTATCGAAGAAGAGTGTGATAAGACGATAAATCTTGTAAGCGCGCTTTTAAGCTCAAAGTCAATTGATATCAAAAGAGAGTATAGGTCAAATTTTGAAATTTTAGGTTATGCCGGAGAGCTTTCTCAAGTGGTCTTAAATCTTATCACTAATGCTAAGGACGCTATATTGCAAAATAGTGTAACAGAAGGCATTATAACTATTAGCATTGATGAAGATGAAAAATTCGTAAAAGTGAGCGTAAAAGATAATGCCGGAGGCATTAAGGTTGCGCCAATAGATAAAATTTATGAGCCATATTTTAGCACCAAAGACAATAAAATAGGCACCGGAATAGGGCTTTATATGAGTAAAACAATTATAGAAGAGCGATTTGGCGGCGCTTTAACTGCGATAAATTTAGACGGCGGTGCAATATTTGAGATAATTTTGTCTAAAACCTCTTAAATCTCCCTATTTTCTCCCTAGTTCTAATTATAATTTTTAAAATTTGATTTCAAGGAGGACGTAGTGGAGTTTTTAACACTTGTTATTATTACTATTTGTATGTATCTGCTGATGTTTAAGCCTGAGCGAGAAAAGCTTGCTTTTGGAATGTTTGGGGCGGCTACTTTTATCCTTGTAGGAATGTGGTTTGTCACCACTTTTGGCTCCATCTTTGGTAATGGAAATTACTAGGAGGATATGATGAATTGTCTAAATGAAAAGAATTTCAATCTAGTAATGGCTACTGCTATCATGCTTATTTTGGTTATTCCTGTTGGAATAGCTAATGTTTGGCTCGGATATGTCGTAAGAGAGAGTCCTTACGCGCTTTGTTGGTGGGAGCGTATGGGTATGATTTTGGTGGGACTTCTAGGCTTTTTTATGCTTAGATACGGACCAAGGCTAAAATACGTTATATCGGTATTTTACTTGCGGCTTTTGGTATTCATATGGGCTTAAGACATCTTGGAAATTTCGTTCAGCTTGATGTAGATATGGGTCTTGGAGCCGAGATTATGGGTATTGGAACCTATACTTGGGCTGCTATAGTTTATTGGGCCGTAGTTATAGTTATGTCGCTTTTTTTAATGTTTATAAAAAGAAGCGAAGAGTTAAATGCTGATTTTACAGTACAAAGAAGCATTGTTAAGCCTTTTAGCAAATTTGGCAAAATTGTATTTTACGTCTCTTTTGCTCTTGTTATTTCAAACGGCATTCAAGTGTTTTTTACCAACGGAATTCCTCCATACGGAGGCAAAGCGCCAAACGATAGAATGAGTCTAAATTTGCCTATGATAAGCAAGACTTGGGAGACTTATATTTGGGATAGATTAAAGAGTTTTAGTATAAAAAAGGATTATCCTGAAAAGCCTTATATACATGGAATTTTTAATACTAAGAAATTTAACGAAAACTTTGCAAGCGGAGCTTTTGAAGAAGCTAAAAAGCTTCAAATTTTATCAACTAAAGAGATTGGTATTAAGATGAATAAAGGCAAGATGATAGCCGCCGTATCTTACGATAATAAAAATGAAGAATTTGCCTTTACTTCGCACTACGGCGGAAGTTATTTTACAAAAGATCTAAATACGGCTAGTAAATTTGCAGTAGTTGATTATCAAAATAGTTGGAATTTAGGACACACTACAGCAACTGCATTTACCGGCGAAAATTTGCTAGTAATCGGGCAAAACAAGACGGCTTACGGTTTAAGAAAGCTTGAAAAGCCTATGGATGAAGTCATCCAGTATAGAACGTTTTTAGAGACAAGCGGGAACTACGGAAGCTTTTTTGAAAAGAATGTAGATAGATATACCAAAGATGGAAGACCTTTTTTAACCACGATAAGAGCTAAACAAGCTTACGCTTTGGCTTTTGCTGCCGATGAAAAATTTATGTATACAGTAAGTGCTGCAAATAGAGTTGTTAAAAATGTCGTTGTCAGCAAATTTCTTATAATCGAAAGAAAGATGAGTTCTGAAGCTTATATCAAACCTTCTAAGGATTTAAAGCTTAAGGAAAAAAGAAATTTAAAAGACTATTACGTTGTGGGTGCTGCTGTTGATGGCGATAGAATTCTAGCTTATAGTAGAGAGTATAGCACGCTTTTAAGTATCGATAAAAACAGCTTTGAGGTTAAAGATGTGTATGAGATGCCGCTTATGAAAGAGCCTCATTCACTTGCAGTAAGTAAAGATAAACTATATGTGCTTGGTTTTGAAAACGGAAAGAATTTATTATACGAAATAGAAAAGCCGTTTTGAAATTTGATTTAACTTGTTTGTGAGTAGAAATTTAGTAAAATTTTTAAAAATTTAAAGGCTAAATTATGTTTAACGGACTTATTCGCGAGATAGCCGAGGTTGTTAGCTACTCACAAAACAAGCTTAGACTAAAGGCGAAACATAGACCAAATTTAGGTGACAGTATCGCTGTAAACGGCGCTTGCTTAAGCGTGATAGAGCTTTTTGCGGGCGGCTTTAGCGTTGAGCTAAGTGCGGAAACCAGAGCTGTTGTAGCGACTGAAAATTTAAAAGGGCGGGTTCATATGGAGCCTGCTATGAGGCTTAGCGATAGAGTGGATGGGCATTTGGTGCAAGGTCATATCGATGCGCTAGGCGAAATTTCAAAGATAGTTAGGCATGAAAACGGAGTGGATTTTTATATAAATTTGCCGCGAGATATCATGCACTTAATGGCAAATAAGGGCAGTATCTGCGTGGATGGAGTAAGCCTTACGATAAATGAGGTTACGCCAAACGGAGTGCGCCTAACGATCATTCCCATAACATTTCGCGAGAGCCTTTTTAGCGAGTTTAAAACGGGTCGAAGAGTAAATATCGAAAGCGATCTTTTGGCGCGCTACGTGGCTCACCAGCTTGGACTTAAAAACCAGATGAGTTGGGAAGAGATAGATCATATCGCAAGTCTTTATTAGAGCTGTTAAAGCGAAATTTCAACCGAATTTGCCGTGGATGTATTGCTTGGTCTTTTTCTCTTTTGGGTCATGAAAAATTTGCTTCGTTTCACCGAATTCAACCAAATCTCCAAGATGGAAAAAGCCCGTAAAATCAGCTATTCTCATGGCTTGTTGCATGTTGTGAGTAACGACAACTATGCTAAATTCTTCACTCAGATCAACCATAAGCTTTTCTATTGTTTTTGTCGATATCGGATCAAGTGCGCTTGTAGGCTCATCCATCAAGATAAGCTCTGGCTTAATGGCTATAGTTCTCGCTATACAAAGGCGCTGTTGCTGACCGCCGCTAAGCGAAGTTGCAGGACTTTTTAGCTTGTCCTTGACCTCTTCAAACAGCCCCGCCTTTTTCAGGCTATCGACTACCAGCTCATCGCACTCGCTGCCCTTTTTTACCATCTTATGCACGAGCGGAGCGTATGAGATATTTTCATATATGCTTTTTAAAAACGGATTTGGCTGCTGAAACACCATTCCTATGCGTTTTCTGACCTCTATCTCATCGGTGTTTTTTGAATATATATTATGATCATCTACTATAACTTCACCGGCAATTTTGACATTTTCTATCAGATCATTCATTCTATTAAAGCACCTTAAAAAAGTTGATTTACCGCATCCCGAAGGTCCGATAAGTGCGGTGATTTTTTTATTATAAATATCCATATTTATATTTCTAAGTGCTTGTTTTTCTCCGTAAAAGAGGTTTAAATTTTTGCTTTTTGCTTTTATTTTCATATTTTTCCTTTTAGTTTTTATTGTTTTGCATTCGGCTTCTTATAATGATGGCGGCTAAATTTAGTGTAAATGTCGTAAATAAAAGCACTAAAATAGCGGCACTTGTTTTTTCTACATAAATTCGCTCCGGGCTTGAAGACCACATGTAAATTTGAGCCGGCATTACGGTTGACGGATGTAGCACATTCGTAGCGATTTCAGGCACAAAGGCTATCATTCCTACTATTATAAGCGGTGCGGTTTCGCCGATAGCGCCTGCTAAAGCCATGATAAGTCCGGTTAAAATTCCGCTAAATGCGTTTGGCAAGACGTGATCTTTTAGCACTTGAAGCTTTGTAAGTCCGAGTGCGTATCCGGCTTGAGATATGCTCTCAGGCACCATTTTAAGAGCACTTCTTGTACTTACTATGACTACCGGTAGGCTCATTACAGCTAGCACAAGACCTCCTACTAGAGTTGAGCTTCTTGGCATGCCGAAGAAATTTATAAAAACGGCAAGTCCCAAAAGTCCAAATATAATAGAAGGAACGGCGTTTAGGTTGTTTATATTTATCTCTATAAATTTTGTAAATTTGCTGTCTTTTGCAAATTTTTCAAGATAAATTGCACTCGCAACTCCTATAGGGAAAGCAAGTCCCATAGCCACCGTCATAGCTAGCACGCTTCCTATTATCGCCGACGCAAAGCCTGCGTTTTCCGGTATTTTGGAGTCTCCTTTTGTGAAAAAGTCGCTATTAAATTTGCTTACTATCACGTCTTTTTCAACTAGCTTAAATATAGCCTTTCTATCGTCATCGCCGAATTTTGTGAAATTATGCTTTAAAAAGCTGTCCGTATCGGCGTTTGCGATTGCTTCGTAGCTTTTGGTTTCGCCTATTTTAAGACCGTCTTGTTTTATTAAATTCGGTAAATTTCTAAGCCAAGCGCGAGATATGTATTTTTTCTCTATGTTTGGCAAAGAGTATGGATTTTGAAGCAGTTTTTCGGTGACGGTTATATCTATTTTTACGTAGTGTCTAGTAAATTCAGGCATTGCGGTTTTAACAAGAACCGATAAAAAAAGTAGCAAAAAGCCTATACAAAACATAAATGAAAATTTTGATAAGCCTTTAAAAATTTTGCTTTGCAACTTCCTTGATTTCGCATCTTTTGCCATAAAATAATTTTTCATTTTTTAGCCTTTACAGATTTGAAATTTTATATTTTCTTTGGAAATTTCTTGAGATTAAAACGGCTATTAAATTTATGATAAAAGTTAGCACAAAGAGCGTAATGCCAAGAGCAAATGCGCTTAATGTAAGCGAGTTGTCAAACTCCTGATCTCCGCTTAAAACCTCTACTATTTTAACCGTAACCGTAGTCATATCTTCAAGCGGATTTAGGCTTAAATTTACTCTTAAACTCGCCGCCATTACTACTATCATCGTTTCGCCTAAAGCTCTTGAAAGCCCTAAAAGACATGCTCCTATGATGCCGGGCATCGCAGAAGGAAGCACGACGAAGCAAATGCTCTCTTCTTTTGTTAGCCCAAGACTTAAAGCCCCTTCTTTGAGTCGCTTTGGCACAAGCGATATCGCGTCGTCACAAAGGCTTGAGATCATCGGTGTTATCATTACTCCCATGATAAGCCCCGCGCTTAAAGCGTTATTGTAAGATGCGTTTATGCCGAAATTTGAAGCTATTTTTACGACTAAAGGAGCCACAAAAATAGCCGCGAAAAATCCATAAACCACACTCGGAACCCCTGCTAAAATTTCCAAAATCGGCTTTAAAAAGCTTCTGGCTCGTCTGCTTGCATATTCGCTTAGATAAAGAGCGCTAAATAGCCCAAAGGGAACAGCCGTTAAAATTGCAATTAGACTTATATAAAATGTTCCGAAAAATAGCCCTATGGATCCAAAGTGAGCCTTTTTGTCTAAAAAGGCATCGTGCGGTGCCCAAATAGAGCTAAAAAAGAAGCCAAAAGCGCTCTCTTTTTTAAAAAAATTAAGCGCTTCAAAGATAATTGAGCCAAGTATCATAAGTGTCGCTAGTATCGTAATGAGCGATGATACAAATAAAAATGCGATAACTAATCTCTCGACTTTTTTGTTTGTTAGGCTTAGGTTTTGTAAATTTAGTGCCGTATTTTGGTGTTTATAGAAAAAATAAACGCCAAATGATAGGCAAAATAAAACTATATAGAGCAAATTTAACTCCTTATTTTATAACTTTACCGCTTTTTATCATCTCTTTAGTAAGTCTAATAGGCTCTTTTGCGTTTCGTTTCATTTTTGTAAAAGTTTGGCTATCCGCAGGGATTAATCCGATTGTTTTTAGCACTCCTTCATCTCCTATCATCTCTTCGCTTATAAACATATCTATAAAATCATTTATCTCTTTGTTTTTTGCTCTGTTTTGGTTTTTAACGTAGAAATAAAGACTTCTTGCAAGCTTGTAGCTACCGTCGCTAACGCTATTTTCATTCGGTGCTACGCCGTCTATCTTTACGGCTGCGACTTTGTCTTTGTTTTCTGCTAAAAAGCCGTATCCGAAAATTCCAAATGCGTTTTTATTTTGGGCTAGTTTTGCGATGATTAGGTTGTCGTTTTCGCCTGATGGGATATAGACTCCATCGTCTCTAATTTGGCTGTATTTTCCTGACTTATCACCATACTCTTTAAAGCTTTTTGAGGCTTTTTGCATGAGTTGCTCTTCAAAGCTATCTCTAGTTCCCGAAGTTGTCGGAGGTCCGTATATAACGATAGGTTTAGAGCTAAGAGAGCTATCTATATCGCTCCATTTTTTATACGGATTTGCTACTAATTTGCCATCAATTGGAACCTCTTTTGCAAGCGCTAAGAAAATTTGCTCTTTGCTTAGATTTAGTTCGCCGTTTTGCTTACCCATAGCAAAAACGATCCCGTCATATCCGATCATATATCCGCTTATATCTTCTATGCCGTTTTTTAGGCACTCTTCAAACTCGCTCATCTTCATAGGACGAGATGCGTTTGCTATGTCTATACTGTTTTTGTCTTGTGACGAACAAAACACCTTAAAGCCTCCGCCCGTGCCGATACTCTCTACTATCGGGGTCTTTTTATTTTTTACAACCGCAAATTCCTCCGCAACATAACTTGCAAAAGGAAATACCGTTGAGCTGCCGGCTAGCTTTATCTGATCTGCCAAGGTTACCGTGCAAATTAGCGAAGTTAAGATTAAAGCCTTTGAAATTTTCATCTTTTCTCCTTTTTGATTTTGATAGCGTAAGTGTAAAATTTTTTGGAAACTTTTAAGAAACATTTTACGATTGATTTGTTTTTGGAAATTTTGTAATATAAGCTTTTTAAAATTTAAGGAAAAACATGTCTGCGCTAATAGCTTTGATTGATGATGAAAAGGATCTTTTGGATATTTTAGAGTATCATTTACAAAAGGCTGGATTTGAAGTTGTAGGCTTTAGCAGCGTATCCAAGATTGAGCAGTTTTTAGAAGAAGAAAGTGTCGATCTTTTGATAGTGGATAGAAATTTAATCCATGCCGAAGGAGCTGTTTTTGTAAAAGAGCTAAGAAACAAAGGCTTTAACACGCCTGTTATTTTTCTTAGTGCAAAAGACAGTAAAGAGGCTAAGCTCGAGGGTTTTAAAGCCGGCGGAGATGACTATATCACAAAGCCTTTTGACGTGGATGATCTTATAGTTAGAGTTAAGGCTGTTTTAAAGAGAACAAAGGGCGAAAGCAAGATATACAAATTTAAAGATATAGTTATAAATTGCGAAACGAAGCAAGTTTTTGTAGCCGATAACGAGATAAATTTAAGCAAGCTTGAGATGAATTTGCTTATAGAGTTTATAAAAAATCAAAATATAGTTTTAAGCAGAGATTATCTTTGGGATAAAATTTGGAACGGCGAAGAGATAAGCGAAAAGACGATAAATATCGCTATAAAACGCCTTAGGCAAAAGCTTGGAAATAGCGACTATATAGTTTCGGTTAGGGCTATGGGATATAAGATATGCTAGTTAAAAATAGAAATTTTATATTTTTATTTTGCTTGCTTTTTGTGCTTTGCGTAACTGTTTTAAAACTGCTTGAAAATATCTATATAAGCGCACTTTTGATATCTTTTTTGTTTGTGGCTTTTTTGTTTTTTATAATCAAAAAAGACACTAGCAAACTTAATGTAAATATTGAAAATTTAAAAAATTCAAACTCTGAACAAGACGAATATAAGATGTTTTTTGGCGAGAGTAAAAATCTCCAAGATACGATAAAAGAGCTTAGAGAAGAGCTTAGAAAAAAGAGCAAAAAATCCATTAAAAAATCAGCCAAAATAAAGCTTAGAAACACACAACTTCAAGGCATTTTAAGCTCGATTTCTCACGAGTTTAAAAATCCAATCGCAATCATTCAAGCCTCATCTCAAACGCTTTTAAACGATAAAAATTTAAACAGCGATATGAGAGATAAATTTATAGAAAAGATCACCAGAAACTCGCAAAAAATCGTAAATCTGATAGATAGATTAAATTTAAAATCAACCGAAAGCCTAGAGCTAAACATCACAAGTTTTAGCTTACTAAAACTTGTAAATGAAGTTAAAAGCGAGCTTTTGGAAAAATATCCAAATAGGGTGATAAATGTATTCAAAAAAGAGATTTATATAAGTGCCGATGAGGCTCTCATAAAGCAAGTTTTGGTAAATTTCGTTGAAAATGCGCTTAAATACTCTCAAAAAGATATAGAAATTTACTTTGCAAATGAGGCTGTTTTTGTAAGAGATAGCGGCGCAGGAATAGAACAAAAAGATATAAAGCTGGTTACTAAAAAATATTTCAAAACAAAAAGCAATATAAAAACCAACTCTTTTGGCTTAGGGCTTTATATCGCAAAACAAATTTTAAGACTTCACGGCTTTGAAATGCTTATATCAAGCGAGGTCGGCAAAGGATCGGTGTTTGGCTTTGGCTATGTTAAAAAAGGGTCTGATGAAATTTTAGACGAGAGCGGACAAGCGGATGAAACAAATTAATTTTATACTTGATAACGAGCGTTTTTACGGTGGTTTTACAACTTGTTTTGGAGGAGTTAGCAGAGGAGCTTATAAGAGCTTAAATTTGGGCGATCATGTAGGAGACGAGCCTAAAAATGTAGCTAAAAATCGCGAAATTTTAGCGAATTTGCTTGGTGTGGAGATAAGAAATCTAAAATTTATGCGTCAAATTCACTCAAACCGCGTGGAAATAATTAGAAATTTAGATGATGAAATACCTCCTTGCGACGGCATAATCACAAATTTAAAAGGCGTTGCGCTTTGCGTTTTAGTGGCTGACTGCTCGCCTATTTTGATTGTGGATGAGGTGCGTGAGGTTGTGGCTGCTATCCATGCGGGAAGAGCGGGAACTGTAGGTAAGATTTGCACCAATACCGTAAATTTAATGAAGCTCGAATTTGGGTGCATCGAGCAAAATTTAAGCGTTTTTATTGGACCAAATATCAAAGGCGGTTGCTATGATATAGGCGGGCTTGATCTTGGCGAGTTTAATAGATACAAAAACGATGTTAAATTTGATATAAACGCCGCTTTGGCTGATGAATTTAAGGAACTTGGCGTAAAGAGCGTAAAATTTGATGAAATTTGCACGCATTGCGATGAGAGGTATTTTTCCTATCGCAGAGAGCGAATTACGGGAAGATTTTCGGGTTTTATTATGGCGAGATAGCGATTAAGCTTGGCTGCTTGATTATTGATCAGATATTGCTTATTAAATTTAAATACGCAAATTTGTAGAATTATTAATAAACTTTGAAATATAAGGAATTTTAAGCTTTTTATTCTATTTTTCTATTTTATTCTTAAATTTTGTTGTATTTCTCATTTAAAATTATTATTTAATTTTTTAGCCCAAAAAACTTGATTTTAATTATCAGTTATGTTATACTCAACCTGTCCAATCTTAAAATTTAACAAGGAGATAGTAATGAAGAAGATATTAACTTCTTTAGTCGTAGCAGGTGCGTTAAGCGGTGCTTTTGCACATGATTTTTGGGTAACGGGTAAAAATGCGGACAAATTTAGCGCAGATATCGGCTATGGACACGGCTTTCCTATGCCTGAAAAGATCGAAGATAAGCGTGTAGGACTTTTTGATCCGCTATATATCGTGGATAAAACCGGTGCTAAAACCGTTTTAAAGCAAGCCGGCGAAAACTATCACTATGAGGGCGAAAAGCTCAAAAAAGGCTCTTATGTTCTAGCAGGCGACTATAAACCTACATTTTGGTCAAAAGATAAGGACGGCAAGTGGCATCAAGACGGACATAAAGAAAATGTAAAAAACGTTGAATCTTGCGGATTTCACGCTAGAACGGCTAAAAGCATAATCGTAGAAGGCGATCAAGTGGAGGACTTCATCTATAAGCCGATAGGTCAGATCGTAGAAATCGTTCCTCTAAGCGATATTACGAAGATCAAGGTTGATACTCCTTTTAAATTGCAATTTTTCGCTAACGGCAAGCCTGCGAAAGTTGCTAAAGTTACGGGCGTGATTGAAGGATTTCCTGAGGGTAAATATACATTTTTTGGCACGACTGACCTTCAAGGCGTGATCGAAGTTATAGCTATCAAAGAGGGAAATTGGCTATTTCAAGCCAAGCACGAGACGGCTTACGCAGATCCTAAAAAATGCGACAAAGAAGAGCTTGACGCTAGTCTTGTAATAAAAGTAAATAAATAATCTTCCTTACCGATCGGACTAGTTCCGATCGCCTCTTTTTCTTTGATAATTCAGTTTTGTTGTTTTATAATTTTATTTTTTAAAATACTTAAAGGACTGCATAATGGGATATGAAGCCTTTGCGCCTAAGGATTTAAGAGTGGTAAAAATAATTCAAAACGCCAAGAAATTTGGAGTGGAAAGACTTCAAAACGAAGCTTTGGTAAAGGAATTCTTAAATCGCGAGCAAATTTCATTAAGTGAAGACGAACGCGAAAACATAAGACAAATTTTTATAAATTTGATGAAGATTGAAGAGGAAGTGCAACTAAGCGGGTGAGATAATGAAAAAGATAGCTTTGATTGTTTTATTGTCTTCTGCTCTTTTTGGTGCGCAGTTGCAAGAAGCGCAAAGACTCTTTCGCATAGGAGATGAAAAAGCCGCAGCTAAAATACTAACTAAAAGCTGCGACGAAAGAGTTTTGGACTCTTGTGTTATGCTTGGAAATTTTTACTTTTCAAACGACAAGCGTAAATTTGAGTATGAAAAGGCGGTTAATCTCTACGCAAAGGCATGCGATGGCGGAAATTTGCTTGGTTGCGATAGACTTGCGAGCGCTTATTATGAGGGCAGAGGGGTTAAGCAAGACTTCGCGTTTGCTGCTAAATTTGCTAAGCAAGCTTGCGATGCCGATATTCCTTACAGCTGTATCATCTTAGCGAATTTGCACTACTACGGAAACGGTGTCATAAAAGATCATGCACAGGCGCTTAAATTTTACGAGCGGGCATGTGAGCTTGAGACGGCTTCAAGTTGCGTTATGGCGGCAAAGATGCATGAAAAAGGCGAGGGTGCGCCAAAAGACATACAAAAATCGCTTCTTTATCACGAAAGAGCATGCGCTCTTGGAGCTAAATCAAGCTGTGATAAAGCTCAAAATCTAAAATAAACGATAAATTTAATCCACCAAAAAGAGATGATTTGTTAATATCACGTCCTTAAAATTTCACAAAAAGGACAAATTTGAAAAAGATTATCTGTATGATGGTTTGCGCGGCAGCGCTTTTTGCCTCGACTTTAAACAAGGCTGATGATGCGTATGTAGATGGCAAATACGAAGAGGCGGCAAAGCTTTATGAGAAGGCTTGCAATGAGGGCGATATGCAGGGATGCTATAACCTTGGCGCCATGTATGAAAACGAAAGAGGCGTTAAATACGACATGCAAAAGGCGGTAAACCTCTATGAAAAAGCTTGCAACGGCGATAATGTCTATGGCTGCTATAACCTTGCTATGGTTTATAGCGATTTGAAAGATTACGCAAAAGCTGTTACGCTTCTAACGAAAGCTTGCAACGGCGAAGACGGCATGGCGTGCTTTAACTTGGGCGTGTTTAACTTCAAAGGCGAAGGCATAAAAGAGGATAAAAAGGCAGGCAACGAATTCTTTAAAAAAGCTTGCGAATACGGGACTCCTGAAGGTTGCTACGAGCTAGCGCGCTCTTATGTAAGGGGTCATGGAATCGAGCTAAATTTCAAAAAAGCCGAAGAGTTTCACGCTAAAGCTTGCCAGATGCATCACTCAAGAGGTTGTTACAACGTGGGTGCGCTAAATACAAATCCGAAAGCCAAAGCTCACATGAAGCAAGATAGAGAAAAGGCTAAGGAGTTTTTTAAGCAAGGCTGCGATCTGGGTGATGAGCAAAGCTGTGAAAATTTAATGTTTATGGAGCTTGGAAAGCTTTGATTTAATTTTGCATAAAGGCTAAAATTTCTTTAAATTTGCTAAAATAAAAAATCTACATTTAAAATTTAAAGGAGTTAGCATGCTACTACTTAAAAATGCAAATTTATTTACCCCTGAGCATGTCGGAGATAGTGATGTGCTTGTGGGCGGAGGTAAAATTTTAGCTATCGGAAAAGGACTTGATTTCCGCTGTGAAAACCTTGAGACTTACGATCTTAAAGGCAAAATTTTAGCTCCCGGACTAATCGATCAACATGTCCATATCACTGGTGGAGGAGGCGAAGCGGGATATCATTCAAGAACTCCTGAAATTAAATTAAGCGAGATCGTAAAGCACGGTATCACGACTGTCGTTGGAGTTTTAGGCACTGATGGCTGCACCAGAAGTCTTGAAAATCTTTACTCCAAAGCAAAAGCACTTGAATTTGAAGGAATTTCGACATTTATCCATACAGGTTCATACGCTACGCCGACTGTTACTTTTACGGGAAGTATTACTAAAGACTTAGTGTTAATCGATAAAGTTAGAGGCGTTAAAATCGCAATGTCGGATAACAGAAGCAGTTATCCGACCGATGAAGAGCTTATCAAGATCCTAACTCAGATAAGAATTGGAGGCATGATATCCAAAAAAGGCGGCGTGATGCATATGCACATGGGCGGACTATCTAGCAAGCTTGATGCGGTGTTTAGGATACTAAAAGACTGCGAATTTCCTGTTCAGTACTTCTCGCCGACACATTGTGCCAGGACAAAAGATCTCTTTGATGAGTGCTTGAAACTGCAAAAGATGGGCGGATTTTTTGATATCACAAGCGGCGGAAGCCAGTTTGCTCCGCTTCATGAGGTAATCGCTTACGGCATCGAAAAGGGCTTAAAGCTAGACATGATGACGATGAGTTCTGATGGCAACGGAAGCGTGCCTAAATTTGATGAAAGTGGTGCTTTGGTCGGATACGGATGTGCAAGTTGCAGTGCAAATTTAGACGTGCTAAGAGACGTGGTTAAAAACAAAATTTTAACTCACACTCAGGCTTTTGCTTTGATGGGAAAAAATGTGGCTAAATTTTTAAATTTAGAAAATAAAGGCTCTATAAAAGTCGGTTTTGACGCGGACTTTACGAGCTTTAATGAAGATATGGCAGTTCAAGACGTAATAGCAAAAGGCGAGTTTTGCGTGAAAGATAAAGAGCTTGTTAAAAAAGGATTTTTCGAGTGATTTTATTGCGACCGTGATAGTAAATTTGCGATTGTATTTAAAATTTGCAGGCTCTAGTTTAGTGTGCCGGGGTCTGTAAATTTTGATAATTAAAATTTACTAAGAATTTTGCTTTTAACCAAAACCTATTCATAAAATTTAGCTTAATTTTATATTGCTTTCAGTATAATCCAAGCTTCAATTCACACACACCAATCCTAAAATTTGGTTGCGATAGGTGCAAATTTGTCGTTAATGGGTGTGGAGGAGAAACCTAAATTTCGCGCAAAAGCGCACAAGGAGAACCGATATGGTAACAATGAGAGATTTGCTAGAGTGCGGCGTTCACTTCGGACACCAAACACGCAGATGGAACCCAAAGATGAAAAAATTCATTTTTGGCGAGAGAAAAGGTATCTACATTATAGATCTACAAAAAACTATCCGCTACTTCCGCTACACGTACAACATCGTTCGTGACGCAGCGGCAGAGGGTAAAACTATCCTTTTTGTCGGAACAAAAAAACAAGCTGGTCAAACAGTTGGCGAATACGCTGAAAAATGCGGAATGCCATACGTAAATCACCGCTGGTTGGGCGGCATGATGACAAACTTCGGAACAATCCGCCAAAGCATACGCAAGCTTGAAGTTATCGAAGCTATGGAAGAAGATGGCTCAATCAATCTTCTAACCAAAAAAGAAGCTTTGATGCTAAGAAGAAAAAAAGAGAAGCTTGTAGCCTACCTTGGCGGAATTAGAAATATGAAAACTCCACCTGATATGATCTTTGTTATCGATACAGTTAAAGAAAAAATAGCAGTTCAAGAAGCAAACAGATTAAAAATCCCTGTAGTTGCTCCGATAGATACAAACTGCGATCCTGACGTAATCGACTATCCAATCCCTGGAAATGACGATGCTATCCGTTCGGTGCAACTTTTCTGCCAAGAGATGGCTGAGGCTATCATCGAAGGACGCTCACAACTTGAAAAAGACGGCGGTGTAGCCGAAGAAGGCAAAGAAGAGGTTACTCAAGATGAGAAAGATGCTGTGCTAGAAGAGGCATTTAGCGAAGAAGAATTTGAAGCGGAGGATGAAGAATAATGGAAATAACCGCACAAATGGTAAAAGAGCTCCGTGAAGCAACCGGAGCCGGAATGATGGATTGTAAAAAGGCTTTAGCCGAAGCTAACGGAGATATGGAAAAAGCCGTAGATATACTTCGCGAAAAGGGTCTTGGGCAAGCCGCTAAAAAAGCCGACAGGCTTGCAAGCGAGGGTCTTGTAACGGTTGAAGTGTGCGAACACTGCAAGAAAGCAACTATTACAGAGATAAATTCAGAAACCGATTTTGTTGCTAAAAACGTTCAATTTCAAAACCTTACAAAAGACACTACCGCTCATATCCAAGCAAACTCTATCTCTAGCGTAGAAAGCCTTAATGAGAGCGTTATAAACGGTGTTAAATTTGAAGATTATTTCAAGGGTCAAATCGCTACAATCGGCGAAAATTTGGTAGTAAGACGCTTTGAGACAGTTAAAGTAGATGAAAACGGCGTATTAAACGGATATGTACATTCAAACGGACGCGTTGGCGTTATCATCGCTGCAGCTTGCGATAGCGCTCAAACAGCTCAAAAAGCAGAGGATTTCATAAGAAATTTATGTATGCATGCAGCCGCTATGAAGCCAAGCGTGATAAGCTACAAAGATCTTGATAGAGAATTTGTGGAAAAAGAATTTATCGCTCTTAAAGCCGAGCTTGAAAAAGACAATGAAGAGTTGGTTCGCCTTGGCAAACCGCTTCACCATATCCCAAGTTACGCAAGTAGATTGCAACTTACCGATGATGTCGTAGCAAAAGCCGAAGACGCGATAAAAGAAGAGCTAAAAGCCGAAGGTAAGCCTGAGAAAATTTGGGATAAAATCATACCTGGCAAGATCGAAAGATTTTTTGCGGACAATACCGTACTAGATCAAAGACTTACTCTTTTAGGCCAATTTTACGTAATGGACGACAAGAAAACTGTTGAGCAGGTAATAACTGAAAAGAGCAAAGAGCTTGGCGGCAAAATCGAGATTGTAAAATACGTTAGATTTGAGCTTGGCGAAGGCTTGGAGAAGAAAAACGAAGATTTTGCGGCGGAAGTTGCGGCGCAAATGGCTTAAAAATGGAAATTTTAAAGGGCGTAGATCTTAGCTTTGCGTATGATTATACGCTCTTTGAAAATGTCAATATATCTTTAAATTCCCGCGAAAGCTCGGCAATTTTAGGCGTAAGCGGATGCGGGAAATCAACTATACTTCATATACTTTCAACACTGCTTAAGCCTAAAACGGGCGAGGTTATTTATAAAGGCAGGTCGCTTTATGATCTCTCTTCAAACGAGCTTTTGCAAATTCGTAGACTTGATTTCGGAATTATTTTTCAAGCGCACTATCTGTTTAAAGGCTTTAACGCAAGGGAAAATATCGAACTTGCAGGAATTTTATCGAGTGAAAATATAGATGAAAATATCCTTAAAAATTTAAAAATCAAAGAAGTTTTAAATCAAAAAGTAGGCGAATTGAGCGGAGGGCAGCAGCAGCGCGTGAGTATCGCTAGAGTGCTATGTAAAAAGCCAAAAATAATATTTGCCGACGAACCCACCGGAAATTTAGATAAACAAACCGCAAATGACGTCATGAACACGCTTTTTGAGTATATCAAAGCAAACGATGCCGCACTCGTGCTTGTAACGCATGATAACGAGCTTGCAAGCAGATGCACAAACGTATATAAGCTAGAGGATAAACAACTGCAAAAATGGAGATAGTAAGCTTTTTTGGCGCTGATAGAGTGATAACTTTTATGCTTTTATTCGCCAGATTAAGCGGGCTTATCGTGTTTTTCCCGTTTTTTGGACACTCTCAAATTCCAATTTCTGCAAAAACCGCTCTTACGTTTTTTTTAACTATCTTCTTATTTCCTATGGCTAGCGTTAAAAGTGGAGAAATTTACTATATTGCAGTTGAAATTTTAAGCGAACTTATGCTTGGACTTTGTGCAGGATTGCTTGTAACCATCGTATTTGGCATACTTCAGCTTGCCGGCGAGCAAATTTCTATGGTTATGGGATTTTCTATGGCTAGTGTGCTTGATCCTCAGACGGGTATAAACTCGCCCGTGATGTCAAATATCATAAATTTTCTTGCTTTGATGACGTTCTTGGCATTTGACGGACATCATCTTTTGTTGCTATTTTTTGCAAATTCACTCACCCATATCCCGCTTGGCGAATTTTATCCAAGCGCAAATATAGTTCATTACACTTCAAAATCGATGATAAATCTCTTTATGTTCGGCTTTATCATGTCGTTTCCTATCCTTGCACTTTCTCTTTTGTCCGATCTTATTTTTGGCATGCTTATGAAGACTATGCCGCAGTTTAACCTGCTGGTTGTGGGTTATCCTATTAAGATTGTGATAGGGTTTTTAGTGCTGATTGCTATTTTAACAGGAATGATGGAACTATTTAGCGAGCTTATGTTTAGAGTGATAAACGATATGCCGTCGCTCTTTTTTAACTAAGCTAGGAGTAATAAAAAATATCTTAAAATACCTATTTTAGGTTTTATGAAAGGAGTCTTGATGAAAGTCGCACTTGTCAATAGTAATCCTGCAGTATCGCGCTTGGCAACGCTTAGCCTTAGTAAAATAGGATATGAATATATTGAAGTTGATAACCTTGATGATATTAAGGGCAAGTTTTTTGATATATTAATTTTAGATAGCGAAATTACTGTTCAAGATGTAAATTTAGAAGAGATAACAAGTAAAATTTTATACCTATCTTCTAAAAGCTCTCCGGAATTTGATCGTGCGGACAAGATTTTACCAAAGCCTTTTTTACCTACGGAATTTATATCTATTGTAGAATCCTTAGGGCATACTCAAGATCAAAATTTATCTGGTTTTGATGAAGATAAAGAAAATTTTAGCGAACTAAAAGACGAACAAGATTCTTTAGTTTCTATCGAAGATAGCGAATTTGTAGATAAACTTAGCGATGAGCTATTTAAAGATGAGTTTGGTATAAAAGACGACAATATTGAAGATGACAGATTTAGCTTGGATGATTTTGATATGGACTTGGCGGATAAAGATGAAGAGGCTAGAGATTTAGATAGCACTAGTGAAGATGATGATATAAACAAAGAAGATATTTTAGAAGAATTTGATGATTTTAAAGATGAAGAACCTGCTGAGATGACTTCAAGAGAGGAGGATCTTTTGTCTGATTTTGGCTTTGATGATGACAAAAAAGAAGATATCAAAGAGAATGCAGATCTAAGTGACCTTGAAATTGAAGAGTCATCGCAACCTAAAGATGAGCTGGCTGAAGAAAATGAGTATAGCAAAAATGAAGATTTAAGTGACGAAATAGAGCTTAAAGATGATGGCGATAAGGTTGATTTTGAAACAGAAGACGATACATTTGCCGATATCAGAAAAACTATAGATGAGATAGATAGCCTAGATAGTGAACTAAATTTAGATGAATTTGAAGATAAATCCGAGAGCGAATTTGCAAATGATCGCTCTGAAATGGTAAAAAAAGAGAAAAATTTAGATACACAAGATCAATTAGGAAATGAAGATTTTATAAAAGAAAGTGATGAGATGGGCGATTTTACGTTTATCGATCAAGAGAGTGAATTTAAGGGCGAGCGGTTAAATGTATCCAGCACTAGCGAATATGACGATATTGATCAGATAAAAGAAGAGGATCTGGCAAAGGCTTTGAACGAGGATTTTGCCAGTATAGTAGAACCCACAAAAAGCGATTTAGTAGGTAGCTCTGAGGCTATAAAAAAAGAGCTGGCGCATAAGATAGGAGAGCAGATCACAGGCGCTCTTAGTGCCGATTCTATCAAAGAGGCCTTAAAGGGTCTAAATATAAAAATAAATATAACATTTGAGGAAAAGTAGTTTGAAGGGGCAAATTTTACTTATTTCAGGACCTAGCGGAAGTGGTAAAAGTACCCTTTTAAATAGGCTTTTAAAAGAGGAAACCGATCTTTATTTTTCGATTTCAAGTACAACAAGAGCTATAAGAGATGGTGAAAAAGATGGTGTAAACTATCACTATATCAGCGAAGAGGAGTTTAAAAAGGGTATCGAAGAGGATAGTTTCTTGGAGTGGGCGTATGTGCATAAAAACTACTACGGAACATCATTAAAACCTGTATTAAAAGCTCTTAATGAAGGAAAAATCGCCGTATTTGATATAGATGTGCAAGGCTTTCATATAGCTAGAAAAAAATTTGGCGAGCTTATAACCTCTGTTTTTATTACAACTCACAGCCAAAATGAACTTAAACGTAGGCTCGAGGGTCGGAGAACCGATAGCGCACAAACTATTGAACATCGCCTAGCAAACGCTCTTGATGAGATGGAGCACATCTTAGAATACGATTATTTTTTCATAAACGATGATCTTGAAGAGAGTTATAAAAACTTGCAGTCAATTTTAAGAGTTATTAGGCTAAAAAGTAATAGTATAAATTTACGCGAAACTATCAATAATTGGCGTGAATTTTGAAAAATATGATAATATAACGAAAATTTTAAAAGGAGAAAAAATGGGTCCAAGTGTCCAACAATTGCTTATAGTTTTACTTATAATAGTTTTGCTTTTTGGAGCAAAGAAGATTCCGGAGCTTGCAAAAGGACTTGGTAAGGGTATAAAAAGCTTTAAATCAGAGATGGAAACCGATGATAAAAAAGCTGAGAATGTAGAGAAAGTTGAAGAGAAAAAAGAGGAAGCTATAACCGCTACAAAAGTAGATGAAACCACTAAGAGTGCGTAAGGTTTAGGGTTGAAAAATTTAGTCATAGACGAGATAAAAAAAGTTATAGAGGTTGATTTTGTCCTTGAAAAACCAAAGGATAAAAATCTCGCCCACTATGCGACTCCTCTTGCGTTTTCTTTGGCAAAAGAGCTTAAAAAATCTCCGGTAATCATAGCACAAGATATTGCTAGCAAATTTCAAGACAGCGAGATCTTTGAAGTAAGCGCATTAAATGGCTATATAAATTTTAAGTTAAAACAAAATTTCTTAGGCAATCTTGCTAAAGCCGCTATAGAAAACCCTCAAAATTTTGCAAGAGGCGGAGCCGAAAGTGAAAAAATTTTACTTGAATACGTAAGTGCAAATCCTACAGGTCCTCTTCATATAGGTCACGTAAGAGGTGCTGTATTTGGAGATACTCTTGCTAGAGTCGGCAGATATATAGGCAAAGATATTAAGACTGAATACTATATCAATGATGCGGGTAATCAAATAGATCTGCTTGGAATTTCCATAAGTCTTAGAGCCCGCGAAGAACTTTTTAGTGAAAATGTAGTCTATCCGGAGGCTTATTATAGAGGCGATTATATCCTAGACATAGCTAAGGCTGCGGAACAAAAATTTGGCAAGGAAATTTTTTACGATCAGAGTAGAAATTTAGAACTAGCCGATTTTGGTAAAGACATTGTATTAAATCTTATTAAGCAAAATTTAGCAGATGCGCAAATTTTTATAGAAAACTGGTCAAGCGAGAGAAGCTATTATGATCAGCTTGACGAGACTCTTGATAGGCTTAGATCTTGTAACGGAATATATGAGCAAGAGGGTAAAATTTGGCTAAATTCCAGTTCGGTTGGAGATGAAAAGGATAGGGTTATAGTACGTGAAGATGGTCGCGAAACCTATCTGGCGGGCGATATCGTATATCACAACGATAAATTTAAGCGCGGATACGATAGATATATAAATATCTGGGGGGCCGATCACCACGGATATATAGCAAGAATGAAAGCGGCCGTACATTTTCTTGGCTATGATGAAAATAGACTAGAGGTTTTACTCTCACAGATGGTTAGCCTACTTAAAAACGGCGAACAGTTTAAGATGAGTAAGAGAAGCGGTAATGTAGTCTTGATGAGTGATGTTGTGGAAGAGATTGGCTATGAAGCTCTTAGATTCATATTCCTTAGCAAAAAGAGCGATACTCACCTTGAATTTGATGTAGACGAGCTTAAAAAAGAGGATAGTTCAAACCCGATTTTTTACATAAATTACGCTCATGCAAGAGTTAATCAAATTTTTGCAAAGGCTGGTAAAGTTGTAGATGATGTCAAAAATGCGAACTTTGTAAATTTGAATGAAGATGCTAAAAATCTGCTTTTTGAAGCACTTGCTTTAAACGAGGTTTTAGTAGATGCGTTTAACGTTCGCTCTATGCAAAAAATTTGTGACTACTTAAAGTCTTTGGCTGCTAATTTTCATAAATTTTATAATGAAAATCGAGTTGTCGGGAGCGAAAACGAAGATGAGTTGTTAAAGTTATTTGCAGTTGTTGCACTCTCTATAAAAACAGCGCTTTCTCTTATGGGAATAACTGCAAAAGATAAGATGTAAATTTATGCTAAGTTAAAATGAAGTTAGCTAGAAAACGAAAGATTAAATCCTGGACTATTATACTCTTGCTGGTTATTTTTTCTATTGTGCTATCTAAAATTCCTCCATTTTCTACATTTTATATCAGCCCTCTTATAATCGCCGTGATTGTTGGAGCGATACTTGGCAATATTTCTCATAAAAATGTCTTAATGCTAAGAAGAAGCCATGTTTTAGCCGTGAGTACAAAGCAAATTTTAAGACTTGGGATTATTCTTTTTGGATTTAAGCTTAGTATTGCAGATATTTCACAGGTCGGTATTGTAGGTATATTCTTATCTTTTTTCATCGTATTCTCAACATTTTTCATTGGATATTATTTAGGGCAAAAGATAGGTCTTGATAGAAAAAGCGCGGCGCTGATTAGTAGTGGTAGCTCTATATGCGGTGCTGCTGCAGTGCTTGCCGCAGGAAGCGTCATAAAAGCAAAAAGCGATCAGATAGCCATAGCCGTATCTACCGTGGTTGTATTTGGCACGATAGGTATGTTTGCCTATCCTCTTATATTTAGCTCTCAAATTTTAGCCTTTAGCGAGTTAAAGATGGGATTTTTTACCGGAGCTAGCTTGCATGAGGTGGCTCATGTAGTAGGAGCAGGATCTGCTATAGGCGAAGTGGCTCAGGCAAATGCAGTTATAATTAAAATGCTAAGAGTCTTGATGCTCGCTCCGTTTTTGATAGTTCTTAGCTCATTAAATTTAGAAGCATCAAATAGCAAAAAATCATTAAATATAAGAGCCTCTTTCCCATATTTTGCACTATGGTTTTTATTCGCCGTATCTTTTAATTCAATTGGAATCTTAAGTGACTTTTTGTTAGAGATTATATATTTTATAGATATTTTATTACTAACTATTGCAATGAGCGCGCTTGGAGTAACGATAAGAAAAGATGTTTTAAAAAACGCCGGCAAAAAGCCTTTTGTTTTGGCTTTTATTCTGTTTGTTTGGCTATTTTTATCGGCTTTTTGTCTAGTTAAATTTCTAGTATGAGCTTAAAAGCGATCTACTTATCGAGATTTTTTACATTTGTTTTTATATTTTTATTGGTGGTTATAGAGTATATGTCTACTACAAGTGCGGAATTTGAGCTTGTAAAAAGCAGTTGGGATAAGATAAATCATTTTTTAGCTTTTGTTGTGCTTTATATCACTATGAATTTTGGGTTAAAAAGTCTAAATTTAATCCAAAAAATAGTTATACTAATGATCTATGCGGTTCAAATAGAAGTTGTTCAAGTGTTTTTGCCAAATAGGTATTTTAGTCTGCTTGATATTTTAGCCGATTTTATAGGGGTATTATTTGGAATCTTGGCGGCAAGGGTTTTGTTAAAATTTACCGCCAGATAGGCTTAGCTTCTTTGCTCTTTTAGTTTTGATAAAAACTCTTCGATATTGTATTTAGCGCGGTATTGTGGGCTTAGAAGATGGATTAAGATATCGCCAAGATCTAGTACAACCCAATCAGGCGAGCTTTCTATGCCTAAAAATTCCTCTCCAAGCGGTTTTAGCGCTAGCTTTAGATCATCTGTTAAAGAGTATGCGTGCCTCTCCCCCATTGTAGTTGCAATTACTACGTATTTTACGAAATAATCCTTTTCTCTCATATCAAAAGCTTCTATTGACTCAGCCTTCTTTTCATCTAGAATTTTGATGATTCTGTCGATTCTTTCTTGCATTTTAATCCTTGGTAAAATTTTATAACTTCCTCTTTTATTTTAGCAGGAATTTGATCTTGTACCAGATCGCTTCTTATTTTAGAAGATGAGATATCTATGTGGATATCAAGCTTTTGAAGCTTTTTTGGTATCTTGATATGATCTCTTTTGGCCACTATAAAATGAACTAAAGAGCTAAGAAGCTCAAAATTATGCCACTTATCAAGAGTCGCCAGATGATCGGCTCCTATTAAAAGATAGAATTTCTTTATATCGTAAATATCATAAAGATGTAAAACACTCTCTATCGTAGGCACAGGGCGATTTTGATCTATCTCGAATCTGCTTATTTCAACATTTGGCAGATCTCCCCAAATCTCCTTTGTCCATCTTAGTCTAAGCTCTGGAGGCGCTGAAAAATCAGCCTTAAAAGGGCTAATGTATGTAGGCATTATTATGAGTTTATCTATATCAAGGCTATCAATCGCCATCTTTACGATACTATCATGCCCAAGATGAGGAGGATCAAAACTCCCACCAAAAAATCCCAACTTCATTCCCAACATATCCTATTTGTGTCTGCTAAAATTTAGATATAAAGCTTATCAAAATTAGAGTAAAACTGAGTTGAAAAATATATAAATTAAAAATTTTAATTGATAAAGCAGGGTTAAAGTTCTTTATATGTAAAATTTAGCAAATTTCATTATCAAAGGAAGTACGAATGGTTAAAATCGCTATAAACGGCTTTGGTAGGATTGGAAGATGTGCGGCGCGTATTATATTAGAGCGTGACGACGTAGAGCTAGTCGCCATAAACGATACGGCAAAGAGAGAGATGACAATGTATCTTTTAAAATATGATACCGTTCATGGGGAGTTTAAGCAAGATGTAAAGGTCATAAATGACGACTATATCGAGGTTAACGGTAAAAAAATAAGAGTTTATTCTACAAGAGATGCAAATGAGCTTGATTTTGCAGCCTTTGGTGCCGATGTTGTACTTGAGTGTACAGGGGCTTATCTGACTACTGAAAAATGCCAACCTTATATCAAGAATGGGATTAAAAAAGTTGTGATGAGCGCTCCTGCAAAAGATGACACACCTACATACGTAATAGGCGTAAACGAGGAGCTTTACAAAGGTGAGGCTATAATATCAAACGCAAGTTGTACCACAAACTGCCTTGGCCCGGTCGCAAAGGTTTTGGATCAGAAATTTGGTATAGCAAAGGGTCTTATGACAACTGTTCATGCGTATACACATGGACAAAGTTTGGTTGATGTTAAAGCTAAAGATTTTAGACGAAGTCGTGCAGCGGCATTAAATATCGGACCTACTACCACTGGAGCTGCAAAAGCTATTAGCAAGGTACTTCCGCAACTTGCCGGCAAGATGCACGGTCAAAGCGTGCGTGTACCTGTGGCAAATGTTTCTATGGTTGATTTGACAGTAGTTTTAAATAAAAAAGTAAGTGTAGAAGATGTTAATAACGCCTTTAGAGATGCCGCAAACGGCCCTATGAAAGGAATTTTACTTGTAGATGACGATCAAAGAGTATCAAGCGACTTCATGACCTCAAGCTATAGCTCTATCGTAGCAAGCGACATTACTCAGGTAATTTGCGATGATATGGTAAAGGTTATGGCATGGTATGACAACGAGTGGGGATATTCTCAGCGCCTTGTAGATTTAGCGGTTTTAGCCGTAAAAAAGGGTTGATATGAGTGAAATTTTATCTATAAACGACCTTGACTTAGCCAAAAAACAGATCTTTATTAGGTGCGATTTTAACGTGCCTATGGATGAGTTTTTAAATATTACTGATGATCGCAGAATTCGCTCTGCTATACCTACTATAAAATACTGTCTTGATCATGGATGCAGCATTGTTTTGGCAAGCCATCTTGGCCGACCTAAAAACGGATTTGAAGAGAAATTCTCTTTGAAAAATGTTGCTAAAAGACTTTCTAGATTGCTTGATCGTGATGTTATATTTGCAAACGATGTTGTGGGTGATGACGCCATCAAAAAATCAGCAGAGCTAAAGGCTGGTGAAATTTTGATGATAGAAAATCTTCGCTTTGAAAAGGGCGAGACAAAAAATGATGAGAATTTGGCTCGTGAGCTTGCAAAATTTGGCGAAATTTATATAAATGACGCCTTTGGAGTATGCCATAGAGCTCACGCTTCGGTCGAGGCTATTACTAAATTTTATGATGAAAATCATAAGGCTGCCGGATTTTTACTTCAAAAAGAGATAAACTTCGCTCAAAATTTGATAAAGCACCCTTCAAGGCCTTTTGTGGCTGTTGTAGGCGGCTCAAAGGTTAGTGGTAAGCTTCAGGCTCTTCACAATCTACTTCCTCGTGTGGATAAGCTAATAATCGGCGGAGGCATGGCCTTTACATTCTTAAAGGCGCTTGGTGAAAATATTGGAAATTCGCTTCTTGAAGAGGATTTGATAGAGGATGCGAATGAAATCTTAAAAAAGGGCAAAGAGCTTGGGGTTAAAATTTACCTGCCTGTTGATGTAGTGGCGGCCCAGACCTTTTCTGCAGATAGTGCGGTTAAATATGTCTCTTCTAAAGAGATACCAAACGGCTGGATGGGGCTTGATATAGGGCCTGCCTCAGTAAGACTGTTTAAAGAGGTTTTAGCAGATGCTCAAACCATCTGGTGGAACGGTCCTATGGGTGTTTTTGAGATGGATAAATTTAGCAAGGGAAGTATCAAGATGAGCCACGCTATCGTCGAGACTCACGCTACTACAGTTGTTGGGGGCGGAGATACCGCTGATGTGGTTGAGCGTGCGGGAGATGCCGATGAGATGACCTTTATCTCAACAGGTGGTGGAGCGAGCTTGGAGCTAATAGAGGGCAAGGAACTACCTGGTATAAAACCTCTTAGAAAGGCGCGTGAGTCGTGATATTTGCAGCAAATTTAAAGTGTAATCATACAAGAGAGAGCTTTAGAGAGTATGCTGAAATTTTAAACTCAAATTTAGATCAAAGTGATGATGTATTAGTATTTCCACCTTTTAGCGCTTATAAAAAGGCTAATTATAAATTTAGGCTTGGAGCGCAAAATTTCTACCCTTGTGAGAGCGGAGCCTTTACCGGCGAGATCGGTAAAGCTATGCTTGATGAGTTTGGTATAAGAACTGTTCTCATTGGACACTCTGAAAGGCGTGAAATTTTAAACGAAAGCGAGGAGTTTTTAAGAGCCAAATTTGAATTTGCCGCTAAAAATAGCTGGGATATAATCTACTGCATAGGCGAAAATTTAGCCACCAATGAGGCTAACAAAACTAAAGAGTTTTTAAAAAATCAGCTTAACAATATAGATCTAAGTTATGAAAATCTATATATCGCCTATGAGCCGATCTGGGCCATAGGGACTGGTAGGAGTGCGAGCAGTGAGCAGATAGAGGAAATTTTAAATTTCATAGCAAATTTGACCAAAGTACCGCTTCTTTACGGAGGAAGCGTAAATGCGAAAAATATTGGGCAGATCGCTAAAATTTCTAACTGCAATGGAGTTCTTGTGGGTACTGCAAGTTGGGATGCGTATAATTTTTTAAATTTAATAAAGGAAGCAAAATGATAATGAATGGCAAAAAAGGTTTAATAGTCGGTGTTGCAAACGCTAAATCAATAGCTTACGGTATTGCGGAAGCTTGTCATCAGCAAGGCGCACAGCTTGCTTTTACGTTTTTAAATGATGCTTTAAAAAAACGCGTAGAGCCTATAGCTGAGGAGTTTGGAAGCAAATTTGTATATGAGCTTGATGTAAATAATCCTGCCCATTTAGACGGCATAGCTGATAAATTAAAGGCGGATTTGGGCGAAATAGATTTCGTTGTCCATGCCGTAGCTTATGCGCCTAAAGAGGCTCTTGAGGGAGAGTTTATAGAGACTACAAGAGAGGCTTTTGATATCGCTATGGGAACCAGCGTATATTCGCTTTTAAGCCTTACAAGAGCCGTAATGCCTGTGCTTAAAGAGGGAGGTTCTATCCTAACTCTTACATATCTTGGCGGACCTCAATTTATACCTCATTATAATGTAATGGGTGTTGCAAAAGCAGCTCTTGAAAGTTCTGTGCGATACCTTGCTCATGATTTAGGTCCAAAAAATATCAGAGTAAATGCTATCTCTGCAGGTCCTATCAAAACTCTAGCTGCAAGCGGAATAGGCGATTTTAGAATGATTTTGAGATATAACGAAGTAAATAGTCCTCTAAAACGCAATGTGACTACAGAAGATGTAGGTAAGAGCGCTATGTATCTTTTAAGCGATCTTGCAAGCGGTGTAACAGGTGAAATTCACTATGTGGATTGCGGATATAATATAATGGGAATGGGCGATATCGCTAAAGACGAAGATGGAAATACCATCTTGGCATGGGATGCTAAATAACTAAATTTAATGAGTCCTAAATAATAAATTTAGGGTCTCATCTCTTGATATTTAAGGATATGATATGTCAAAACTTTTTACTCCATTTAAAATAGGCGATATAGAGATAAAAAATCGTATAGTTATGCCACCTATGTGCATGTATAAGGTTAAAGGCGATAATGGCTTGCCAAGGTGCTTTCATAAGCTTCATTATGCTGCTCGTTCGCTTGGAGGAGTTGGGCTTATCATAGTAGAGGCTACTGCGGTTGAGCCACGAGGTAGGATAACTCACAGCGATCTTGGTCTTTGGAGTGACGAGCAAATAGAAGAGCATGCAAATCTTGTAAAAGATTGTGCAAAATATGGAGCCAAAATGGCTATACAACTAGCTCATGCCGGACGCAAAAGCACATGCGATAGCCAAAGTATAGCACCAAGCGCTATTAAATTCAGTGATGATTATAAAATTCCAAAAGAGATGAGTATAGATGATATAAATGATCTTAAACAAAATTTTAAAAATTCTGCCATTAGAGCTCAAAAGGCAGGATACGAGATCATAGAAATTCATGCCGCGCATGGGTATTTGATAAGTGAATTTTTATCTCCATCTATAAATAATAGAAGTGATCAATATGGAGGAGGCTTTGAAAATCGTACGAGATTGTTACGTGAAATTTTAACAGATGTTAAAAATGCCGTAAATATCCCGGTAGGAGTTAGGATAAGTGCCGATAGTTGGCTAAATAAAGATTGGAAGCTGGACGATAGTGTAAAGCTATCTTGCGAGCTTGAAAATTTAGGTGCAGCATATATTCATGTATCCTCTGGAGGATTTTTTGACACAAAAGAGCTTGATAATGTGCCTAAATTTTTGCCTCTTTATCAGGCAGATTACGCAAAAGCCATAAAAGAATCGGTAAAAATCCCTGTTATTGCAGTTGGTAAGATAACTACGGCAAGCCAAGGTGAAGCGCTACTTATGGGTAATGTTTGCGATGCAGTCGCTTATGGGAGAGAGCTTATTAGAAATCCAAATTTTGCTCAGCTTGCTATGAGTGAATTAGGACGAGAGGATCTAATAGAAAAACCATATCAAAGAGCATTTTAAACAATACAAGCACTATTAAAATTTAAAACTATCGCTAAGACGCTATTTTAGTCATTTATTATTCAATAAAAATTTGTATTACAAGTTTCAATATGTATTATCGTTTTTAATTTAATTAAAGTATTTTAGAATATAATATCGAAATTGGTTATTGATAAAGGAATTAAAATGCATCTTGGTCTTATAGAGTCTGGAAATTCGTGTAAGATAAAGGCTCTCCATGCTAAAGATAAGCTTTTGCAGAAGCTTTTAGATATGGGTTTTGTAGTAGGAGCTCAGATAGAAGTTATCAGAGAGGCGCCACTTTATGATCCTTTGGAGTTAAGAATACATAACTATCTAGTATCTCTTAGAAAGAGTGAGGCTGAGCTTATAGAGGTAGAGCCATGGAAATAAAAGTAGCCTTGGCCGGTCAGCCAAACTGTGGCAAATCCACTATTTTTAATATGATAAGCGGTATTCACCAGCATATCGCAAATTACCCGGGTGTTACTGTAGATAAGAAATCGGGCTTTTTTAGCGTAGGCGATATAGATGTCGAGATGATAGATCTACCCGGAACTTACTCTTTTAGCTCATACTCTCTTGAGGAGAAGGTTGCAAAGGAGGCTATTATAAATGAAAATCCGGATCTTATTTTAAATATAGTAGACGCTTCAAATTTAAAAAGAAATTTATACCTTACTTTTCAACTGCTTGAAATAGGCGTACCTGTCGTAATTATATTAAATATGTGCGACGTTGCTAGACGTAGAGGCATTACTATAGACTCAGAAAAAATGAGTGAAATTTTAAGATGTCCGGTAATTTGTGCAAGTGCTGCCAAAAACGAGGGTAAGGCCGAAATTTTAGACATATTCAAAAAGACCGATGAGATAAAAAAGAACTATGAAGAGTTTAAAATAAACTATGATGAGCTTGAAATTTATATCTCAGAGATTGAAAAAGCAATAAAGGTCAATGATGAGCTTGCTATTAGCAAAAGATGGCTTGCTTTAAAGGCGCTTGAAAAAGATCAGACCATTGTAAATTTGCTAAAAGCTGATAATGGCAATATTGATGAAATAATATCAGCTCAAAGAGATAAATTTCATGATACCTTTGATAGGGATGTAGAGAGCTTTTTGGCATCTTTTAGATATGAAAATGCCGATGTTATATTTCATAAATGCGTTAATGAGACAAGAAAGGGCGAGCTGACATTTACTGATAAAATTGATAAATTTGTCCTAAATAGATGGCTTAGTTTCCCTATTTTATTGGCAGTTATAGTGATTATTTACCAAAGCAGTATCGTTTTTGGATATAAGCTTACTAACTATACATGGCCGATTTTTGCCGCGATAAAGAATTTTATATCAGATATAACTCCAGCTGCAGATATATCTCAAATTCCTATGATAACAGATATGGCTATGTGGCTTACTAACTCGACTATCGCGCTTTTAAACTACCTGCCTATATTCTTTATTCTCTTTGCTATGATCGCGATATTAGAAGACGTTGGATATATGCCTAGAATGGCCTTTATACTTGATAAGGTTTTTAGAAAATTCGGCCTTCACGGGCAAAGCACCCTGCCTCTTGTTTTAGGGGGAGCCTTTGTAGGCGGATGCGCAGTTCCTGGGGTAATGTCAACTAAAGGAATTTCAGACGATAGAGCTAGAATGGCAACTATACTTACCGTTCCTCTTATGAACTGTCTTGCCAAAGTGCCGTTTTATACTCTTTTACTTGGAGCTTTTTTTCCAAAAGATATGAGCATAATGCTTTTTTATATCTCTACGGTAACGGTTCTAGCAGCTTTAATAATAGCTAAATTTTTAACTTCAACAGTATTAAAAAGCCGTGAAACAGCACCTTTTGTTATGGAGCTTCCGCCTTATCATATGCCTACATTTAAAGGCGTTATCATAAGATCTTTTGAGAGAGTTTGGATATATATCAAAAAAGTTTGTACCATAGTAATTGCAGTTGCTGTTATATTATTCGCGCTGCTTCAGTTTCCGGGGCTATCAACCGAAAAACAAGAGCATTATAATCAAGAAGAGACTAAAGCTCTTGCAAAATTTGATAGAGCCGTAAAAAAATCAACCTACTATGACAAAGTAGATACCAGAGAAGAAGTTGCCGAACTTTTAAATCTATATGATGGATATAGGGCTAAAAAGATGGGTGGAAGTAAGGATGTGGACGAAAAATACCAAGCCAAAAACCCTGATATGTATAAATTTTTAGTTCCAAAAGCTGATGCAGAGGCTAAAAAGATAAATTCAGCCCTTAGAAAGCTATCAACAGATAGAAATAGAATCCTTAGAGAGCAAAAGAATGATAAGATAGAGAGTTCCTTGCTTGGTATGGCCGGACGCGCTCTTGAGCCTATATCTCAATTTGCCGGATTTGACTGGAAGATTAATGTCGCATTCTTAAGCTCTTTTGCTGCCAGAGAGTCTGCCGTAGCTACTCTTGGTAGCATCTATGAGTCAGGCAAAGAGAGTGGTGAGGCTGCAAATGCGGATGAAAATTTAAGACCTGAAGAGAGAATGGCTAAAAACAGCGGATACACACCGCTTCATGCCGCCTCTATTATTATATTTATGTTGCTTACTCCACCTTGTATAGCTACAATGATAGTTGTTAAGATGCAGACTAATAGCTGGGTATGGATGTGCTTTGGAATGTTCTTTCCGTTTGTGCTTGCACTAATTGTCTCATCGATATTCTTTAGCATCTCGCTTGCCGCAGGCATTAGTGGATTGGCTGCGATGAGTTGGTACTATTTTATATTGCTTGCTATAGTTGTAGTATTGTGGTTTATTCCTGAAAAGAGAATAAACTGGAGTGGCGGTATAAAGGGTAGTAAAATTTAATAAATCTAAATAAAGGAGAAAAAATGAAAAAAATTCTGTTTTCATCTGTTTTAGTTGCTCTTATGAGCTCATCTGCTTTTGCTCATACTGCGCTTATGAGCTGCTTTGACAATGGTGACGGAACTGTTACATGCGAAGGTGGCTTTAGCGATGGTTCAAGTGCAAGCGGCGTTCAATTTACAGTTATCCAAAATGGTAAAGTCGTGATAGAAGGCAAATTTGATAAAGAGAGTACATATACGTTTAAAAAACCAGAAGGTGAGTATAAGGCTAAATTCTTTGCCGGTGAAGGTCACGAAGTTGTCGTTAATTCAAAAGATATAGCTCAATAATTTTATTTTAAGGAGATTTAATGTTTAAAAAAGTTGTTATTTCATCAGTTGTTGCAGGTTTTTTAGCTAGTTCAGCATTCGCTCACTTTCAAATGCTTTATACTCCTGAGTCAGCTTTAGAAAAGCCGGCTACAATTCCTTTGAAGCTTGTTTTCACACACCCTTTTGCGGATGAGCATACTATGGATATGGGTCTTCAATTTGATAAGAGTAGAGAGGGTATAGTTGACTTTTTCGTGCTTCACAAAGAGAAAAAGACAGAGCTAAAAGGCAAGCTTAAAGAGATGAAATTTAAGGGTAGCCATAATGAGGGTATAGGCTATGAGATGGACTATCAAGCAAGAAGTATGGGAGATTATGTTTTTGCGCTAACTCCAGCTCCATACTATGAAGCTAACGAAGAGTCATACATCCAGCAAATTACAAAGATGGTTTTAAACGTAGCGGGCGCACCTACTGATTGGGATGCAGAGCTTGGTCTTAAGGCTGAGATTGTTCCTTTAATGAAACCATACTCGATCTGGGCGGGAAGTACATTTACGGGTATCGTAAAATCAGAGGGCAAACCTGTTCCATTTGCCGAGATAGAGGTGGAGTATCTAAACCACGATGTTGATGTAAAGAAAAATATGACAAGCAAAAAAGGTAAAGTGGAGGCTCCTCAAGATAGCTTTGTAACGCTTACTATTAAAGCTAATGAGAGAGGCGAATTTACATTCGGTATTCCAAAGTCAGGTTGGTGGGGATTTGCAGCTCTTGGAGTCGGACCTGATAAAGAGTATAAAGGCAAAGAGTTGAGCCAAGATGCTGTTATTTGGGTTCAAGCTAAAGATATGAAGTAATTTTTTAGGCGAAGCACTGCTTCGCCTAAATTTTAAAAAGGATACTTATGAGCGGACTTGAAATGGTGTTTCTTATCGTCATAGCTATCGGTGCAGGGTACTTTGTCTATGTCAAAGAATTTAAGCAAAGAGATTGCGGATGTGGCGAAGGTAAGAGTTGCCATAAAAAAAGAAAAATTGAATAGTCTTTAGTGTTTTTAGACCCTAAAATCGGGTCTATTTTTAAATTAGTTTATAAGACATTGGAATTTTGATTATATAGTCTTTATCAAGCATAGGAAAGTCCTTAAAGGCTCGTCTTATAGTCTCAATAGCCGCTTCATCCAAACTATCATATCCTGAGCTTTTTATAATTTTTATATCATCCACACTTCCGTTTGTTTTAAATAAAAAACTGATTTCGACTACTCCTTGATGCTTCATTTTAACAGCTCTTTTGGGGTATTTTTGATGTTTATTTATGGCTGCTTGCATCTTTGAAAATCTCTCATCTCCTGCGGAGCTTGCGAAGTTAAATTCTCCTACGATAGGAGCAATAAAACTGCTTATAGGTGCAGCTGTAACGGAACCTATCTTTTCAGCTTTGATTGGAATTGTCGGCTGGATGACTGGCTGCGGCGGAGCAGGAGTTGGATCTAAAACATGCTCGGTTTTAACTACGGATTTTTGTTTTTTTGGTTTTGGTTTTGGTTTTGGTTTTTCGATAGGCTTAGGCTCTATCTTTGGTTCCGGCTTTGGCTCGGGTAGAATTACAGGCTCAACAATAGGCTCTACCACGGGTTCAGGAACTACAACGGGCTCTGGCGGAAGAGGAGTTGGAGGTGCTGCAATAGGCTCTGGTGCTGGTGGAAGAGGTGGCGGCGGAGTAAAAGTATTTAGATTTATTTTTGTCATATTTTCTTTACTGGATAAATCTGTCTGGCTTGGAAAATTTATAAAAGCGGTGATAATAATAGCATGAAATAGTGCTGAGCCTACAAATCCACCCAAATTTGATTTGCTACTCGGTGAGAGTTGTAATGGCAAAATTCTCATGTTTTTTCTCTTTTAGTATATCTACTACTTTTACAAACATCTCAAATTTACTCTCTTTATCGCTTTTTAACTGGACTAGAGTTCTTGAATCTATTTGGTTTAGACGATCTTTTAATGCATCTTGCGAAGTCTTTATATCGTCTATGAAAAATTCATTATCTTTGTTTATGATAATGGTTACTTTTCTATTTTCATCATTTTGTTCGGCACTTTCGCTACTTGGTAGATTTATTGGAATATTTCCTTGAGCAATAAAAGTAGATACGCTAAGTACTATGGCAAGGAGTACTAGCATAATATCGATTAGAGGAATTACGTTTAACCCCTCTTTTTTAGGCATGTTCATATTTTGCCTTATATCTATTTATAAGAACATCAACTTTTCTCATAAACGCATTATATATCATAAGTGTAGGTATGGCCACAAGAAGTCCTAGCGCTGTAGCCTTTAAAGCTAAAGATAGACCCACCATAATGCTTTTAGTGTCTATTCCGCCACTCATGCCCATATCATAAAATGTGATCATAATACCTGCAACAGTCCCTAAAAGCCCTACATAAGGAGCGTTTGAATAGATGACATAAAGTAGGGTTAGGTTGTTTGTAAGGCTCTCTTCTAGTTCATCTTTATTCTTATACATTTCAAATTTAACATTTGCATAAAATATCAGTCTTTCTATTGTAAACCAAACGACTAAAAAACTCATAAAGCCTAGAATGCCAATTATGATATAGTCAACGTTCTCCTTTAGAAATTCCATCTATTGCCTTTAAATTTTTTGTTATGATTATATCAATTACGATACTTGTTGTCAATAATTTTACATATCGGTTTAGATGCCATGATCTATGCTATAGCTATTGTAAAATTAATTAATCAAAAAATATTTTTATATGTATTTAATATATAAAATTTTACTATTTGATGCTTTTTGATAAAGGTCTAAATGCAACCACGGATGGATCAAAAAGTAAAAATAAAAAGCACTTTTCATCACAATGCTAATATATTTATTAATACTTATTTGATAGAAGCTATTGAAGTGCAAGTGGGCCCCAGATCGGTATAAGTGGATTTGAAGTCCTTGTGGGAGAGTGTGGCTTTTAAAACAGTTAATGCCAATGTTCTGCTTGGAGATAGTTAAAATATATGCGCTAAGTTAAAGCTTGGCTATATAAGCAATAATAAATACACTTCACACATAAAGAAGCGACAAATATACAGAGTATACAGCTACTATAGATTGCAAACCTAGCAGAATTTTCAAAATCAATCTATCTTAATAAGCTCTAAATAATTAAAAGAGGTTGCTTAAAGCAGCCTCTTTATAGTAAATTAATATCCCCTGATTCTTTTTACGTTATCGCAAGCAGAAGCATCTCCGCTGTAGCAAGATGATTTGTAAATTTGCAAGGCTTTGTATTCATCCTTTTTGACGCCAAGACCTAGCTCGTAAAGTCCGCCTGTATTTGTGCAAGATGCTATATCTCCCATAGCGCAGCCTCTTGAATATGCCTCAAAGGCGCTTTGGTAGTCAGGCTCATTTGCGTCTATGCCAAGTCTATAAAATTCGCCCAAATAATAACAAGAGTCGGCACCGTTGTTCATGCAAGAATTTCTATGAATTTCTATGCCTTTTTTCATATCTTTTTGTAGCCCTATTTGATCGCCGTACATATATATATTTGCTAAATTTGTGCAGGATTTTTGATGACCCATTTTGCAATTTTTTTCATAAATCTTAAATGCAGTTTGGTGATTTTGTAGATTTTGATAACTTATTGCTAAATCGTTGCAAGCAGATAAATTTCCCGCTTCGCATTTTGGTTTTAATATCTGTATAGCCTTGTGATTAAAGTCCGCATCTGCATTTATATTATTTGCTGTAGATGTATTACTCGCCGCGCAACCAGCTATTAGTATAGCTACTAAAAAAAATAATAAATTTCTCATACTCACTCCTACTCTATCTTATAAATTTAAAGTACTTTACCAAGGATGTAGTGGGTCGTATCGTTGACCTTTCTAAGAGAAAATTTATGTTTATTGGCCCAGTTTTGTATTATTTGTTCCACTTCCGCCTTTATACCTTCGGCGGTCGCTATGTTTTTTATCTTAAAATAGTCTTCGCTTCCGCTCATGGCGACAAAGCATCTATGCGGTTTTAGGTGATCGTTTAAAGTTATAATACTTTCAGGCTCAACTCCGTTTGAGTTATTTAAAACCCTCTTTATTTGAGCCAGAGTTACCTCGTTTGCCTCGTAATTTAACTGATTTAAAAGTGCAACTAAATCCATTTTATTCCTTTCTGATTTTATTATATTATACTTTTTTGACTTATTAAAACGCCTTCAATTAGCTTTTTTATATCACCGTCTAGTATCGCATCTGTTTGTGAATAAGCTAAATTTGAGCGGTTATCTTTGACTTGCTGGTATGGAAAAAGCACGTAAGAGCGTATCTGATGCCCCCAGCCTATCTCGCTTTTTTCGATGTTTGCACTTGCTTCTTGCTGTTTCATAAGCTCAAGCTCGTAAAGCCTTGATTTTAGCATCTTCATCGCCGTTGCCCTGTTTTTATGCTGGCTTCTATCGTTTTGACACTGCACGACTATACCTGTAGGATAGTGCGTGATCCTTATAGCACTTTCAGTCTTATTTACGTGCTGACCGCCCGCACCGCTTGCTCTATATGTATCTATCTTTATGTCTTTTTCGTCGATCTCTATCTCGATATCATCGTCAAGCTCAGGGCTTACCATTACGCTTGAAAAGCTTGTATGCCTACGACCTGCGCTATCAAATGGACTTGTACGAACTAGACGGTGTATGCCGTTTTCCGCCTTTAGATATCCGTATGCGTTTTCGCCTTTTACGATGAAGCTTACATCTTTAAGCCCTGCCTCATCGCCCTCTTGAAAGTCAAGCGTCTCAACCTTAAAGCCCTCTCTCTCGCAAAATCTCAAATACATCCTATAAAGCATGCTCGCCCAGTCGTTACTCTCAGTTCCTCCTGCGCCAGGATGGATGGTAACGATAGCGTTTTTATTATCGTCTTCGCCGCTAAGCAGCATTGAAATTTCTAAATTTACTATCTTATCTTCTAGACTACTTGCATCTTCATATAGTGAATTTAATGTATCAAGGTCGTTTTCTGAATTTGCAAGATCGTAAAGATCTTTTGTATCATTCAGTGCGTTTCTGGCATCTTTAAATTTATTTAAAATATTTGTTATTTTTGTTTTTTCTTTTCCGATTTGTCCGGCTAATGCTATGTTTTGCCAGAAGCTAGGATCGTTTTCAAGTTCGCTTATTTCGTTTAATCTTCTTTCTATCTCGTCAGGTTTTATTATAAGCGCGATATTATTTACCTTTGTATCAAGGCTCTTTAAAAGTTCGGTGTACTCGTAGTTATCCAAATTTATCTCCAAATTCATTATTTCTATTATGATTATAGCATAATTGAACAAAGTCAGGTTTGAGTAAAGATAAAATTGATATAATTTGCGACTTTAATATAAAAAAAGAGAAATCAAAATGCAGATAATTAGAACAGCTAGCGAGCTTAAAAATTTTATAGATAGTGTTAGTCGAGAGATAGGCTTCGTGCCTACTATGGGTGCTTTGCATGATGGGCATGTAAGCTTGATAAAAAGATGCGCAAGCGAAAATGATATAGCTATAGTCTCAACCTTTGTTAATCCTACTCAATTTTTACCAAACGAGGATTTGGACAAGTATCCTAAAAACGAAGTTAGAGATATTGAAATTTGTAAGAGCTGCGGCGTGGCGGCCATTTTTATACCAAGCACGGATGAGATATACTTTGAGAGTGAACCGTGTATAGCCGCACCTAAAAATTTGGCTTCTATTTTAGAGGGCAAAACTCGCCCGGGGCATTTTGACGGTGTGCTTAGAGTTTTAATGAAGTTGTTTAATCTAACTAAGGCAAAACGAGCTTATTTTGGTAAAAAAGATGCCCAGCAACTAACTATTGTGCAAAATATGGTTAAAACTATGTTTTTAAATTTAGAGATAATTCCTTGCGAAATAGTAAGAGAAAAGGATGGACTGGCTCTATCTTCAAGAAATTCTTATTTAAATGAATCCGAAAAGCTTGAAGCCTTAAGACTTTCTAAGGCTATCATGAAAGCTTCAAATTTGATAAAACAAAATGAATTTAGCGCGAGCAAGATTAAAGATGAGATGTTTGAGATTTTAAAGCCTTTAAAAGTTGATTATGTGGCCATTGTGGATAGAAATTTCAATGAAATTTCAAAGATTGAACCAAAAAATAGCATAATTTTAGTTGCAGCCTACGTGGGTAAAGCGCGTTTAATTGATAATTTATGGGTATAAAATGAGCAAACTTCATCTAATTTCACTTGGCTGTAATAAAAATTTAGTCGATTCTGAAATCATGCTTGGGCGTCTTCAAAATTATGAAATCACCGATGACGCAACTGTTGCCGATGTGATAATTATAAATACCTGTGGATTTATAGACTCTGCTAAGCAAGAGAGCATACGCTCTATCCTTGAGGTTCATGACGCACGAAAGAAGGACTCTTTGCTAGTAGTTACGGGCTGTTTGATGCAAAGGTATAAAGATGAGCTTATGAAAGAGCTTCCGGAGGTGGATCTGTTTACAGGCGTTGGAGACTATGATAAGATCGATGAAATCATACTGAAAAAGCAAAATTTATTTAGTCCGGGTACCTATCTGCAAGCAGATGAAGAGAGGGTCATAACCGGATCAAACTATCATGCCTATATTAAAATTTCAGAAGGCTGTAATCAAAAATGCAGCTTTTGTGCAATTCCTACATTTAAGGGCAAACTAAAGTCGCGCTCGATTGAAAACATAGTAGATGAGGTTAAAAAGCTTGTCAAAAAAGGATATTTTGATTTCAGCTTTTTATCTCAGGATTCAAGCTCCTTTATGAGAGATCATGCTAAAAGCGATGGACTTATAGAGCTTGTTGATGCGGTTGAGAAGATTGAAGGCGTAAGGAGTGCAAGGATCTTATATCTATATCCTAGCACGACCTCAAATGAGCTAATTAGGCGCATAATAGATTCTAAAGTTTTTCAAAACTACTTTGATATGCCTATACAACATATTAGCGACAAAATGCTTAAAATAATGCGTAGAGGAAGCGGAGCTAAGCGTATTAAAGAGCTTTTAACCATGATGCGAGAGGCCAAAGATTCCTTTCTTAGAACAGGTGTCATTGTAGGACATCCGGGCGAAGGCGAGGAAGAATTTAACGAGCTTTGCGAGTTTTTAAGCGAGTTTAAATTTGACCGTATTTCAGCTTTTGCTTACTCAAGAGAGGAGGATACCTTATCATACGAGATGGATCAACTTCCTACAAAGACTATAGAAAAACGCCTTTCAAAAATGGAAAAGATAACTAAAAAAATTGTAAACGATAGCTTTGCTAATGAGCTTGGAAAAAAATTCGAGGTTGTTATAGAAGGAGTTAGTAGCGAAGGAGAGATGTTTTACGGGGCTAAAAAACTTCTTTGGGATAAGGATATTGACGGAGAAATTTTGATAAACGAGAGTGAGTTTGAAACTCTTGAAACCGGTAAAATTTACGATTGCGAGATAACACAAGTAATCAAAGATAAGGTGCTTGGAAGAGTGATAGGGTGATGATAAACGAGGCTTTGACAGATATTTTAAAGAAAGGTAAAAATCTGCTTGCGTTTTCGCACGGAGTAGATTCTACGGCTCTTTTTTATATCTTAAACGAGCGAGAAATAGACTTTGACATAGCAATAGTTAATTATAATACAAGAGGGCAGAGCAAAGAGGAGATCGCAAGCGCAAGAGGGCTAGCTAGTAAGTTTAATAAAAGAATTTTTGAACTTAGCGTGAGCCTTGAAAGCTCAAATTTTGAGTGCAGGGCAAGAGAGGCAAGATATGATTTTTTTACTAAAATTTGCTCTGAATTTGGCTATGCAAATTTAATTTTGGCTCATCAGCTTGATGATAAATTCGAATGGTTTTTGATGCAACTTGGCAAAGGTGCCGGTCTAAACGAACTTCTTGGAATGAGAGAATTTGAAAAAAGAGAGAAATTTAATATTGTAAGACCTCTTTTGAATATAAGAAAAACAGAGCTTTTAAACTTTTTAAATGAGCGTAAATTAAAATATTTTTTAGATCATAGCAACGAAGAGATGAGGTTTAAAAGAAATTTGATAAGGGCTAAATTTAGTGAACCTTTTTTAGATCTATTTAAAAGTGGTGTAGCTAAAAGTTTTGAGTTTTTAGAAAATGATATGGATAGCCTAAAGCCTGAAATTTTAAATCCAAAGGATAGATTATATCTGGTTAAAAATGATAAAAACGCCATTAGGGGAATTGATAGGGCATGTAAGCTTTTAGGCGTAGTAATGAGCGAGGCTCAACGAAGAGAGTGTCAAAGATGCTTATTAAATAAAACGGATTGCGCTATTAGTGCAAAAGTTGCTGTAGGATATTTTCCAAAATTTATTTTTATAACTCCGTTTGTAAAAGCTGCTATGGATAAAAAATTTAAAGAGGCTTGCAGAGTATTTAGGGTGCCTAAAATAAATCGTCCTTATCTACATCAAATTGGTTTTGAAATAGAAAATTTGAGAGAATTTGTATAAAAACTACTTAAGTCCGTAAACTTTGATATTAAAAGTAGTGTGTATCTTGCCGCTATTTTCACGCATCTGTATAGGAAAATCAATTTTTATAATATTATCGTATTTTGTAAGAGCGTCAATAAAGTTGTAAAACTTGGTCGGAGTTAAAATATTGCTAGTTACGTTTAGTTCATATCTGAAAAATAGGTCTTTGTTTGAATCATTGTTTATTTGGCTGAGTTTTACCTCATTAAAATAATTTTTTGCAAATTTTGTGAAGTTATCTTCGCTAAATTTTGTATCAAATGCCTTAAATATAAGCCTATCTTTCTCTTTGATATCATTTAGCGTTGAATTTTTGCTATTGTAAATTTGATTTATCTTTGTTACGCTGGCCGCTTGGATGCGGTTTTGGTATTGAACCTCTCGGTAGTCTTTGATATTTGGCACAATGAACGCAAATATCATTACAAGGCATACAACGATAAATATTAAAACATAGATTAAAAGTTTGACTATATCAATCTCTTCTAAACTTGTATCTTTACTCATTGTAGCCTTCCGAATTGTCAATCTTGTTTGTGCTGATAAAATTTAGCCATCCGTTTTGAAGCTGATAAAAAGTCGTATTTGAGGTATTAAATATCGATTTTAAAGGGGCTAAAAGCAGCATATTGTAAGTATCTTTGCTTGGCGTTACGCCCTTTATTACAAGAGAGTTTTTATGCATTATTACTTCGTTTAATGTTATGCTGTCTGGCACCAGATCAAAAAGATTGTTTAGACTCTGTTTTAATATCGTATTTGAAGCAAAAATTTCATATGTCCATTCGCGTTGCTCTTGTAGTTTTGCCGTGATTTCATCAATATTTTTGATATCTTTTGAGATTGTATTGTAATTTGTTTTTAGGTTCTCTATATTGTTTTGTAGTGAGTGATTTTTAAAGACTAAAAATAGATTCAGAGCCAATAAAAGGACAAAAACACTACCTATGAAAATAAACCAAATTTTACTAAATAGAGTTAAAAACGGCTTTTTAGCAGGATTTATAAGGCTATATCTATAAGTCATCTTTAGCCTCGCTCATCATAAGCTCAGTCATCATTTTAAGCGTGTTGACAGGATAGGCCGCTGTTTCTACCATTAGTTCGGTTTCTAAATAGTGTAGAAAGGTAGCGCTTGTTTTTATGTTATCAAAAATTACTATTTGCTCAATAAAATCGCCGTCATACATCGGATTTAGATAAAAATCTTTAAGAGTGTTTACAATATATTGATACATACTCATATCGCGTCCAAATATCGATACGGAAGTCGCCACGTCTTTTGATACCGGCATATTTATATCGTAATCAAGATCAGCAAAATCATCTGTAGTTGAGCCTGATTTTAGCATGTTATCAAGATTATCAATTCCGTCTAAACTCTCTACATCGGAATCAATTTCAGCGATAAAATCATCTATATCGTCTATTTTTTCTTGGTTAAAATCCAAATCATCATCTGACGAGACTCCGATATTTTCACCGGTTTTTGTAAAGGATGCAAATTTAAATTTGCCTTTGTTTGCTATACAAAGTGCAAACGAGTCTTTGTGACTGTATATATAAAGGGTATTTTTTTTATTTTCTTTTTTATCAATAATGGCTTTGTGCATAAGAGCTATCGGAGAGTATAAAAAATCAATACCGATTGGCTTAAATTTTACTTTCATCTGCGCAATATCCATTAGATCGGCATACACAAACCACTCATCAGAAATTTTAGTAAAGCTTATATTTTTTGGATCTATGCTAAATAATTTAAATTCATCTTCGTTTTTGCAAGCAATGGCGCCTTGTCCCATATAGTCGAAAAATACGGCTATATAGACCCATTTGTACTCTTTTTGTTGACGCTTTATAAAGTCTATGATTTTTTCATTTAAGATATCTGGATCTTCATTATCAAATTCTGTTTTTATAGTCTTTATCGTTTTGCCATTTCTTGTCACTATACCGTAAAATAGACACTGCTTAGCTTCTACAACAACGCTAAGATATAAAATGCTAAAAAAACGGCGAATAGAAAACGACATAATTCTCCTAAAATTTATGGTGTTTTATCTTACCTAAAATTGGCATTAATTGCAATTAAATCGATGTTATCTTAATATGACGTGGCTACAATGTTGACTCTCGCAAGGAATACCATCATTATCCCCGTCCGTCCTTTGGTTGCCGCCATTCTTGTCGCTTTTGCATTTTTTTAAATACTTCATCGCTTCATCACAATCCTTAAAGTGCGAGCAGTAGTATTTCTTGGAGCAATCAATCTTATCTCCGCCAATAAGCATACTAATGCAAAAAGCAACTAAAACCAAGTATCTCATATTTCGTCCTTAAAAAGCTCCTCTTTAAGCTTTACAAATTTGTCTCGCATATTTCTTGCTTCCTCTTGGATATCTTTTGGCGTTAGCGTTGAAGGCTTTAATTTATCGTATCCTTCGATAACTATCTCGCACATTATGCGTATGCGGTTCGTATCTACTTTGCTAACCTCGCTAGACTTGCTTATCTTTAAAATTTGCTCCAGATATTCATTTGCTTCTTCTATGTATTTTGTGTATTTTAGAGCGATTTGGCTCTGCTTCATCACCGTGTTTGCCATCTTGTTGTAGATGTCTTTTTCGTAGGCTTTTTGAGCTAGTTCATGCGCTTTTTTGTAGTTTCCGATTTCATAATAAAATTTAGACTGCAAAGCCTCTTGGTATGAGCTGTTTGTCGCAAAAAACACCCAAGATCCAACGATGATAGCGGTAGCTAAAAGGACTATGAAAAATTTATTATTCATCGCTAGCACCCATCTTCTTTTTTATCAAATTTTTAGCCTCATCAAGGCTTAAATTTGCTACGCTAAAAGGCTGCGAAAGAGTAAAATTTATAGCTGAAAACGGCTTTGGCAATATCATCTTATCCCAGCTTTTAAACTGCCAAAATTTACTTGCTTCGTAGTTTAGAATTTGGATGTTTACATTTTGCTTTTGAGCGATTATGACAGCTCCGTCCGCTACGCTATGGCGCGGACCTCTTGGGCCGTCAGGAGTGATTATCACATCATTGCCGGCTTTTATCTCTTTAAAGGCGTTTATAAGAGCTTTTGCGCCGCCTTTTGAGCTGCTTCCTCTGATAGTTCCGATACCAAAAAATTTAATCACTCTTGCGATGATCTCGCCGTCTTTGTGATCGCTTATTATCACTTTGCCGTATCTTTTAAATTTATCCCACCAGTGCAGGTAAGCAAAGCTCATCATAGCTATGCGCCCATGCCAAAAGAGCACGACATGAGCGGGAGCTTCTAAATTTGTCTTTGAGTAGGTCTTTTTGCAGGTTAAAAAGATGAGCCAAATAAGAAAATATATGGCGTAAGTGGTGAAATTTATAAAGAGCGCTCTTTTAAATTTAGCCCACCAACTCGCCATAAAGAACCATTCTTTTTGGATTTGTGATTTTTACTTTTAGTGTTTTGCCAAGTAGCTCTTCGCTGCCATCTACTTGAACTAAGAAATTATTAAAGCTTCTTCCGGCAACTGCGCCGTTTGCTCTTAGTTCTTCAAAATAAACCTCTAAAATTTTATCTTTTTGAGAGGCTGTTATCGCGTCTAAAATTTCATTGTGCCTGCTTTGAAGCCTTGTTAAACGAGCCGAAGCGATATTATCTGGAATTTGATTTGTAAACTCTGCCGCTTTTGTAAGAGGGCGAGGGGAATACTTAAAGCTAAAAATTTGCTCAAATCTAACACGCTCAAGCACATCCATCGTATCTTCAAATTCAGCGTCCGTTTCACCGGGGAAAGCCACGATGATATCGGTGCTTATGCTTACATCAGGACACATCGAGCGAAGTTTAAGTGCGCGGTCTAAAAACCACTCTTTGGTATATCCTCGCTTCATTTCGCGAAGAACTTTTGTATTGCCGCTTTGAAGCGGCATGTGTATTGATTTGCAAATTTTGGGATTATTTACAAAAACTTCTAAAAATTTATCATCCATATGAAGCGGATGAGGGCTAGTAAAGCGAATTCTATCAACTCCATTTACTTCGCTAATCTTAACCAGCAGGTCACTAAAATCCATTTTCTCATGCGAGGCTGAAAAGCGCTTGCCGTAGTTATTTACGTTTTGTCCTAGTAAAAATATCTCTTTAGCACCACCGTCTGCTGCTTTTTTAACTTCGTTTAAGATCAAATTTGCAGGTATTGAGATCTCGTCGCCTCTGGTATGCGGCACGATACAATAGGTGCATTTCTTATCGCAACCTATGGAGATGTTGATATGTGATTTATATGGCGAGCTTCTAAATTCTCCAAAGGCGTATTCGCTCTCGTCGTGATTTATGTCGGTGCTTATAAATTTCGGAGTGTTTACGGCCTGTGAAATTTTACTTACGTTTCTTGCACCTAAAACGAAATCCACATAAGGGGCGCGTTTAAAAATTTCACTCCCAAGATGACTTGCCGTGCAACCGCACACTCCGATTTTAGCTCCGCTTTTTTTGGCTTTTTCAAAGCTCCCAACTTCGCTAAATAGCTTATGAACAGGCTTTTCGCGAACCGAGCAGGTGTTGATAAGGATGAGATCGGCATCCTCCATCTTATCTGTTAGCTCATAGTCCTCTTTTTGCTTAAGCTCTGCGATGATATGCTCACTGTCGCGCACATTCATAGCACAACCTAATGTCTGTATGAAGAGCTTTTTTTGCGTTGCGTTACTCAAAGAATATGAACCTCATACATATAGTCGTTCTCGTCAAGTCCGTATTTGACCGTTCTGTGATATACGCTTAGCCCTTTTTCTTCAAAATGCTCTATTAGGGCGATTAGCTGCTTGTGGCTATTGTCTTTATCGAAATAAAAAATTTTCTGTCCATCTTTGGAAACTGCGGCTTCGATCTTATCGAGCGAAATTGTCTTTGGTTTCGCGTCAATCTCGTTTCTGGCTAGTTTTAGCTCCATCTTTTATCCTTAAAGTTCTGTTTCGTAATCTATTAATATATCAAAAATATCATAAAATGGCTATTAAACTTATTAAAAGTATATATTTTATATAATACGAATCTACGCAGATAAAATCCCGTGAAATTTATTATTTGGAGATATAGTGGAAAAGATAGCAGATATCATAGAGTCAATAGCAAACGAAAAAGGTTTAGAGATAGAGGACGTAAAAGAGCGTGTTATAAGGGCTCTTGTAAATACAGCTAAGCGCGTTTATGGCGAAAATTACGAATACGATGTCGTTATAGACAGCGCAAGTCGCTCGCTTCGTTTGTATCAAAAAATCACGATAGTGGCTAATGACGATGAGCGTTTGCAAGAGGATAACGAGCATTTTTTAAGCTTGGATGAGGCTAAAAAGATAGATAGTGGGGTTGAAGTAGGAGATGAGCTTACTTATGAGCTAAGCACCGATAATCTCGGAAGAACCGCCGCTCAAACGCTTCATAAAGAGCTTGAATACCACATACAGCGCCTAATGGAAGAGAAAATTTTCCAAAAATATCAAGACATGATAGGGCAAATGGTATTTGGAACCGTTACTCGCGTAGATAGTGAAGAAAATACATTCATAGAGATAGATGAAATTCGTGCCGTTATGCCACGTAAAAACCGTATAAAAGGTGAGAAATTTAGAGTCGGAAACGTCGTAAAAGCGGTTATTAAAAGCGTGTATATAGATAAATCTCAAGGCATTAGAGTTGAGCTTAGCAGGACATCTCCAAAATTTTTAGAGGCTCTTTTAAAAGCCGAAGTTCCAGAGATCAAAGATGGACTTGTATTGATCGCCGCAAGTGCCAGAATTCCTGGCGAAAGAGCTAAAGTCGCACTTATCTCAACAACTCCAAATGTAGATCCTGTGGGCGCAACGGTCGGCACTAAAGGCGTGCGTATAAATGCCGTAACAAAAGAGCTAAACGGAGAAAATATCGATGCGATAGAGTTTTCAAGCGAGCCGACTATCCTTATTACCCGCGCGATGTCGCCAGCCATCATAAGTGCCGTTAAGATCGTTGATGAGAAAAAGGCTGTCGTAACTATCGCAAGTGAGCAAAAGAGCAAAGCTATAGGCAAAAGCGGTATAAACATACGTCTTGCAAGCATGCTCAGCGGCTTTGAGATCGAATTAGTCGAGCTTGGCGGCGCAAAAACAAGTGAAGAAAAAGAAGAGAGCATGAAAGATCTTAAGGCTCTGTTTGGGGATTTGTAAGTTGAAATTTGATTCGGCAAGGCTAAAAACAGCTTTGCCGAAGAGTAAATTTGCTAGTTAAAATAGTGTAAATTTAAACTAATTATTTATTTTTTGTAGATCTGTGAAGCGGATGTTGGTAGTCGTTTCTCTCACAGCCGCTTAGTAAAAATCCAGCTAAAAATATCATCGATACAAGCAATACTTTTTTCATTTATTTCCCTTGTTTTTTGAATTTTCGCGATTATATCCAAAAATTTCACTATATTAAAAATTTATGCAAAAACGGCTACAATCTAGAAATTTAAAAATAAGGAAAATTTGTGTTGCAAGCACTCGCACTTAGATATCGCCCCCGAAATTTCGACGAACTTATCGGACAAGAATCGGTAAGTAAAAGCCTAACTCACGCACTTAGCGAAAATCGCCTAACTCATGCGTATCTGTTTTCGGGTCTTCGTGGAAGCGGTAAGACTTCAAGCGCTAGAATTTTTTCAAAGGCGCTAGTTTGCGAGAACGGACCTACTTCAAAGCCGTGTGAAAAGTGCTCTCATTGCATCATGGCTAACGAGTCTCGCCACATCGATATCATCGAGATGGACGCGGCAAGCCACAGAAAGATAGATGACATCAGAGAGCTTATCGAGCAGACCAAATATGCTCCTGCCTCTGCCAGATTTAAAATTTTTATCATCGATGAGGTTCATATGCTTACAAAAGAAGCGTTTAACGCGCTCTTAAAGACGCTTGAAGAGCCTCCTAGTTATGTGAAATTTATCCTTGCAACAACCGATCCGCTAAAGCTTCCTGCTACGGTGCTTTCGCGCACTCAGCATTTTAGATTTAAGCAAATTTCAAAACAAAACATCATCAAACACCTTGAATACATCCTAAGCAAAGAGGGCGTGGAGTATGAGAGTGAGGCCGTCGAAATTCTCGCTCGCAGCGGCTCGGGTTCGCTTCGTGATACGCTTACTTTGCTTGATCAAGCCATTGTGTATTCGCATGCAAAGATCACTCAAAGCGTGGTTGCCGATATGCTTGGACTATTAGATCCTGCGCGTATCGAAGAGATCATGCAAGTTGTGATGAGTGGCGATAGAGCCGCGATGAGCAGGCTTGTAGGCGAGCTTGAAAGCTATGACGGCGAGATGATAATCGATGAGCTGATCGCAAATTTAAAGGAGAATTTCCTTGGAGGAAGCAGTAAGTATTCGCTACTTTTATACGAGAGATTTTTTAGAATTTTATCCGAAGCCAAAGGCATGCTAAGCGTAAGTAGCGATAATGGCTTCGTGCTTAGTATCATGCTTTTTATGATGATGGAAGCGATAAATTTAAAGCCGATTGACGACATGATAGGAAATTTTGAGATAAAAGAGCAGGGCTTAAATTTAACCGCGCCTACTGCTAAGCAGCCTCAAAAAGCCCAAGTAAATACACCTGCTAAAGTAGTAGTAAAAAGCCCGTATGAGCTATTTTTGGATAAAATTTACGATAGGGATTATACGCTTGGGGAGTGCTTTAAGGAGTGTATAGAATTTTTGGAGTTTAAGGATAACTGCCTTAGCCTTTCTTCAAACGCAAGTGGAGCAAATCAAGAAAAATTACGCTCCAGCTCAAAGGTCATAATGGAAATTTTGCGTGCGAATTTTGGCTCGGACGCAAAGATCAAGATAGCTCCAAAAGAAGTTCAGTCTCAATCTGACGATAAAAACGAAGCAAATTTAAATGATAGTGACACAACTACGATCAAGCCTGAAATAGAGCAAAACTCAAACTTAGCCCAGCCTAGCCAAGAAGCTCAGTCAAATTTCAAGCCTTATGTTGGGGATAAAAGAGATAATACCGAGGATTTTGCGACCGCTTATTCGCTTAAATTTCAGACCGATTCGGGCATAGTGGTTGATGATATGGCTTTGCTTGATATGGAACTTGAAAAGATAGAGGAGCAAAGCAAGGAAGTAGCTAAACCAAGCGAAATCCCAGAAGTAAAGGTTAAGATAGGCGAAACTGCTGTTATCAAGTCTGAAAAAAGTGAGTCAAAATCGCCCGAAGAGCTACAAAATGCTAAAAACCAAGCCATATTAAAAGAGGCAAATAGGCTTTTTGGCGAACCTGAAATTTTAAGTTTGGGTTAGTGAAAAAGAAAGCTAAAATTTGAGCTTTTAAGGCTCAAATTTTAATCATTTAGTATCGATAAAAGCTCGTTGTTGTCTTTTGTTTTAAGCATCTTTGCATATAGGAATTTAAGCGCTTCCACATCATCCATAGAAGCGATCGCAGAGCGTATAGCCCAAATTTTTTGAAGCTCGTCAGGTTTTTGAAGAAGCTCTTCTTTTCTCGTGCCTGATTTTAGGATGTTGATAGCCGGATAAATTCTGCGGTCTGAGATGTTGCGATCAAGCACGATTTCGCTATTTCCCGTGCCTTTAAACTCCTCAAATATAACCTCGTCCATCCTTGAGCCCGTGTCGATAAGCGCTGTTGCGACGATAGTCAAGCTTCCACCGTCTTCGATATTTCTAGCTGCTCCGAAAAAGCGTTTTGGCTTATGAAGTGCATTTGCATCAACGCCGCCCGTTAGCACCTTACCGCTTGGCGGAGTTACGGTGTTGTAAGCGCGCGCAAGACGAGTTATACTATCAAGCAAGATGATGACGTCCTTGCCCATTTCAACAAGACGCTTTGCCTTTTCGATAACAAGCTCGGCAACTCGCACGTGATTAAGTGCAGGAAGATCAAAAGTCGAGCTAAACACCTCTCCTTTCACGCAGCGCTGCATATCGGTAACCTCTTCAGGGCGCTCATCAACCAAAAGCACCATGAGGTGCGCTTCAGGATGGTTTCTTGCAATACCGTGAGCAAGCTCTTTCATAAGCTCTGTTTTACCGCTTCTTGGAGGCGCAACGATAAGTCCGCGCTGTCCCTTTCCGATAGGAGTAAAGAGATCAAGCACGCGGCCTGTAAGTTTCATCGCATCATACTCAAGATGAAGTTTTTGCGTAGGAAACAGCGGAGTTAAGTTGTCAAACAGAGGTCTTTCTTTAGCTTCTGCTAAAGGCATGTAGTTAACGGCTTCGATTTTAAGCAGAGCGTAGTACTTTTCTTGATCTTTTGGCTCTCTAACTTGACCGGTTACGATGTCGCCCACACGAAGGGCAAATTTGCGAATTTGAGAGTTTGAAACGTAAGCGTCGTTAGAGCTGTCGCTTAAATTTGCATCGACCGAGCGTAAAAATCCATAACCCTCGTTTGTGATCTCCAAAATTCCCGTAAATAGAATGAAGCCGCCTTGCTTGGTCTGTGTTTTTAAAATTTCAAATATCAAATCTTGTCTGCGAAATTCGCGTGGGTTTTCGACACCTACGCCGTTTGCTATCTGTACAAGTTCTTCTAGGCTTAGTGTGCGAAGTTCTTCGATTTTATGTCCGTCAACAGGGATGTGAGTTCGTGTGTTTTGATGTTTTCTGGAAGTTTTTGTATTCTCTGAATTTGGCTGGGTTACGCCATTTTGATTTGCGTTATTTTCCATATATCCTCTTTATAAAGTATGGGTGTTTTTGTAGATTGATTTAAGTTTCAAAAGAAGCTTTAATTTGGCTCGTATTTTATATAAATTTAGTTTTGTTGTCAAGTTTTGATTTGTTTTAAATGTGCTAAAATGCCGTTAAAATTTAAAAATGAGAGTTCAAAATGATGGATTTTAAAGACGGCGAACGTGAAAAAAAGATAATAAAAACCGCTTTTATAGGTATAGTTACGAATGTGATTTTGGCAAGCATTAAAATTTTTATAGCCCTTGCTTCAAATTCCGTAGCCATCATCTCTGATGCGGTAAATAACCTAAGCGACGCATTTTCAAGCTTGATAACGATTTTTGGATCAAAGCTTGCTCAAAAGTTGCCTGACGAGAGCCACCCGTACGGATACGGAAGGGTTGAGTATATCGGAGGGCTTATAGTCTCTATCATAGTTTTAATGCTTGGTTTTGAGTTTTTAAAAACCTCGATAGAAAACATCATAGAGCCTGTTACTACGACATTTACTCCGGCTCTTTTAACCATACTTTTTATCGCTATATTTGTAAAATTTGCCATAGCATTTTACTATAAAAAGATGGGAAATTTAACCAAATCCATAGCCTTAAAAGCAGTCGGACAGGAGGCTTTGGGAGATGCTATCATCTCTTGCGTGATACTTGTTAGCGCAGGTCTTTCATACTTTGCAAACATCCAAGTTGACGGCTATGCAGGAGCCTTGGCTTCGCTTTTTATCATTTATAACGGCGTGATTTTGATTAAAGAAACCTTTGATAGGATTATCGGCGGGCGAGTGGAAAAAGAAGTAAGCGATGAAATTTATAAGGCGGTTAAGGAGTGTGAGATAGTGCTTGATGCGTATGATCTGATACTTCATAACTACGGCGTTGAACGATATGTAGGCTCGATAAACGTAGAAGTTGACGAACATATGAAAATTTCAGAAATTTCCCAGCGCTTAAACGAGCTTCAGATAGAAATTTACCGCAGATATCGCATATATCTTGTGTTTGGAATTTATAGCGTAAATTTAGGACAAAACGACACTAAAGAGTGCGTAAAAAACCTATTAAGCGAATTTAAAAGCATACTGAATTTACACGCATTTTTTATAAATACGGATAAAAAAACGGTTAGATTTGATGTCGTAGTTAGCTTTAAAGAGCGAAATTTAGACGAGCTTAGAGCCAAAATGGAAAGTGTCGTTTCGGCGCAGTTTCCCGGATATAAAATTTTTATCGTTATAGATAGGGAGTTTGCTTAGAATTTATCCTTGGCGCGCAAAGTTTGATTAGAGGCTGCGCACTTTGGAATTTTTATCAAATTTAGCGTATATCACGACAGATACGATTATGATAGCTCCGTAAATCACTCGCGTGTAAAATGCGTCAAAGCCCATGGCTACGATGCCGCTTTCCATTATGCCGATGATTATGCTGCCTATGAGCGTTCCATATACGCTTCCGCCTCCTCCGCTTACGCCCGTACCGCCGATAAAGATCGCCGCAAATACAAGCAGCATGTATCCGTCTCCTTGCGTAGGCCACCAGTTGATAAACTCAAGACTCAAGATAATGCTTGCAAGTGCGCTCATCACGCCCATATTGATGAAAAGCAGGTATTTGCTCCTAGCAACGTTTATGCTTAGCATTTTAGCAGCCTTTGCGTTATCGCCTGAAAACAAGATATTATCTCCGAATTTGTGTTTAAAGATCATGATGTAAGTTAGTATCGCCAAAATAGTCGCGATGATTGATTGAGCCGGCACTCCTGCGATCCTGCCTACAAAAAGCTCTTTCATGAAGCCTTCGGCACTCGCTAAAGATAGCGAAAGTCCTCCGCTTAGCACCACCGCAAGCCCCCGCCAGAAAAACTGTGTGCCGATAGTTGCGATAATGGAAGGTATTTTTGCGTTTATAACCAAAATCGCGTTAAAAGCTCCGCTAAGTGCACCAAAGCTAAGGCTTGCAAGCGTAGCTAAGGCTAAATTTCCGCTTGCTTTAAAAACATAAGAAAATACAAATCCGCTCATCGCCATCGTCGCAGGAAAACTCATGTCAAACTCGCCTGAGATGATAAGAGGAAGCAAGCCAAGGCAGAGTATGAGTATGATAGGCACTGAGGTTAGGTAGTTAAAATAGATGTTTTTGGCTAAAAACACTTCGGGCGAAAAGGCTGTAAATACTCCTAAAATCACAAAAAGTATCGCGGTAATGACTAAATTTTTACTCATAAAATACCTTGTAGAGTGAATTTAGATCCGAAATTTCGCTTTTATCTAGTTCTTGCTCTATCACTCCGCTTCTCAAAAGCACGAATTTATCGGCGATATGAAAGGCTTGATTTAAGTTGTGAGTGATGATTATGATGCTTAAATTTTGCTCTTTGAGTTTATCCAAAAAGCCCATAAACCGCTCGGTCTCATTTACGCCAAGCGCGGTTGTGGGCTCATCAAGAATGAGAATTTGTGATTTAAAATAAATCGCTCTAGCTATGGCAAGCCCTTGCTTTTCGCCTCCGCTTAGGTTGCTTGCAAGGCTTGTGGCATCAATTCCCGCTCCGCTAAAGCCCATGAACTCTTTTAAAATTTGATTTGAAATTTCTATCTCTTTTTTCCTATCTATGAGCCCAAATTTCGTGATATGGCGCGTGGCAAAGATGTTGCGATAAATCTCTTGAGAAAGCCCAAGCGAGCTATCTTGAAAGACTACTTCCATGCCTAAATTTCTAGCTTGTAGCAGGTCAAATTCTCCCCTTTTTATAGGAGTATCAAGCACGCTAAAGCTATCAAATTTATCAAGCCTATCATAACCGCAAAGGCACTTGATAAGAGTTGATTTACCCGCTCCGTTATCGCCCAAAAGAGCGATCGTCTCGCCCTTTTTTAGGGTAAAATTTATGCCTTTTAAAATTTTGGTTTTGCCAAAACTTTTAAAAGCGTTTTTAAGCTCTATCGCGTTATCTGATGCCATTTTTTACTAACGGCTCGATAAGAGCTATGTTTTTAGCTGTAATGAAGCCTCCGCCGGTATCAACTTTAAACCCTGAAAATCCGTATTTTTTGCTCATTACGATTTGCACGATACTAAAATACCCCTGAAAGAACGGCTGTGCGTCGGCAACCAGATCGATTGAGCCGTCTTTTATGCCTGCAATCGTAGCAGGAGATAGCGAAAATCCTGCGATATTTAGCTTTTCTTTATCCAAATTTAGGCTTTTCATGAACTGCGGTGACTGCGCCGTTAGAGCTCCGTGGTCAAGCACTACCAGCTTGGTGTCAGGATGTTTTGCCATGTAAGCGCTAAATACGCTAAGTCCTAGGCTTGGATCTTTGTTTATCTCAGGTGAAATTTCGATATATTCGACCTTTAGCCCTTTTTCTTTGAACACTTCAAGCATTGCTTTTGCTCTAAGGCCTCTTACAGGCATGCTAAGCAAACCCCATACCATCACCTTTTCGCCGCTTTTCATCTCAAATTTTTGCACCGCTTCGTGCGCCATCGCCTTGCCACTTTCGTAGTTGTTGCTTCCAGTGTAGCCAAATCCGCTTGACTTAAAGGCTTCTAGGCTTTTTGGAAGTTCGGTATCTATGCTTGTTACGTTTATGCCTTTTTCTATCGCATTTTTGATAAGCGGCTGATATAGCTCGTCTCCGGGATGACCCATCACTATGATGCCGTCAGGCGATGTTGCAACGGCGTTTTTGAAATTTTCAACCATCTTGTTTGGATCCCACTCGGAATATACCACCTTAAGATCGACATTTAGGTCTTTTGCCGCCATTTTTGCGCCGTTTGAGATAACGCTTGAGAAGTTATCGCCGATACTTCCGGCTTCAAAATAAACTTTAAGCTTATCGCTTGCCGCAACCGAGCCCGCAAGCAGTAAGCAACTTAGTAAAATGCTCTTAAATTTCATATTTTCTCCTTAAATTTTGTTTATAAAAGCTCTATAAAAGCCTCTAATCTTGTACGTATTTGTCCGCTGTCTTGCCTTGAATAATCAGTCTCTAAACTCATATAATTCGCACCCGCCTCCTTACTAGCTTCTCTTATTTTATTCGTCTCTATAGCATATGTATGACATCCGCTTAAAACTATATCTATGACGCCGTCTGCGCTGTATTCTTTGATAAATTCTTTGATGATTTGCGCTCTTTTGTCGTTTTTATACATCACCGAACATGGAATTTCAAGATATCTTTTAGCGATATTTTCTATCAAATTTCCTTCTTCTTCGACCAAATTTCGGTAATTTTTCGTTCCGACGCAGTTTTCAAAAGCGACCACGTCAGCACCTAAATTTTCTATCTGTTTTATTATTTTTTCATACACTCCGCCGCTTGGACAGCCGGTTATGATTATACGCTTTTTATCTGAAATTTTAGCTTCTAAATTTTGTTTAGTTGCCTCTATAAAGGCTTTTAGAGTTTTTATCTTCTCTTTTTTATCGTAAATAAATTCGCTTGCAAATAGTATCTCGTGAAGTTCGCTACCTTTAATAGGGCTTGGGATGGCCTTGTTTAGCTCCATCAGCTCACACATCAACTCGCGCTCCTCGTTGTGGATTTTTACCGCTTCAAGGAGATTTTCTTGGGTTATCTTAGCTTTGAATTTCTCTTGTAAAAACTCCTTAAAGCTTATTAGCTCATCCTTCCAAAGAGCTAGCGAGCGTTTATTTGTCATATTTGGAAGCTCTAAAACATACACCGGCTTGTGGTTTGCAAGCAGCTCATACATCTTCTTTTTGCCGTCGCAAGTAGTCTCTCCCACGATGATATCGCTTGCGTTCATATAAGGGCATTTTTTACTAACCGCATATCCGTAGCTTGCCTTTATAAGCGGACAGAGATTTCTTGGAAGCTCTTTATGCGCGATATTTATAGAGCTTTCGTCATTTGCACAAAGACTAACGGCAACTCCGCCTACAGCGTATATCAGCTCTTTTGGCGAATATGTACAAAACGTGCCTACTATAGGCTTGCCCTCAGCTTTTAAATTTTGCAGTTCAAAGGAGTTGCGTTTTTTAAGTTTGTCAAAATCCATTCTCATGATTTTTCCTTTTTAAGTCCGATCAGGCTAGCTCCCATCGCTCCGCAAAATATGGCATTTTCATCGGTAAAAACCTCTCTTTGTAAGTGATTTGCGAGCAAATTTTTAAAAAGACTTACCCTGCTAAGCCCGCCGCTTAAAAAGTAAATTTCATTCTCTAGCCTTTTGGTTAAGGAGGCCACCTTTTGAGCGGACGAATCGATGATACCGTAAGCGATTTGCGTTTTATCTACGCCGTTTGCCATTAGCGAGATTATTTCTGATTCGGCAAATACGGTGCAAGTGGAGCTTAGTTTGATATTTAAATTTTTCTTTGCAGTGGTGTAAAGCTCGTTTATATCAATCCCGAGACGATTTGCCATAACTTCGATGAATTTGCCCGTTCCTGCAGAGCATTTATCATTCATTATAAAGTCTTCGGGCCTGTTTGCTACGATTTTGATAGCCTTTGTGTCTTGCCCGCCTACGTCGATTACCGTGCAGTCTTTGGGAAATAAAAAATTCGCTCCCAATGCGTGACATAAAATTTCAGTCGTGGTAAAATTTGCGTATTTAACGCTTACTCTGCCGTATCCGGTTGCGGTTATGAAGCTTGGGAAGTAGTTTTTCTCTTTTAGAATTTCATAAATTTCATCCGCTATTTTTACTCCGCTAAATCCTGTAGGGCGCAAAAACAACTCTGTGAATTTTTGATCGTTTTTATTAAAAACAGCCACTTTTGTAGATGTCGAGCCGATGTCTATACCGATGAGATACATTGTGCGCCTTGCGTTTGTGTTTCTAACCTTAGAACTTGCAAAATTGTAACAAAGTAACGATTTTTTGTCAAACGATAAATTTAGGACATGAGCGCATATCCTAAATTTTAAATTTGCTTAATCAATCAAAATTAGTGTTCGCTTTTAATCCCTGCGCCACAAAGCGAGATGATGCTGTCTCCTGCGATCTCGTGAGTTTTTGCATACTCTTCATACGCAGCATATATCGCAGCCGTAGTATGCTCTACGTAAAATCCGCTTTTCGCCAGATGCTCTCTTACAGGCAAAATCGCACTTTCGGGTATCGTTATCACTTCGCGCTCGCCTGCGTATTTGCTAGCTAAAATTTCACGTCCTCTCATCGGCTTTCCTATAGCTATGCCTTCAGCTTCGGTCGGCTTTACGACGATATCAAGCGGCTTATCTTTAGCGCCGAAAAATGGAGCGCAATTTTCGCTTTGTACGATAAAAATTTTAGGCAGCTTTTTTATAAGCCCCGCTTCAAAAAGCTCCGTAAGTGCAAGCTCACAGCCGATTAGCAGCGTGCCGTTGCCAACAGGCAAGAAGAAGTTATCAGGCACACGTCCGAGCTGCTCGTAAATTTCATACACGTAAGTTTTAGTTCCTTGATAAAAGATCGGATTATATACGTGATTTGCGTAATAAATGCCTTCATCTCGAGCTTTTTTACGGCATGCATCGGCCGTTTCGTCGCGAGTTCCGTCAAACACCGTTGCCGTAGCGCCAAAAGCTTTTATCATGTTTATCTTTTTTTCAGAAGTTCCTTTTGGAACGTAAATTTCACACTCAATCCCTGCTCTAGCGCAATAGGCTGCAACCGAATTTCCCGCATTTCCGCTACTGTCTTGAAGGACTTTTTTAACTCCTATGCTCTTGCAAAGCCAGATAAGAAGCGCCGCTCCGCGATCTTTAAACGAAAGCGTAGGCATCGCATAATCAAGCTTAAAGTAAAGCTTATTATCGAATTTAACGCATGCCGTCATGCCCTCGCCAAGCGTGATCTGCTTCCAAATTTCATTTTGAAGCGGCATAAATTTGTGGTAGCGAAATAGGCTAAATTCGCTCTTATCCACAAGATCAAGCGAGAATTTAGGCGGAGTAAATTTAAGCTCATAAAGCCCACCGCACTTGCACTCAAAGTTTAAATTTTCAAGCGAAGCCTCGCTACCGCAACTTGTGCATTTGAAATTTGCCATTTTTATTCCTTATGAATTTGATATTTTAAGCCTAAATCATCGCCACTTGAGCTTCTATCTCAACCAAGCAGCCAAAATGAAGTGCCGAGGTAGGCACGACTACGCGCGCAGGTTTATGCTCGCCAAAAAACTTCGCATACTCATCGTCTATATCGTCCCAAAACGCTATATCGGGCGTATAAACTCTGCACATTATCACGTTTTCTTTTTTGGCTCCGGCTTCAGTTAAAACCGTCTGTAAATTTGCAAGCGCCTGCCTAGCATGCTCTCTAGCGCCGCCTTTTGGAAGCTGCATGGTTGCCGTGTCGATGCTAAGCTGACCTGAGACGTAAAGTATGCCGCCATGCTCGATAGCCGGAGTGTAGTGAGCCTTTCTGTTTTTTGAACTTTGAGTCTGGATCTTTTTCAAATTCGCTCCTTTGATGAAAATTATCAAAATTTACAACCTTTTTTATAAATTCTATGTAAAATTTGGCTTGATATACAAATTTGATTTAACCTTAAAATCAAAACATTAGCTGTATAATTTACAAATCTAAATTTGAAAGAAAAATGTAACTCATGAGTAAAACCAAGTGCGCGCATTGTCATCAGAGCTTTGAAGATAGCGTTATGATCGAATCCGGCGACAATAAATTTTGTTGTAACGGCTGTAAAAGCGTATTTGAAATTCTTTCTTCCAGCGGACTGAGTGAGTTTTACGATCGTCTTGGTAAAAATGTCTTAAGCCCCGTTAAGTCTAGCGCTCAGAAAGATGAAAATTTAGAATTGGCTTATCAAAATTATGTAAAAAACGAGAATGGATTTAGCAAAATTTCACTCGTGATAGACGGCATTCACTGCGCAGCTTGTATCTGGCTAAATGAAAAAGTTTTATTTAACGCCAAAGGAATTTTAGAGGCTAATATAAATTCGTTAAATAATAAAGCCACTATCGTTTGGGATGAGAGTGAGACGAATTTGTCCGAAATTTTAAGGCTTATAAGATCTATCGGATATGACGCTTACGCTTATGATCCAAGTCGCGAAGAGGAGTATATAACCAATAAAAGGCGAGAATTTTACGCAAAGCTTTTAGTGGGGATTTTTGCCACCATGAACATAATGTGGCTAAGTGTTGCAAAATACGGCGGTTATTTTACGGGCATAAGAGATGACGTAAAGGCCGTTTTAAGCTTTGCGGAGTTTGTCTTGGCTACTCCTGTGCTTTTTTATACAGGAAGCGGGTTTTTTAAAGGTGCACTTGCAGCGATTAAAAACAGAAGACAAAACATGGACTTGCTTATCGTCTCGGGAGCGCTTTTAGCTTATATATTTTCGATATATGCGATGTTTTCAAGGAGCGGCGAGGTTTATTTTGATTCGGTTGCGATGATAATTACTTTCGTATTTATCGGCAAGTACCTAGAAGTCTTAAGCAAAAAGCGAGCGGGAGATACTCTTGATAGCCTAAATTCAATGGTGTCAAGTAAGGTTAGCGTAAAGATGGAGGGTAAAACCTTGCTTAAAGATGTAAACGAAGTGCAAATAGGCGATATAATCGTGCTTAGAGCAGGCGAGCGCGCACTTATAGACGGTGTGATAACTAGCGGTTCTGCCAGTTTTGATTATTCAAGTCTTACGGGCGAAAGCTCGGCGGTTTTTAAGGAGCAAGGAGAGTCGCTAAGCAGCGGCACGATATGCCTTGACGGGTTTGTGGAGTGCGCTACGAGCGCGAAATTTAGCGACTCAACGCTTAGTAAGATCATACATCTGCTTGAAAAGGCAACTACGAAAAAACCGCACATAGAAAAGCTTGCAAATGAAATTTCAAGCAAATTTTCAAGTGCCATTATGCTTTTAAGCCTGCTTACGTTTTGCTTTTGGTTGTGGCATGCAGGCTCTTTTGAAGCGGCTTTGATCGTGGGAATTTCAGTTATCGTCATAGCTTGTCCGTGTGCGCTTGGTCTTGCAACGCCCGTTAGTACGCTTGTGGGGCTTGGGGTTGGATTTAAAAAAGGCTTGATATTTAAAGAGGCAAAGGTGCTTGAAAGCCTTGCAAAGTGCGATGTGATCGTATTTGATAAGACTGGCACGCTTACTACGGGCAAACTTTGTGTGGATAAATTTGAAAGCTTTATGGAGTGTGATATAAATTTGCTCTATTCGCTTGCAAAAAGTTCCGCTCATCCCGTTAGCAAAGGGGTTTGTGAGTATCTGGAGGCTAAATTTGAGGGGCTTAAAATTTATGATTTGCAAGATGTCGCAAGTATCGAAGCAAAGGGAACTAGAGCGAAATTTAATACAAGCGAAATTTTTGGCGGAAGCGGGAGATTTATGCAAGAACTTGGCATAAATTTAGATGATGTTAGTAAAAGTACAAATTATTATTTTTCTATTAACGGCAAGCCGGCTGCAAAATTTGAGCTAAGCGATAAGATAAGAGCCGGCGCAAGTCAGTGTATAGAGGCGCTAAAACAGGCTAAATTTGAGATCGTAATGCTAACGGGAGATAATGAATTTGTGGCTAAAAAAGTAGCAAGCGAGCTTGGCATAGAGGAGTTTAAAGCCAACTGCTTACCGACCGATAAAGCAAATTTTATAGAAAATTTTACTAAAAACGGCAAAAAAGTCGTGATGGTAGGAGACGGTATAAACGACGCTCTTGCCCTAAGTCACGCAAATGTGGCACTCTGTCTTGGAAGCGGGGCTGATGTGAGCTTGCAGCGAAGCGATGTGGTGCTGATGAGTGATGATTTAAGGCTTATCAAAGAGGCTATAATCCTATCAAAGCGCACTTTTAGAGTGATAAAGCAAAATTTAACCTTTTCGCTTGTCTATAACGCGCTAACCATCCCGCTTGCGATGGCAGGATACGTGGTGCCTGTCGTAGCTGCTATCTCGATGTCATTAAGCTCGCTTGTAGTCGTGTTAAACTCAATGAGAATCAGGCAAAATTTGAAGTGAAATAGGAATAAAATGGATATAAGTATAATAGCTTTGATGATCGGAATTTCAACACTGCTCGGAGCTTTTGGGCTATTTGCTCTGCTTTGGGGGCTTAAAACGAAGCAGTTTGAGGACTATCGCAAATTTTTAGACGGAACGAAATATGATGATGAAGAGTCGCTAAATGACGCTTATAAAATGGAGTTAAAGCAAAAAGAGGCGGCCAAAAAAGTTATAGACCGCCCGATTGATAAATTGCCAAGTTAAACTTAAAAATAAGATTATTTTAAAGTTTCGATAAAATCATTAACTGCTTTTATATCATCCATGCTTAATTTTATCATCTGAGTCTTCATTACCGCACCCATACCGTATAAGTTTGCTGTACCTGTTTTATAACCTTCAAGTGCTTTTAAGCGATCTTCTTTAGATACTGAAACAAGAGGCGGAACTTTATTTGCATACTTTTTTTCGGCATATTGACCATGACAGGCGTTGCATTTTTTATATATTTCGGCACCGTCAGCTGCATATAAAGATGAGCCTAAAACAAGGGTGGTTACAAAAAAGATAATCTTTTTCATTTTTTTTCCTTTAATAAAAATTATTTGTTATTATATTCTAAATTTACTTAAAATAAATTATAAAAAGAAACTAAAATATTACTTATTATTTTGTTCTTGATTAGTAAATGATATAGGACTACAAGACGGGAGTTAAGAGACTATTTTAGAGTATCTATAAATTCGTTTACAGCTATCAGCTCCTCTATACTCAGATTTACGACTTGATCTTTCATCGAGCTACCCATTCCGTATCTATTGATTGTACCATCTTTGTAGCCTTCAAGTGCCTTTAAACGTCTCTCTTTTGGAATATTTACAATCGCAGATGCCTTGGGATGATATTTTAAATCGGCTTTTTGCCCGTGACAACCCATGCATTTTTTATAAATTTCTTTACCATCTATGGCATATAAAGATGAGTGTAAAATGCAAATAGTTATAAAAATATATAGACTTTTCATTAATACTCTTGATTTAATCTAAAATACAGTTTCAAAAATAAAGTATAAGTGCTTTTTGATAAAATAGGGCGGAAGACCGCCCAGATGTTTATTTTAAAGTAGTAATATACTCAGAGACAGCTTCCATATCAGCTTCGCTTAGTGGAGCTACGATCGGTTTCATCATAGCGGCTGATTTAAATTTGTTTAACGTGCCGGCTTTGTAAGCCTTAAGAGCCTCTACCATCTCCTCTTTTGAAAGAGTTGTAAGAACCGGAACCTTGTTTAAGAAAGATTTCTCAGCTTTTGGGCCGTGACAGGCAACACATTTTTTGTAAAGCGTAGCTCCATCAGCCGCAAAAAGGCTTGAAGCAAGAAGTGCCGCAGCACCTGAAACGATAAGTAGTTTTTTCATTTTATCCCCTTTAGTAAAATAACGGGGCGCATTATAATATAAAAAGATTAATGTTTGGATATATTTTATAAATATTTGTTGCGCTTCTTAAATTTTAGCAATTTTAAGTATAATTCGCCTATGAGTAGTTTGGGTTATAAAAAGGCGCTGTTTTTAGATAGAGATGGCGTTATAAACGAGGATTTCGGCTATGTTTATGAGGTTAAAAATTTTATCTTTAAGGATGAGATTTTTAAAGCGGTTAAAGGCTTTGTAGATAGCGGATTTATCGTTATCATCGTTACTAATCAATCAGGAATCGGAAGAGGTTATTATACACTTGAGCAGTTTAATGAGCTTAGTGAATTTATGCTTGGCGAGTTTGCAAAAAACGGCATTGAGATAGCTAAAATTTGCTTTTGTCCGCACGCTCCAGAAGAGGATTGTGAGTGCAGAAAGCCAAAGCCAAAGATGATAATTGACGCGGCAAACGAATTTAAGATAGATCTGGCAAAATCAATAATGATAGGCGATAAAGATAGCGATATCAAGGCTGGAGAAAGCGCGGGAGTCGGAGCAAATTTCAAGCTTGACGGCGTAAATTTTAAAAGTGTGGCTGATGTTTTTGAAAAGCTGAAAAAGGAAAATTTGATATGAAGATAGAAAATAAAAAGATAGTTATAACAGGTGGAGCGGGCTTTATCGGCTCGGCACTGGCGCATTATTTTGATGAGAACTGCCCAAGTTGCGAAGTGCTTGTGGTTGATAAATTTAGAAGCGATGAGAAATTTAGCAATGGAAATTTAAAGAGCTTTGGACACTTTAAAAATTTGCTCGGCTTTAAGGGTGAAATTTATGAAGGCGATATCAACTGCGCTAAGACGCTTGGTATGATAGAGCAGTTTAAGCCTGATATCATCTACCATGAAGCAGCGATTTCTGATACTACAGTTAGAGAGCAAGACGAGTTAATGCGTACGAATTTAAATAGCTTTAAAGACTTGCTTGAAATTTGCCTTAAAACGGGTGCTAAGATGATATATGCAGGCTCGGGTGCAACTTACGGAAATGCTAAAAGCCCTCAAAAAGTAGGCGAATGCGAATCGCCAAATAACGTTTATGGTTTTAGCAAGCTAAAGATGGATCATCTAGGGCAAAAATACGCAAAAATGGGCGTTAAAGTCGTAGGACTTAGGTATTTTAACGTGTATGGTAAAGGTGAGTTTTTTAAGAATAAAACCGCCTCTATGGTGCTTCAGTTTGGGCTTCAAATTTTAAGCGGAAATACTCCAAAGTTGTTTGAAGGAAGCGATAAGATAAAAAGGGATTTTGTCTATATAAAAGATATCATAAATGCAAATTTGCTAGCTATCAATGCTCCAAGCGGTGTTTATAACGCAGCCACAGGCAAAGCAAGAAGCTTTCAAGATATAGCAGATATTTTGCAGCGAGAGCTTGGCACAAATTTAGGCAATGAATACATCAAAAATCCATATGCCGGCTCATATCAGTTTCACACGGAAGCTGACATAGAGCCTACCAAAGCCGCTCTTAAATATGAGCCGCAGTGGAGCTTGGAAGAGGGGATAAAAGACTACATCTCTGAGATAAAAAGGATCTTTAAGGAAGAGCTAAATGCGTGAAGTTCGTACTTTAGTCGTTGGTGATCTGATGCTTGATCACTATATTTGGGGTAGTTGCGACAGAATTTCTCCTGAAGCACCCGTGCAGGTTGTAAAGATAAAAAATGAGACCAAAAGGCTTGGTGGAGCAGGAAACGTAGTGCTAAATTTGCTCTCTTTGGGCGCTAAAGTGGGCGTGATAAGCGCTGTGGGCAATGATGAAGTGGGCAAAGAGATAGCTAAGATCATCAAGGATTTTGGAGCAAAGCCTGAGTTTATAAAATTTGAAGATGGGCGAACAAGCTCGATAAAAAGCCGTGTTATGGCAACCCATCAGCAAGTAGTTAGGATAGATAAAGAAAGCATTGAAAATATCGCTTGTGAAGATGAGCTGATAAGAGAATTTGGCGCGGCGCTAGATAGCTATGACGTGGTTTTGCTTTCTGATTACGGCAAGGGAGTGCTAACTCCAAAGGTTTGCGCAAAGCTCATAAATGAAGCAAATTTAAAGAATAAACCCGTGCTAATCGATCCAAAAGGCAAAGACTACTCAAAATACGCAGGTGCAACGCTTCTAACGCCAAATAAAAAAGAGGCTAGCGAAGCGGTGGGTTTTAGTATAAATAGCGACTCAGAGCTTGAAAATGCGTTAAAGAAGCTAAAAAACGAGCTAAATTTGACTCACTCGCTTATAACCATCTCAGAAGAGGGGATCGCGCTTTTAAAAGATGATAAATCAGTAAAATTTCCTGCTCTTGCAAAAGAAGTCTTTGACGTCACTGGCGCAGGAGATACGGTGCTAGCGACACTTGGTTATATGCTTGGGCTTAAAGAAAGTATCGAAAAAGCGATAGAGACTGCAAATTTGGCCGCTGCGGTTGTGGTAGCGAAGGTTGGCTCCGCTACGGCAAGTTTTGAAGAGATAAATGAGCTTATCAGAAGTCGCGGATCGCTTAGCTTTGAAAGTAAGATAAAAAAAGTAGATGAGCTGTGTGAGCTGCTTAAAAATAGAGGCGAAAAAAAGCTTGTTTTTACAAATGGCTGCTTTGATATTTTGCATGCGGGGCATGTGAAGTATCTTGCTAAGGCTAGGGAATTTGGTGATATTTTGGTTCTGGGACTAAATTCGGATAGATCGGTTCGCGAGCTAAAAGGACAAAGTCGTCCGGTAAATAGCGAATTTGATAGAGCATCGGTGCTTGCAGCGCTTGGCTCGGTTGATTATGTAGTGATTTTTGATGAGCTAACCCCACTTGATCTGATAAAGGCTTTAAAGCCTGATATCTTAGTAAAAGGTGCTGATTACGCAGGTAAAGAAGTCGTTGGAAGCGAAGTCGTAAGCGACGTAAGATTGGTTGAGTTTGTGGAGGGCAGAAGCACTACAAATTTGATAAATAGGATACAAAATGCAGATAAATGAGATGATAAAAAATGAACTTGAAGCTCACAAAAAGACAGCAGAAGCTATTTTTGAACTTCAGGACGAGATAAAAAAAGCGTGCGAAATGGCTGTTGACACGCTTAAAAACGGCGGCAAAATAATGCTCTGCGGAAACGGAGGAAGCGCTGCTGACTCGCAACACATAGCAGCCGAACTTAGCGGAAGATATAAAAAAGAGCGCGGTGCGTTAGCAGGTATAGCGCTAACTACCGATACTTCGGCTTTAACAGCGATAGGAAACGACTACGGATATGAGTTTGTTTTCTCACGCCAACTTGAAGCTATCGGACGAAGCGGAGATCTGCTTATAGCTATATCGACCAGCGGGAATAGCCCAAATGTCATAAGAGCGCTTAAAATGGCTCGTGATATGGGAATTAAAACGCTCGGGCTTAGTGGCAAAGACGGTGGCGCGATGAATGAAATATGTGATCTAAATTTAGTTATGCCTTCAAGCGATACGCCTAGAATTCAAGAGATGCATATTTTGGTGGGTCATACTATCTGTCAAGCTATTGACGATGCTTTTTAGGGTTTTAAAAGAGCGCCTGATTATTTTTTACTATATAGACGCTCTCTTGTCTAAAATTTCTTTAAAATTTTTCCTTATAGCCTCTATAACCATTTGCGGTTTTAGCTCTTTCATGCACTCGTGTGTGCCAATAGGACATATTCGCTTCATGCAGGGTGCACACTTTAGGGTTAGATGTAAGATATGTGCTTTGTCGTTATGCCAGGGGCTGGTCTCTTTGAATTTAGTTGGTCCAAAAATTGCTATAGTAGGCACTTTGTAAGCAGCCGCTATATGCATAGGGCCGCTATCGTTTGTGATGAAAATATCTATTCCGCCGATTTTTTCGCAAAGCTCTTTTATGTCGGTTTTTCCGGCTAAATTTTCACACTCTATATTTTCTTGTGTTAAAATTGCCTCAATCTTATTGCAAATCTCAGTTTCGCTTTTTGAGCCAAAAATCACTATTTTAAACTCACTGCTAAACTCCTTGGCAACCTCTGCAAAGTACTCCGGATACCATCTTTTGGCATTTCCATAGCTTGCTCCGGGATTTAGTCCTATACTCTTTTTTTCAAATTTAAAAGGCTTAAAATCTAATTTTAATTCATCATAGATAATGTCTAATTTTAGTGATTGTTGTATGAAATTTTGATATTTTTTTACTTGATGAACCTTGCTTTTTATCTTTTTAAATTTAAATTTTCGTTTTGCGTTCAAAAAAAACATTAAAAATCTACTTGTAAAGCTGCTTCTAAAGCTAATTGCAATATCAAATTTGCCTAAATTTTTTGCAGTTTTAAAGATATTTAGAAAGCGACTTTTATCCTTTTTGCTGTCATCAATCAGTACTTGCTCGCAATTTGGATGGTTTTTTATGAGTTCTATTGCCGCAAAAGAGCCAAAAAATGTAAATTTGGCCTTTGGAAATTTAAGTGTTATGCTTTCAATCGCAGGCGTTGCCATAACCGCATCACCAAGCCAAGTTGGAAGCTCAATGAAGATACGCATTTATTATCTCCAGTGTTTTTGCGGCATTTTTTTCTATGCTAAAATTTTTGGCAAGCTCGAAGTTTGATGCCTGTGTCGATGATAAAAATTTAGAGTAGCTAAGTAGTTTTTCGATCATATTTAAGATAGATTCATCGCTTGAATGGCTCATCACAAACTCTTTTGGAATGATTTCGCTAGCTCCGTTTTGAGCGGTAGTAATGACTGCGTTTTTAAAGCTAAGCGCTTCTAAAACGACATTTGAAAATGGTTCATATCTTGTTGGAAATATAAAAATATCACTTGCTTTGTAAAATTTCCAAGTGTCGTTTCTGGCTCCTAAAAACTGCACTTTATGCTCTAAATTTAAGGATTTTGCGAGCTCTTGATAAGTATGGATTTTTTTATCTTTTCCGATGATTAAAGCATGAAATTTACCCTTTAGCTTTGATAGCAAATGCAGAAGCTCTCTAACTCCTTTTCTTTCAAAGCCGCTTCCTACAAACAAAATAAGTGGCACATCGGCTCTTATGCCAAACTCTATGTTAAGCGCATTTTTGGCTTCAAGCTTATTAAAATCATCTTGAATTTTAACACCGTTATATATAACTTCAATTTTTTTATCACTTATTCCGTAAGTTTCAATGATCTGTTTTTTGATAAAATTTGAATTTGCAATGATTTTTTTTGAGTTTTCAAAACAGTGTCGCTCAAGGTAACAGTATACTAAATTTAGCGGATTAAACCCACTTTTTTTCTCTTGCATATAGACTTTGTGCACCCCGTCTCCGGCGCGGTAGATGTCTGCACATTTTACTCTTTCAAGCGAGAAGTAAAAATCATCATTTTTGCTTACGCAAACCTGAAAGTTATAAATAAGAGCTTTTATCCATGAGCTAAGAAAATTCGGTGCTTTAAGGCTTTTTATTTCGCATTTTATACCGTTTTCCTCAAGTGCGCCTATAAGGCGTGATAGATAAATTTCCGCTCCTCCTATCGCCTTTGGATTCATTCTTAAAAATGTTATTTTTCTCATAAAAACATTCTATAAAAAAATTAATAAAAGATTGGTTATAATTGCGCCATTATGAAAATTTTACTAATCAGAAATGATAATATCGGCGATTTAATTTGTACTACTCCGGCTATTGAGGCATTAAGGCATAAATTTGAGGATGCTAAAATCGATATAGTTGTAAATAGTCTAAATGCTTGCGTTGTGATTAAAAATCCATTTTTGAATAAAATTTATATTTATACAAAGCCAAAGCATAAAAAGAGATGGAAGGATAAAATTTGGGCATTTCTTGGAAAATGCAAGATTTTATTTCAAATTTACCGCCAAAATTATGATGCGGTAGTGATATTTAGAAGCTCGTATTCACCGTCTGCCTCAATTTTTGCTAGAGCAGCAAGGGCTAAAAGAGTGATTGGGGTAGATTATAAATATCCTAAAAAATTTATAACCGATAAGATCAAATTTGGTCATATTCCGCATGAGGTTATGCTCTGCTTTGACTGTTTAGCGCCTCTTGGAGTCTATTACAATAGCGAAAAGACATTGTTTTTACCAAAAAATGTAAGTGATAAATTTAAAGATTTTGTATTTTTTCATATCTCTAGTAGGATTAGTGAAAATCAGTTAAGTATCAGCAAGATAGAACAAATTGCTAAATTTTTAAAAGAAAAATTTGCCGATGTGGTATTAAGTAGTGAAGATGTTGAATTTGGCGAGAGAGCTTCTAGGTTATCTGGAGTTGATTATCTGCAAACTTCAAGTATGGATGAGCTTGCAAACTACCTTTGCAAAGCCAAATTTTTACTCACATTAGATGGTGGAGTGGCGCATTTAGGTCCAGCTCTTGGGCTGAAAACTTTTGTCATATTTGGCAAAACAAACTTGACTCGCTGGAAGCCGTGGGGTGATGATGTGTATGTTTTGCAAGATAATAGCGGCTTGGCTGAAAATGTAAAACTCGAAGATATTTATGAGCAAATATCGAAATTTAGTTGATTATAGCAAGATTTTATTTTTTGGCATATACATTTTTGTTTTGCCTATAAGCCATGTGACGGCGGTTCAGTCGATCTCTTTAGGTCTTTTCGCGTTTCTTGTTCTATTTAACGATTACAAAAACTTTGTTTTTAAAGATATTTTGGCTATAAAAAATATTTTAATCATACTTATTGGTTTGCTGCTACTTTCTTATCTTTCATTGTTTTACTCGGTAGACATAGAGCAAAGTTTTAAGGAGATTAACTCTGAGCTGCTTAAAAATATAATTATCATGCTGTTTGTTTTTTTATATTTTAAATCTTTACCAGAGCACTTGCTTGAATTTTATATGCGTTTGATATATATCTCAATCTTCGTTCATATGCTTATTAATATATATATATGGCATCATTTTGGATTTGAATTTAGCGTTAACACGAGAATGGGAGGGCTATTGGACGGTGCGCTTGAGCAAGGAGGAGGAGCGGGAGAGAGGTTTGGGATTTGGGTTACATTTTTTCTTGCCTTTGCTCTATCTCTTTGGTATTTTTCGGATAGAAAATTTGCAATTTTGACTTTATGTTTGGCGCTAATAAATATAGTGGCCAATCAAACTAGAGCCACATATGTAGGTGTGATTTTAATTTTTGTATTTTTATTTACAGTTATGCCTAAAAAAAGAGTGACAAGGGCTATATTTTTCATCATTTTAGCACTATCTGCGGTGAGTTTTTATAAATTTTCAGATAATCTTTCAAGTAGATATAATTTAACCCATGTAAATGAGTATATGAGTCTTTTGAAAGAGATCCCGGCTAAAATGAGAGATTATAAGGAACATGGACTTGATTATTCTATTGCTACAAGGTTATCTATGTGGAAATCGGCTCTTTTATATAGGATGGATGAGCCATTTATTCCGACAGGATATGGAAGATCTCTATATGGCAAAAGTATAACTAAGCTTATGGATGAGCAAAATAGACCCTTTGTAGTATATTCTCAGGTGCATAATGAGTTTATAGGTGTCTTTTTTTCACTTGGTATATTTGGGCTTTTGTTATTCTTGGCTCTGTGGTTTTACTATTTTAAAATGTCTATTGTGTTGCTAAGAAGTGATGAAAGTAGATTTAAAATATTTGGATTTTTCTCCTTTTTTGGAGGAGTTGGATTTGTCGCAAGTCTTTGTTTCGGAAGTTTTTTTGGAGATAGTGAAGCTAAATTTTTCTATCTGCTTTTTGGTATGATTTGCGCAATAGCATATCGTAAAGGTGTTTTAAATGATAAATATCTTAGAGCTTGAAAGCTCTCTTGGCTTTGGCGGTCAGGAGCACCGTACCCAGCGCGTTATAAATGGACTGGATAAGAGAAAATTTAAGGTATTTTACGGACTAAATGAAGGCTCAAAGAGCTTTGAAAAAGATATAGATTGTGAGTTTGTGAAATTTAATTTAAAAAAGATATACAATATTTTTGAAATCTTTAAAATCTGCCGTTTTGTCAAAAAAAATCATATCGATATTATCTGTACTCACTCTGGAAAAGATGGAAATATCGGTGCAATAGCAGGTAAACTAACCGGCAAAAAAGTAGTTCGCACCAGACATCTTCAAACTCCTATAGGCTCACCATTTAGTTATAATATCAGCAATAAGGTCGTAGCAGTATCTAAGGCAACCAAGGATAGCCTCATAAAAAAGGGCGTCAAAGAGAGTTTAATAGATGTGGTCTATACCGGAGTTGATACAAATAGGTATAATCCAAGTTTAAAAAAAGATATAAAAAAAGAGCTAAATTTGCCCTCAGACTGTGTCGTGGTAGGCATAGTTGCGGTACTAAGAGGAGCGAAAAATCATAAGCTTTTAATAGAGGCTTTTAGTGAATTAAATTTAAAAAACTCGGCTTTAGTTATCGTCGGAGACGGGCCTGGAGAGGAGAATTTAAAGGCTATAACAAAAGATAAGCAAAATATTTTTATGCTGGGAAATAGAGCGGACGTGAGCGAAATTTTGCCTAGTTTTGATATATTTGTATTACCCTCTAAGATGGAGGCCTTAGGAACCGCTATATTGGAGGCTAGTAGTTGCGCGGTGCCTTGTATAGGAAGTGATGCAGGCGGTATAATAGAGGCGATAAGCGATAAAAATACCGGTCTTATATTTAAAAGCGAAGACAAAGAGAGTCTAAAAGAGGCATTGAAGAGCTTGATAGAGGATAAGAATCTAAGAGTTAGGCTTGGCAAAAACGCAAGAGAGTATGTGGAGCAAAATTTCTCTATAGAAAAGATGGTAAAGGATACTGAAAAATTATATGAAAATTTATGAGAGAATTATTAAATTTATACTTAGCGAAAAAGGTATAAAAAAGAGTGTTTTAGTAGATGAGCCATTTAAAACGGTATGTTTCTTTAGCAATACAGCTATTGGCGATACTCTTTTTAATACTCCTGTTTTTAGAGTTTTTAAACAAAATTTCCCAAATGTGAAAGTAATAGCCATTCTAAATCCATCTAATGCAGATCTATTTAAAAATAATCCATTTTTGGACGAGATTGTACTATTTAATGGACGATGGAAAAATTTCTTATCTGTTGCAAAAATTTTAAAAACAAAGCAGATAGATATAGCGTTTTTGCTTCATTCAAACGAACCTCAAGCGACTCCGCTTGCAGTTTTAAGCGGTGCAAAATATATTTTTAAACTTCCTAATCTTAAAAACGATTTTAATAAATTTCACTCCAATCCGCCGACTCCTTACGGAGAACCTAGATATGTGGTGCTAAATAGGCTAGAACAGCTTAAATTTGTAGGTATCAATAGCTTTGATACACGTATGGAGTTATTTTTACAAGATATTAGTTTTGAGAACGTGGATAGAGTTTTAAATCGTAAAAAAGGCGAAAAAATAGTAGGTTTTCAAATGGGAGCCAGTGTAAAATCTAAACTATGGCTTATTAATCGCTGGCAAGAGCTAGCAGGACTACTTTTAAAACATGAGAATATACGTATAGTTTTAACAGGAAGTCCTAAAGAAAGGGATATGACAAAAGAACTCGAAATGCTTTTAAATAGCGATAGAGTAATGAATTTAGCAGGTAAATTTAGTATAAGCGAGGCGGCTGCTCTTATAGGCAGGCTTGATGCTCTAATTACTACAGATACAGGTCCTCTTCACGTTGCCGCAGCATTAAAAACGCCTTTTGTAGCTCTTTTTGGAGTGACCGATCCTCGTTGTCTTATGCCAGATTTTGATACTCATCTGCATAGGTTTTTGAAAGTGGAGTTTAATGTAGACAATACATATTCAAAGCATAAGGACTACGGTTATTTGATGGAGAGAATAACCGCACAGGAGGTTTATGAAAGCCTCAAGGAGATTATGGGTGCTATATAAATATTATGAAAAAATATCTATGTTTTTTTATCAACTTCAATTTTTAAAACTTAAAATATTAGGTGCTAGTATAGGTAAAAAATCAAAAGCTTTTGGCTGGTTTAAGGTTTTAGGCGATCCTAAAAATTTAATCATTGGTAATAATGTCAAAATAAACGAGGGAGTTTTTATAAATTGTAGAGATAAGGTAATATTGGAGGATTTTGTAACTCTTTCCAGTTTTGCCAAGATTTACTCTACTCAGCTTGATTATAAGAAATTTCCAAGAATTCACGTTAAAGCGCCGGTTATTATCAAAAAAAATACTTGGATTGCTAGTGATTGCCTTGTTTTAATGGGAGTTACAATAGGTGAAAATAGCGTGATAGGAGCAAGATCGTTGGTGTCAAAGGATGTGGAGTCAGATGCGCTTTATATCGGCGATAAAGTCGTAAAGAAACTAAATATAAAATATGATTAAAAATTTATACGGCAAGATCAGATGAAAACTCTACTTTTTATTAGCGATAAGGATGAAAAATTTAATCATAGCTTTATAGAAAATGTTATAAACGGATTTTTAAAACGATATTTTAAAATTTACTGCGTATATTTTACCGATAGTTTTACAATCAAAGAAAATCAAATTTTCATACTTAAAAAAGATAGAAGCAGGGCGCTAGAACTTATAAATCAGCATTTTTTAGATCTTAAAAACGTAGATTTTATAATCGTTAGAAATTTTTTAGATGTTTTAAAAAATGCGGTAAAACTAAAAAAGAAATATGACTTTAAACTCTATTTTCAGCTTAGCTTCCCGCACTTTTATAGAAGTTATCATGAGGCAAAAATTCGCGGTAAAAACATATTATTTAAGTTTTTAAAATATAAGATAAATTTGATTTTATATAAAAATTTGATAAATCAATGTGACGGGTTTTTCCCGATCTCAAATTTGATGAAAAAAGAGTTTTTTGATGATATAAAAACCCATGTTTTAGCACTTCCTTTAGGTGTAAATACAAAGGATATATCCAGACCCTTGCAAAAGAGCGGAGTTAAAAAATTTATATATATAGGTGCTATTGATATAAATAGGCAGATGGACTATTTTTTTAATGAATTTTGCAAGGCTAAGAGCGAATTTAAGCTTGAAATTTACACCAAAGATTATGAGTACGCCAAGGCAATTTTGCCTGATGATAGTAGGATAGCTTTGCATCATGCGGTAAGTAAGGATGAGATTTTTAATATTATGAGAGAATTTGATGTGGGTTGCTTTTATGTGCCCATAAATAGGCTTTATGATCTATGCTCTCCGACTAAGGTTATGGACTATTATAGCTGCGGGCTTGTTTGCTTTAGCTCTGCTGTAGGAGAGTGCAGAGAGCTTTTTGACGATAAGACTATGTTTTTTGTAGGTAATAATATAGCCGGTATGGTTGAAAAAATTTGTGCTACATCAAGAGATGAACTTAGTAAAATGGCTGAAAATGGGCTTGAAATTTTAATTAAAAAGCGAAATTACGAGAGTATCGCGGATAAAATTAGGGAGTTTTTGAAGTGAGCGTAGTTGTTTTAATGTATCATCATGTCCTGAAAGATAGTGGATTTATAGCAAGTAGTGTGAATGAATTTAAAGAGCAGATGAGCTTTTTGGCCAAAAACGGATACAAAGCTCTTACTCCTAGCGAATTTTTAGCCTATAAAAAAGGCGAGCTAAAATTGCCAAAAAAGAGCGTATTTATAACCTTTGATGATGGCTGGAGAGATAATTTTTATTATGCCTATCCTATTTTAAAAGAATTTGGATTAAAGGCTACAATATTTCTTGTAACATCTTGGATAGAGAAGGCTAGCGAGCAAAATGCATTAAATAGAGCAGATTTTACACCTCTTACTCACAAGGAGGCTAAGAAAATGGCTCCCGAAAATCCTGGCGGACTATTTTTAAACTGGGATGAGATAGAGAAAATGAGCGATATATTTAGCTTTCACTCTCATACGAATGCGCATAATGATGATTATTTTAGCAGTCTGCCATTTAAAGAGGATTTGCAAATTTGTAAAAACATCATAAAAAAACGCTTGGGATTTGATGATAAACACCTGTGTTGGCCCAGAGGAGAATATGATGAAACTAGGCTAAGAGAGGCTAAAGAGCTTGGATACGATATATTTTATACTACTAAGCGCGGAGTAAATTTGGCCGATAAAAAGCTTGAAGAGACAAGAAGAATCGCAGCCAAAAAAGGAGCTTGGTGGCTAAAAAAGAGCCTGTTTATTTACGGCAACGAGTCTGTATATCAAATTTACTCAAAATTTAAAGACTAAATTTTTAGCTTCTTTTTTATCTCCTCTTTTATTGCTTCTATGTCAAAACTCATCAGGCACTTGCTTATCTTGCTTCCATCGCAACCGTCTTTACCGCATGGCACACACTCTATGTCTTGCTGAAAAACCGTGTGTTTGCCCATTCTTTGCACTCCGTTTCGCTCATGATAGCTTGAGTGCATCAACTCATTGTCCCAAGGCCCCCATTCAAAGGCTCCGCTTGGACCAAAAAATGCTATAACAGGAGTATCGTTTGCTGCGGCAATATGCATTATAGCCGTATCTACTCCTACAAAAAGAGCCGATTTTTTACTAAGTGCGGCAACCTCTTTTAGGCTTAATTTTCCTGCGAAATTTAGAGGAGTTGCTTTACAAAGAGCTAAAACTGAAGCTATTTTTTTCATCTCGGCTTCGTTTTTATCGGCGGTTAGAGCCACTTTGATCCCCAGCTCATTTTCGCAAAAATCAATAAGTTCAGCCATTATCTCATCTTTTACACATTTAAACATCCAGCGACTGGTAAGGTGAAAATGAACGAAAGTTTCGGGCAAACTTAGACTATCTACTAAATTTTCATCGAAAAATATCTCAACCCTTTTGCTTACAGGCTCTAAATTAAGCGCCTTAAGCACATCCAAATTTCGCTCTACCGTATGTTTTGAAGCGGTTTTTGGCACTTTAACAGTGATAAATTTATTAATGGTCTTATTTTTGCCTTCAAATCCTATGATTTTTTTAGCTTTTGCGTATTTAGCTATTATTATCCCGCGATCTCCGGTGGTCGTTTGCACCGCTATATCGTATTTTTGTTTTTTAATGGAGTGTATAAATTTAAGCTCTAGCCAAAGTTTTTTGAAAAATCCCTCGTTTTTAACTATCTCTCTATCGTAAATATAGATGTTGTCTATGTTAGGATTTGCCTCTATCATCGCTTCGCAGCCCTTATTTAGAGCAAAATCTATCTGCGCTTCAGGGAAGTGATGCTTGAGGTTGGCAATAAGCGGAGTCGTTAGCAAGACATCGCCTATATTTCTAAATTTCATAACTAAAATTTTAAATTTTTTCTTTTTTTTCATTTTATGTACTTCCAAAATGTATACTGTGAATATAGCTTAGCTACGACAAATCCGCGCCAGCCGTCCAAAAATCCGCCCTTTAAAACAAATAGCTTAAAAAATGTCCATGCAGGATTAAATACCGCTTTGAGCCTATTTTTTTTAGCCCCTAGACTGGAGTAGCGATTTTGTTTGGTGATAAACTGCTCTATACTCTCATAAGCGTAGTGCTTAAAGTGATTTTTTAGCTCGCTGATAGTGCCGTTTACAACAACTTTTTCATGAACCTCTTTGTCATCAAAATTTGCTCTGTTTTTATTAAAAAGCCTTATCGTAAAGTCAGGATATAGTCCCATGGAACGAAGCTCTTTGCCAAAAAAGAAATTTAGCCTAGCCACCCTATAAGCATCAAATTTAGGCTTTTTTAAAATTTCTAAAATTTCCTCTTTTAAGGGCTCTAAGATAACCTCATCGCTATCAAGAACAAACACCCAATCGTTTGTAGCCAAATTTACTCCAGCTTGCTTTTGCTTGCCAAATCCAAGCCATTTTTGATAGTAAAATTTTACGTTTTCAAAGTCCTTGCAAATCTCTTCCGTTTTATCTGTCGAGCCGCTATCTAGGACTATAACTTCGTCCACGAATCTTACGCTTTCAAGCACTTCTATTAGATATTTTTCACTATTTAATGTCAAAATTACTACGCTAATCATCTGTAAATTTCTTCATTGAAGTGCTTAAATCTTTTATGAAACCAAAAATACTCATCCGGTTTTTGTCTAATAAATTTTTCTGTAACATCAGCTTGGGCTTGAGTAGCCTTCAAAATCGCTTCGTCTTTGCTAAAATTTCTAATATCAATAGGTTCTAAAAAACAAATTTCATTGATTTTGCTATCTTCATCGCTTATTCTTATAAAAGCCGGAATTATTATAGCATCGCTCTTTTGAGCAAATATACTAACCGATGGGGTATGAAGAACTCTTTTGCCAAAAAAATTAACCTCTATCCCGTCGCTTTTAGCAGTATTTTGATCGACTAATATTCCAAGCAATCTTCTCTCTTTTATAGCTTTTAAAATCTGCTTCGCACCGCCTGATTTATCTATGAGCTCTATATCAAACTGAGTTCTGTTAGCCTTTAGAATTTTTTGCATCACACTACTATCAAGCGCTCTTCCTACTATGCTTACTGGTCCAAATTTTGCCGCCATAGCTAGACTAAATAGCTCCCATTCGCCATAATGAGCGGTTTGGACTATAATGGCACGACCTGATTTTAAAGCGTTTGTAAAAATTTCAAGATTTTTAAATTTGACTCTTTTTAGTATCTTTTCTTTTGTAGTATTTTGATTTCTAATGAAATTGATTGCGAATTTTGCATAATTTTTATATACATTTTTTGCTATCTGCTCTTTTTGTTCTTTTGTAAGCTCGTTTTCATAGGCAAAATCTAGATTTGCCATGATAGTTTTATTGTGCTTTTTATCGAATTTGTAAAACAAATTTGCGATCAAATTTAAAAAAAGGCTTAGTAAAAAATCCGGCAATATAAATAGCAAAAATTTAAAAAACCAATAGATAAAAAGATAGAAAATATCACGCATTTAGTATTCTCTCGGCTGCTTCGGCTATGATTTCAGGCTTTATTTCACGGATGCAAAAGTCATTTTTATCTATTTTTCTGGCATCTATTTTTTTGCACGCATCTATTACTATGTTTTTATTTGTGATGTAGGCATTGCGCTGGCTAGGGCGGTTGCCAAATAGCGTTATAGATGGGATATTTTGAGCCCAAGCGATATGAGTTATCCCGCTATCGTTTCCTATGACAAGATCGCAGCTATTTATAAATTTAACAAGCTCTTTTAAGGGCATTTTTTCAAGAACATCGGCATTTGTGTATTTTACGATCTCTTCTAGCTTGTCAAACTCTTTTTTGTTGCCAAAGCATACGTGAACTTTATAGTTTGAAAGCATTTTGATAACTCTTTTAAATTTATCATAGCACTTACTCTCTTCGCTTGCAAAAGGCGCTATAAGTATGCGTTTAGGCTCATTTTTTTCTGCTTTTTCATAAGCCATAAGGCATGGTTTTTTGTTTAAAATTTCATCTCTTTCAAATTTAAATCCTAACGCAAAAGCCGTTAGGCTTAAATTTCTAATTATAATGTTTTCGTTGTAGTCGCATGAGAATTTATGAGTATAAAATAGGCTTGCGAGGCTTTCTTTGGCGCTATTTTTATCAAATCCGTAAATTATTTTCGTATCTAAAATTTTCGCAACTATTGCCGATTTGATAAGTCCTTGTAAGTCTACGGCTATATGAAATTTTCCTGCATCTTTTAAAATTTTATAAGTTCTTAGAAATTTTTTATTTTTTAGCGGAATTTTTATTAGATTTGAAATTAGCTCATGACCTTCTAATATTTCGGCAAATTTTTCATCCACTATCCATGAAATATCATAGTTTATACCGGCTGATTCGAGATTTTTTTTGATAAACTCGAGTACTATGCTAGCATGTACTATATCGCCTAGCGCAGAGAGTTTTATGATGGCTATTTTAAGGCTTTGGCTCTTTAAATCTTGGCTCATTTTTTCGCTTAATTTCACTATTTTTGGTATCATTTTACAAATATTTGGCTAAAAAAGGTTTGAAGTGTCTAAAAGTTATATTTGTGTATTTGATTGTGAAACTGTTCCTGATACCGCGCTTTTAAGGAGAGTTTACGGATATAGAGGCAGTGATTTGGATGTTTGTAAATCTGCATTTTGGGATCAAAAAGAGGCTAGTGGAAGCGAGTTTTTACCAGTGATGTTTCATAAAGTAGTCGCAATATCTGCAGTGATGGCAGATGAATTTGGCAGATTTTTACGCGTTAGTACAATGAAAGGTGAAAATGAGCAGGAAATTTTGGCCAAATTTATAAATTTCATCAATGAGTATAATCCGCGATTAATTAGTTTTAATGGACGCGGTTTTGATCTGCCTATGATTATGACGCGGTCCATGCGTTATAATCTAAGCTGCCCTGCCTATTTTGAAAGCGATAACAAAGAGCTTAATAAAAATAAATGGGAAAATTATAGAAGCAGATATGATGGTCGCTTTCATCTGGATTTGCTTGATCATATCAGTGATTTTCGTGCCGTTAGCGGGCTAAAGCTTGATACTCTTTGCGCGAGTCTAAATTTGCCTGGCAAGTATGATATTCATGGCGATCAGGTTATGCAGCTGTTTTTTGCGGGTGAGATAGCCAAGATCAATGAATATTGCGAGTCTGATACTTTAAATACATATTGGCTGTTTTTAAAATATGAGCTTTTGCGTGGAAATTTAACAAAAGACGATTATGCTAGCTTTTTAGCTGACATGAGTGAATTTTTGATTCAAAAATGCTCACAAATGGGTTATACGCCAGTATTTTGTGAAGCCATAGAAATGGAACTTGCAAGGCTAAAGGGTGAGCTTGATTACGAGATAGTAGCTAGAGAATTTGATGAAGATGAAGAGGATGATAATGAGTCAGAACGCATAGGCATTGATGAGCTTGAAGATCATTTGACTAAAAGCGGACTTGGCGGTATGGTAAAAAAGGCTAACGAGATTAATTTAAAGGTTAAAAATCAGCCTAAATTTGAGGAGAGATTGCCGGAAATTAACCTCGATGATGAGTGAAATTAATTTGCCAAATTTTAACAAAATCGGTATGAATTAAAAGGAATAATGATGAAAATTTTAGTAACTGGAACGGCCGGATTCATTGGATTTCATCTCTCTCTTGCGCTTGCAAAGCGTGGAGATGAAGTAGTCGGGTTTGATAATATTAACGATTACTACGATGTAAATTTAAAATATGCACGTCTTGAGGTTGCGGGATTTAAAAAAGAGAGTATTAGAGAAAATGAGGTCATAGTATCTGAGAAATATCCGAATTTACGCTTTATAAAGGCGGATTTGGAAAATCTTGAAATTTTACAAAGGCTCTTTAGTGAGTTTAAATTTGACTGCGTGGTAAATTTAGCGGCCCAAGCGGGGGTTAGGTACTCCTTAATAAATCCTCATGCATACGTATCTAGTAATATCGCGGGCTTTGTAAATTTGCTTGAGTGTGCGCGTAAATTTGAGCTAAAAAATTTCGTTTATGCTAGTTCAAGCTCGGTTTATGGACTAAATGAAAAGATGCCTTTTAGCACTCAGCACAGCACCGAACACCCTATCAGTCTATATGCAGCGAGTAAAAAGAGTAACGAAATGATGGCTCACACTTATAGTCATCTTTTTGGTTTGCCGACAACCGGGCTTAGGTTTTTTACCGTTTATGGATCTTGGGGGCGACCTGATATGGCGCTATTTTTGTTTGTTGATGCTGCGCTTAAAAACGAGGCTATCAACGTCTTTAATCACGGCAAGATGAAGCGCGATTTTACCTATATCGATGACATCGTAAAAGGCATAATCAAATGCGTGGATAACCCAGCCTCGCCAAATGCTTCTTGGAGCGGCTTAAACCCGGATCCTGCAACATCAAAAGCGCCTTATAAAATTTACAATATCGGCAATAATAATCCAGTCGAGCTCATGGATTATATAAAGGCTATCGAGATAAAAATCGGGCGCGAGATAAAGAAAAATTTCATGCCGATACAAGCAGGCGACGTGCCTGCTACATATGCCGATGTAAGCGGGCTTATAGATGACTTTGACTACAAGCCAAGCACAAGCGTAAATGAGGGTGTGGCGAAATTTATAGAGTGGTATTGCGAGTTTTACGGAGTTAAAATTTGAGAATTTTTACTCTTATTTTGCTGTTTTTTGCTGCTTTTGTTTTGCCTTCTTTGGCGAGCGAGCAAGCAGATAAAAAAACAAAATTTGAGCTTTTAAAACTTAGTGAATTTGATCAAAGAGATGTAAGTGGATATCTAGTAAGCGAAAAGCTTGACGGCATTAGAGCTTATTGGGACGGAGAAAATTTACTTTCAAGAAGCGGCAAAAAGATAAATGCTCCTAAAAATTTTACTTTGAATTTTCCGCCTTTTGCGCTTGACGGTGAGCTTTATACGAAGCGAGGTGAGTTTGAAAAAATCCAGTCTATAGTGATGGATAAAAATCCAGATGAAAAGGCTTGGCAAGAGATAAAATTTTACGTTTTTGACGCTCCAAGTAGCGAAAAAGGACTGCTTAAACGCATTGAAAAACTTCAAAATTTTCTATCAAAAAGTGAACTTAGTGGCGAAAAAATAAAGATAATCAACCAGATAAAATTAAGAGATAATGCCCATCTTGAAGAAATTCTAGATGAGATAATTGCACTTGGCGGCGAAGGCGTGGTAGTTCGTAAGCCAAATTTAGCCTATTATCACGGCAGAAGTAAAAACGATATGAAATATAAAAAATTTAAGGACGCAGAGTGCGAGGTCGTTTCACTTAATGAAGGCAGTGGCAAATTTAAAGGCAAGCTTGGCTCTGTTACCTGCGAAACAAGCGATAAAAAGCGCTTTAAGATAGGCTCAGGCTTTAGCGATGAGGAGCGAATAAATCCACCAAAAATCGGCGAAGTGATAACATACAAATTTCAAAATTTAACCGCAAACGGACTTCCTAGATTTCCTGTTTTTGTAAGAGTTAGAAAGGATTAATTTGTATTAAATTTTATAATTTTTAAGACTTAAATTCAAGAGTTGTGACTTATGCTTATTTTCAGGTTTTATAAATTACGGTTGAATTAAAGTAGATTTGTAAATATGGGTTGGTGTCAAATTTTTATTTATTTTTTATTTCGGTATCCTTAAAAAAATCGCAAATATCACATTTAAATAGTTTGGATAGTTTAAATAGATGTAGCAGATTAAAGTGTTTGCCGTGAGCGTTGTTTTCCATATTGGCGTAAAATCCGCTTGATGCTTGCCCTATACTAAGAGCGGTTTCGAGCTGACTTAAGCTTCTATCCTGCCTAATTTTCTTTACGTTTGAAGCGACAGTATCTAAAAATTTATTATTCTCTTCTTCTGTTGTTATTTCCGGTAAATTTAGCATTTCATTTCTATAGAAAAGTTTTTTATAAGTTTATTTAGTATAAAATCCATTTACAATTTGTTATAGAAATCATTTTTATAGAGATTACTAAATTTAACAAGGAAGTAAGAGTGAAAAAATACTTTAAATTACAGCTAGATAATAGTTTAACTAGAAATAATTATGAGTTGTTTAAGTGGCTTGTAGATAGTGGATATATGCAGTTAGTTTCAGAGGGCGAAGAGATTAAAGAATACAAATTGTTTTCTTTTGATGGTAGTGGTTTTGTGAAATTAGAAGTCGCTACTATATGTTGCATATTAGATTCTAACGATACTGATAAAATTAATTATGTCTATATGGTCGTAAGTGGCGAATATGGTAGAGTTTGGCTTGAGTCTATAAAAGACAACATGGCAGTTATAAATGTAAAATACAAAGAAGAAAACCATCAGTTTGGCGGCTTTATTGTTAGATTTGCAACTAAGCCTATTGGTATTTTTAATGAATTTAAAATAAATTTTAAGCTGAATGAAGAATATTAGGATGATAAGTGTCATGAAAGAGTTTGAACTAAAGCCTAATTATGATCTGCTTCATGAAAGTAAAAGTAGAACAATTTCTAATTTTCTTGCTGAGCTTACTAAAAAAGGGATTGTTGAAAAAATAGATAGCGATTCAATAGAGAAAAAACCTACTTTTATGAACTATGTAAAAGATAAAACCAAGTCGGAAAATCTTGATAAGGTGTATCTTTTGAAGACTATAGATAATAGCAATTGTGGAAAATTTTTTGTAGCAGCATTGCGTGCTACAAGAAACAATAACACTAAAAAAGAATCAATAATGCTACTTTTGTTTGATGATAGATATGGACAAATGTGGTTTGATTCTCTTGGTAGCGATTCTAATGGCATAAAAGCCGTTGTTAGGTATGAGGACGTAAGTTACGATTCTTATATAACTTTTAATATTCGTATAGGCTATTTACAGCCTTTAGACTTTAATTACAAAGAATACTATATAAAATTTCCTTCTCTCTCAAACTTTTAGATATTCAAGATAGTTTGTAAGTGGAAAATTTATTAAAATAGCCTCCGCCCGAGTGATCGGACGGGGGTATGGTTTATTTAAAGTTTAGATTTTTAACGTCTTCGTCAAGTTTCTTTAGTCTGTCTGACGGAGGAGTTCCGACTAGACCATGGTGCAATTCAATTTTTGCAGGTGGCTCAGGTATGGTAGCTGTTTGTGTTAGAGCTATTGTTATACCGTATTTAGATAGAGTATTGGCTAGGTGTAGTTGCCCTTCTCTTGCGATTGATTGGCATTGTCCTATGATTCTAGCAGACTCTTGTGGACCGTGGAATCCGTAGCTATTCTCACTAAACGCAAAATCCCATCTAATATGCGCTTTTCTGTGCATCCATAGAGGCTCTTTTAAGGCTTCGCTTATAGATTTTTTCTGCTCATCAGGTGCAAGTCCTGAAAAATCACTATGTTTAGCCAGTTCAACTCTTGCTGTTTTTAAATCTTCGATTAAAGATAGTAGGTCATTTTCGCATTTTCTAAGCTCGTGAGCATGGCGATTTTGGATAAATGAAATTCTCTCTTTTAGCTCACCTTCGCTTTGCATGTGGCATGTTTTACAACTTGCTGTTATATCTGCAAAAGGAGTTTGAACTATATGGTTTGTAACCTTAGTTGCGCCCACTCTCTTATAAGGCATATGGCAATCCACGCAAGTTACTCCGCTTCTGGCGTGAATACTTGTAGTGTGAAGCTCAGCCTCAGGGTGCTGCATCTTTATCATTTTAGCATCGGTTTGTTTATGCTTATAATCCGCTAAGAATAGGCCTTTATCATGCATCTCGTCGAAGTGCTGATCAAACATCTCTATTTTAAATGGCTCATCCTTAGGCCATTTTGACCATGGGAATACTAGAGTGGCTTGTTTTCCAGGATAGTATTCTACGTGGCATTGCATACATACATAGTTTCTCATCTCAGCTCTTGTAGCCTTTATACCTTGTTTTAGATCAGCTTCGTATCCGCGCTTAACCATAGCATTTACAAATCCTGGCCTTGTAACTCTTAAGCTCATATCATCAGGATGGTGACAGTCTGCACAGCTTGATCCTAAGTGAGAGCCGCCGTAGGCATCTTTGCCGTGTTTTTGCTCGACCATTTTCATTACATCAAAATATGGAATAGCATTCATCTTAGCCCAAGCCTCTTTTCTTGCTTTTCCATTCTCTTTGTCAATATCAAAGAAAGGCATATCTTGCTTGCTTGATTCTGTCGGATCTGTGCGTAATACTGTATAGCTAGGATCGTTTATTATGGCTGTTAGGTGACCTGTATGGCAGTTTACACAAAAACCAGGTTGTCCATTAAATGCAGGAAGGCCGTGAGCGTTTAGATACTCTTTATTATTTCTCATAGTTTCGATTTGATCGATTTGAGAATAAAAATGAAGTCTAGGTCTGTTATAATCTACCGCAAATGCATATCCTTGCCAAAAAACGGTAGCGGCAGGCCATCTCATGAGCTTGCTGTAAGGTACCGAGCCGGCAAAAGGTGTCTCAAAAAAGATATCTTTCATCGCTACTGAATCATCATATTGAGTCGGGAAATTTTTGCCCCACTCTCTGATATCAGGGTTTAGGTCACTAACCTTGTTAAGCATTAGAGGGTAGTGCCTCTCTTGCGCCTTTTTCTCACTGATATCGCTAAATAGTGCGAACATTCCTGCACCGCCGATAACAGCTAGAATAAAAATTATACTAAACAATAGTTTATTTTTCATTGTAACTCCTTGATTTTAATAGTTATGAGCGTGACCGACTTGCCTATGACAAGAGACACAACTTAAAGATTCGTTTTGTATATTTGGATCTCCACCGTGAGCTTTGGCATTAACCGAAGTCGCAGCATATTCTCCGTGGCACTCTATACAGTTGTTTTGAATTACCTTTTTGCTCTTTGCATTAGCGCTAAAAGGCACAGGGTTGTCTTTAGCAGTAAAAGCATAGCTGTGACCAAAACCACTCTCAGCTTTCATCATCCACTTGCCTATGAAATCATGAGGAACATGACAATCATTACATGTTGCAACGTGTTGATGCCCACCTCTTTCCCAGCTTTCAAACACCTGATTCATAACATGGCAGTTTTTACAAGCTGATGGATCATCACTCATATATGAAAAACCTTTTGCATATACGAAGGTATAAAGTCCATGCCCCAAAACAACACCTATGCTAATCACAAGGATTAATGTAGCCAAGAAATAGGGTTGCTTTTTAGCTTTTTCTATGACTTTCAAAAAACCTCCTTATAGATAGATTAATATTTCGTAATAATATTACATTTAAATGAGAGATTAATTGACTTAAATCAATTTTTAACGAAAAAGTTGAATAAAATTTAAATTTTTCGTTAAAAAGTAACTATATAATAAATATTTAATTAATAACAATTGAGTAAAAATATATTAAAGTAGTCTTTAATATAATGTTTTTTGATTATGTATAAATTAGTATAATATTAATTAATAAATATTAAATGCAATTAAATGTGCCAAATGTTTTATTGGCCTTTATTAATAGAATTTTGATAAAATTACTAAATTTTATAATAAGGTTTTTAAATGAATATCTTAATTACTGGAGGAGCCGGATATATAGGCTCTCACGTTCTAAAATCATTTCTTAAAGAGGGTGGGCATAAAATAACCGTAATAGACAATCTTTCAAAGGGCTCGATAGCCGCCATACATGCCATTAAAAGCATGGGTGAATTTGAGTTTATAAATATAAATTTAGAGGATGATTTAACTAAAATTTTTTATAATGGAAAATTTGAAGCCGTTATTCATTTAGCGGCTTTTATAGAGGTTCTTGAAAGCACTAGAGAGCCTTTAAAATACTATCTAAATAACACTGCAAACGTGGCTAGAATTTTGACCTATTGTAAAAAATTTGGCGTGAATAAATTTATTTTTAGCTCTACGGCTGCCGTTTACGGAGAGGCCGACACTCCTGAAGTTAGCGAATTAAGCCCTACAAATCCTATCAATCCATATGGGCACTCTAAGTTAATGAGCGAACAGATCATAAAAGATTATGCATCTTCAAATAGTAGCTTTAAATTTGCTATTTTGCGCTATTTTAATGTAGCCGGAGCCGATGAAGAGGGCCTTATAGGTCAAAATTATCCAAACGCAACTCATCTAATTAAAGTAGCTACGCAAACAGCTCTTGGAAAGCTTGAAAATATGAAAATTTTTGGAAACGATTATGCTACAAAAGATGGCACTTGCGTGAGAGATTATATACATGTAAATGATCTTGCAGACGCTCATCTTGCCGTACTTAAATATATAGATAGCAATAGTAGCGAGATTTTTAATGTCGGATATGGATACGGGTTTAGTGTAAAAAGCGTTATAGAGGCCACAAAGAGAGTGAGCGGAGTAGATTTTAAAGTTATAAATTCATCCAGGAGAGAGGGTGATCCTGCAGTGTTAATATCAAATGCAAATAAGCTTAGAAAGCTAACCGGCTGGACTCCCAAGAGAGATAGCTTGGAATTTATAATCAAAACGGCTCTTGAGTGGGAGAAAAGAGCGTAAAAGCTTTTAGTCTCACATCTTTTGAATTGAATTTATTCAACTAAATTTAAAATTTAATAAACCTAAAAAAGGTATAATCTAAGCTTAATAAAACTTCAAGGAATATTTTTGAAAATAGCTGTTATAGGCACCGGATACGTGGGTCTTGTAAGTGGTGCGTGTCTTGCCAAAATGGGAAATAGTGTAATTTGTGTAGATGTGGATGAAAATAAGATAAATGACCTCAGGCAAGGAATAGTGCCTATATATGAGCCGGGGCTTACCGAGATGGTCGCCGAGTGCTTTGTTAACGAAACTCTTAAATTTAGCACCGATATAAAAGAGGCTTTAGATCATGCAAATGTGATATTTATAGCTGTTGGCACGCCTATGGGAGCTAACGGGCAGGCTGATTTAAAATATGTTTTGCAGGTTGCAAAAAGTATAGGCGAAAATATGAATAAGCCATTAATCGTAGTGGATAAATCAACTGTTCCTGTAGGTACAGGTGAAAAGGTGCAAAATATCATAGCCCAAGAGCTAAAAAAAAGAAATTTGGATATAAAATTTGAGGTTGTGAGCAATCCTGAGTTTTTAAAAGAGGGTGCTGCGATTGAGGATTTTTTAAAGCCCGATCGTGTGGTAGTGGGCTCAAATGGAGGTTGGGCGGAAGAGGTTATGCGTGAAATTTACGCTCCTTTTATGAAAAATCACGATAGATTTATCCATATGGACGTAAAGTCTGCCGAGATGACCAAATATGCCGCAAATGCTATGCTAGCAACCAAAATAAGCTTTATAAACGAGATAGCAAATATATGCGAAAGAGTCGGAGCGGACGTAAATTTGGTGCGCAAAGGCATAGGAAGCGACTCTAGGATAGGATATAGCTTCATCTATGCAGGATGCGGATACGGAGGAAGTTGTTTTCCTAAAGATGTCGAGGCTTTAATCTATACTGCTAAGCAAAATGATTTCGAGCCTAAGCTTTTAAATGCGGTTGAGGAGAGAAACAAGGCTCAAAAGCGAGTTCTTTTCGATAAAATTTTTAAGTATTTTAACGGAAATTTAAAAGATAAAAAGATTGCCATTTGGGGGCTTGCCTTTAAGCCAAATACAGATGATATGAGAGAGGCTAGCTCGCTAACTCTTATAAATTTACTTGAAAATGCAGGTGCAAATATTGTGGCTTACGATCCAAAGGCGGTAAATGAGGCCAAAAAATATCTAACACATTCTAAAATAAAATATGCAAAAAGCAAGTATGATGCTTTAGATGATGCCGATGCTTTGATTCTTGTGACTGAGTGGAGTGAGTTTAGGTCGCCTGACTTTGACGAGATGAAGAAAAGGCTTAAAAACCCGTTTATTTTTGACGGTCGCAATCAATACAATTCAAAAATTTTAAAAGAGCTTGGATTTACCTATTTTCAAATAGGCGTTAGAGTTTAAAATAAAGGAAATATATGAAAATAGCTGTTATCGGACTTGGTTATGTGGGGCTGCCTTTGGCGGCTGCTTTTAGCAAGAAGTATGAAGTGGTGGGATTTGACGTAAATAATACTCGTATAGAAGAGCTTAAAAGAGGATTTGATCGCACTCTTGAGTTAAATAGCGAGCAGATGAGTGAAGCGATAAAAAATTCAATGAAATTTAGTACAAATTTAGAGGATATCAAGGATTGCAGTTTCTTTATCGTTACAGTTCCAACTCCGATAGATAAAAATAAAAGACCGGATCTAACCCCTGTAATAAAAGCAAGTGAAAGTGTCGCAAAGGTTTTGAAAAAGGGTGACATAGTAGTATATGAAAGCACCGTTTATCCAGGAGTTACAGAAGAGATTTGCGTGCCAATACTTGAAAGAATAAGCAAAATGAAATTTAATCAAGATTTTTACTGCGGATATTCACCTGAACGTATAAATCCGGGAGACAAAGAGCACACTGTAACAAAAATAAAAAAGATTACCTCCGGCTCCACTCCGCAAATCGCAGACAAAGTGGATGAGGTTTACCGCTCAATAATTACGGCAGGCACTCATAAGGCGCCAAGTATAAAGGTGGCGGAAGCAGCCAAAGTCATAGAAAATACTCAGCGCGATATCAATATCGCCTTCATAAACGAGCTTGCGATGATATTTGAGCGCATGAACATAGATACATCGGCTGTTTTAGAGGCTGCCGGCACTAAGTGGAATTTTTTAAATTTCCGCCCAGGGCTTGTTGGAGGCCATTGTATAGGCGTAGATCCATATTATCTTACACATAAGGCTCAAGAGCTTGGCTTTCATCCGGAAATGATTTTAGCTGGTCGTAGGATAAATGATAATATGGGAAAATACGCGGCATCTCAAGTTATAAAACTGATGATCAAAAAAGGCGTAACCATAAGCAGTGCAAAGGTGCTTGTTTTAGGGCTTACCTTTAAAGAAAATTGCCCTGACATTAGAAATTCTCGTGTTATAGATGTGATAGATGAGCTTAAGGATTTTGGCTGCACAGTTGATGTATACGATCCTTGGGTGGATGAGGCGGAAGTAAAGAGGGAGTATGGCATAACTCCGTTAAAAAATTATGACGAAAATGATTATAACTGCGTGATTATCGCTGTTGCACATGATAAATTTAAGGGGCTAAAATTTAAAAACGTCCTAGTTTACGATATCAAAAATATCTATCCGGACGCCGATGCGAGACTATAGTGCTTATCAATCTGATTAGCTCAATTGTAGTTTTTATAATATCCTTGGGGATAAATTTCTTTTTAACCCCCTATATCTTAAAGAGCCTTGGCAACGAGGCTTATGGCTTTGTCGCTCTTTCTAACGCTGTAGTTTCATACGCTTCTGTTGTTACTGTGGCTATAAATTCGGTTAGTGGTCGCTTTGTCGCTTACGAGTGGCATAGAGGCGATATTGCCAAGGCCAATATCTACTACTCGTCTGTTTTAAGCGTAAATATATTTTTTTCTATCTTAGTAGTGCTGCTTTCGGCGATTTTTATTATAAATTTAAGTAGTGTTTTAAACGTGCCTGAAAATTTAGAGAATGATGTTAAATTAACCTTTGTTTTTTACTTTATAAATTTCTGCGTAGGACTATTTAACGGGGTTATTACTGTATCTGCATTTGTTAAAAATAAACTTTATCTGCTATCTATTAGAAATGCAATTTCAAGTGCAATTTTGGCTATTTTGATAGTTTTTTTCTTCTATTTTTTTAAGCCGATGATCTCATATATCGCTATTTCGGCACTTGTGACCTCTATTTTTGTCTTTTTAAGCACTATATTTATATCGGCTCGTATCACGCCGGAGCTAAAATTTGATATGTCTAAATTTGATTTTAAGAAGATAAAAGAGCTTTTAAAATCTGGCATTTGGAATAGTTTTAATGCTTTAAATCGCGTGTTGATGACTGGAATGGATCTGTTTATATGTAATATCTTTATAAATGCCAATGTAACCGGACTTCTTGCCGTATCAAAGGCGGCTCCTATTATTTTAGAGAGTTTTGTGGCTCAGCTTAGCGGGGTTTTTGCGCCTAAATTTGTAGAGCTTTATTCAAAAGGCAATCTTTTAGCTTTGATTAACGAGACTAAATTTTCAATGCGAGTGATAGCATTTTTAATGAGCGTTCCTGCAGCTATTTTCGTAGTATTTGGGCGAGAATTTTACACCCTTTGGCTACCGTTTAAGAGTATTGACGAGATAAGTTTAATATATAATCTTTCTATGATAACGCTTGTTCCGATTGTCTTCATAAGCTATGCATTTGCACTTTTTAACCTTGATAGTGCGACCAATAAGCTTCGTAGGCCGGCTATTGCAAACACTATTTTAGGGGTTAGTACTATAATCGCTCAAATTTTCATTTTAAAATTTAGCGATTACGGAGTATATGGAGTGGCTATTATAGGAGCTGTTTTTTATAGTATCCGTATACTATTTTTTGACCTTATAAATGCTGCTTTAAATTTAAAGCTAAAACTTACTACATTTTATGGGGTATATCTTAAAAATTTAGCTATTTTCGTAGTTTTATCTCTCATTATTTTTATATTTAGCAGCTTTATTGATATTAAAAATTGGACACAATTTATTCTGTATTCTGTTATATTTTTGATTTTTGGATACGTTGTTAACTTGTTTTTGATATTTAATAGGTTTGAACAAAAAATTGTTATAAATAAGATTATTTTTAAATTTAAAAGGCTTTTGAATGCAGGAAAATAGCCTATTTTTAATCTCTCTTAAAAAGGACGATGCTAGACGAGAGACTCTTAAAAATCGCTTTGCAAGTTATGATAAATTTAATATTATCGATGCGATTGACGGCAGGGTTATGAGTGCCAAGGAGTATTTTGGATACGCGCTTAGGAGTTTTAAGGCTTATAATAGGCTTTTAAGTCCCGGCGAGATTGGTTGTAGTCTCTCTCATATGAGTGCTTATGAGGAGTTTTTAAATAGTGGTGCTAAATTCGCACTAATATTTGAAGATGATGTTATAGGGGATGATGAGGGTATAAAAAACGCATTTGAACTAGCGGATAAAATAGATAAAAACTCAATTTTGATTTGTGGCTGTCAAGATGGACTTGCAGGCAGATTTTCGACCTTTGGAAAGAAGATAGAAGATAATTTTTACATGGTTTCAAAGCACTCATTTGTGAGTATTTATAGGGCAGCTGCTTATATAGTGACAAGAGATAGTGCTAAAGCCTTGCTTGAAACGCACGAAAGAGCGGTCTGTACAGCCGATTTATGGAGTTATCTATTGACATCAAATAAGCTTAATATGTATTTTAGCGATATTTTTGCTCATCCTATTGATCTAAGCGATTCAAATATCAATGCAGAGCGCGATGAACGCGGGTATGCCAAGATAAATTTAAAAGCCTTATTTAAATCGTTTAAATATATCTTAGCAACTAGATACGAGGCTAAATTTAAAGGTTATGAGAGAATTTTTAAGGACAAGACGTGAATATAAAAGAGCCTTTAATAAGTGTCATAATTCCAACGTTTAACCGTATTGATCTATTAAAAAAGGCTTTAAATTCAGCTCTTAATCAAACTTATAAAAATTTAGAGATCATAATAACCGATGATAAGAGCAGTGATGGCACTAGTGAGTTTTGTCAAAATTTAAAAGATCCTAGAGTGAAATATGTGGTGAACGAAACCCACGAAAAGGGTCCAAATGGAAATAAGAATAACGGCTTTGATATTTGTAGTGGTGAGTTTATCTGCCTGATTGATGATGATGATGAGCTCTATTTAACCGCTATTAGCGAGTGCTTTGACTTTATAAAACAAGGATATAGTGCTGTTTTTGCAGATTGCGTTTGTGAGATAAATGAAAAAATAAGCGGGAAAATTTCAGGTAGAAATCCATATGAAAAAAGCTGCGAGATGAGTAAGATAGACTATCATTGCGGCAGGATAAGCGGAGAGTATTTTAAGCTTTTTTCTCGTAAATTTATAGAGAATTTTCGATTGGACGAGAAGAGTTTTGGGGGAGAAAACGAGCTATATATTAGGTTTTTTGAAGATTTAGTTTATTATCATAAAAAACCGCTTTACATATATAGGATAGCTCGCTCGGACAGCGCTACGGCAAATGCAGCCAAATATGCTAGCAAAGTTGCTAATGCCTATTTAAAAACAGCAAATTTATGCCACGAAATAGCAAGCGTGATGGCGCCTGAATTTTTAGCGCTTCAATATAAAAATGCCGCATATTACGCCAAGATAGCTGGCAAATATGCACTTATGTATGAGTGTTTATTTAAGAGTTTAAGAATCAAATTTAATAAAGAGGCTTTTATATTTTTGTTGCTTAGTCCTCTTCCAAGCCCGTTTTTACAAAGTCTGTCTAAGCTTAGAGTCAAGATAAAAGAGAGGTTTGGGATATGAAAATCTTGTTTGTAATCTCGACTCTAAGATGTGGTGGAGCTGAGAGGGTGTGCTCTATAATCGCTTCTAAATTTAGTGAGACTAACGAGGTGGTGCTAGCTAAATTTGATAGCGACGAGCCATTTTACGAGATTGATAGCAGAGTAAAACTTGTAAATTTAAATCAAGGTGTTGGCGATCTTGGATTTTTACGAAATTTAAAGAAGCGTTTTAGCAAATTTGCCTCTTTAAGAAAGATGCTAAAAGATGATAAATTTGATGCTGTTATATCCTTTTTGGATAGTACTAATATTTTGGTTTTAATGAGTAGTGCGGGTTTAAAAACTCCTGTTATAATCAGCGAACATACCAGCTTTAATGCCCCGAAAAAACCGATTATTAAAGCTTTAAAATATATCTTTTATCCTTTTGCAGATGCGCTTAGTGTACTGACAAAAGAGGATAAAGGATATTATTCTAAATTTTGTAAAAATGTAGAAGTTATATATAATCCTGGTTTTAGTAACAATGATGATGAACTAAGCGGCTTAAAAGAAAATTTAGTGATTTTTGTCGGGCGTTTAAATATGCTAAAGAACTGTGCGATGTTTGTAAGAGTGGCTGCAAATTTAAAGAATTATGGCTATAAATTTATAGTTGCTGGAGATGGCGAACAGAGGGAAAAACTGCAAATGCTATCTAAACAGCTTGGAGCGCAAGTCGAGTTTTTAGGCAATGTGGCAGATGTTGAGAAACTTTATAAAAGGGCTAAAATTTTAATCTCAACCTCTATTGTTGAAGGGCTTGGAAATACGCTAATAGAGGCAATTGGCTATGATTGTGCAAGGGTTGCTACTAAGACAAGCGGTGCAAAAGAGCTTATAACGCATGGATTTGACGGGTTTTTATGCGAAATAAACGATGATAAGATAATGAGTGAGATGGTTTTAAATCTAATTCAAGATGGCGCAAAAAGAGATGAGATTTGCAAAAATGCCAGAACTAGACTTGATGAGTTTAGCGTGGATAATATATATGAAAAATGGCTGAATATGATTAAAGAGGTGGTGTGAATTGAGAATTTTATTTGTTATAGCAGCACTTAGAAATGGTGGTGCAGAACGCGTTTTAAGCGCTATTTCTAGTGGGTTTGCAAAGCAAAATGAGGTGCATATAGCAGTCCTTGAGGAGGATTTAGGGTATTATAAATTTCCTTCTGAAGTAATCTTTCATCATCTTAAAATTTACGGTAAAAGTAAGATATTAAATAAATTTAGAAAGATTTCAGCGCTCAGGAGTTGCTTTAAAAATATTGCGCCAGATGTCATAATAAGCTTTATAGATTGGACAAATGTAGCTTGCGTAGCGGCAAATTTCGGACTTGGATTTAAGCATATAGCTAGCGAACACCATGAAAATGAGCACCTAAAGTCATTGAAATTTAGATTTATCAGGGATATTGCATATAGAAACGTGGATGGCCTTAGCGTGCTAACTCAAAACGATATCGATTACTATAAATTTATAAAAAATAGGGTCATACTGCATAATCCATTTTTTTTAAAGGACTCCAAGGGGCTTGCAAAGGAAAATATCATATTAAGTGTGGGCAGGCTTGAATTTGTAAAAGGCTATGATCTATATCTAAAGGCTCTAGCAAAGATAGATAAAGAGATTTTAGAGGGCTGGGAGATAAAGATAGCAGGAGAGGGCTCTGCTGGAGCTGAGCTAAAAAATTTAGCCGATGAGCTTGGGCTGAATATCAAATTTTTAGGACATATCGAGGAGATAGAGCCATACTATGAGCGCTCTAAAATATTTGTATCATCTTCTCGTAGTGAAGGGCTTTCAAATGTATTGATAGAGGCTGCAAATTTTGATTGCGCAAGACTTTCTAGCGATACGGTCGGAGGCAAGGAGCTTATAAATGATGAGGTAAGCGGGCTTTTGTTTAAGGGTGAAAACAAAGAGGAGATGGCTAAGAAGCTAACAAGACTTATAAAAGATGAAAATTTACGCCAAACTCTTGTAGAAAACGCAAGAAAAGATTTAGATAAATTTAGGATAGATAATGTCATGCAAAAGTGGCAAAATTTTGTGGAAGAAGTAGTGGTCAAGTGATAAAACTAGCCGTATTCCTATACTCTATGGGGCCAGGAGGCGCTGAGAGAGTAGTATCAAATTTACTTACCGGACTTGCCAAAGAGTATGAAGTGCATCTGATTCTTATGAGCGATGTCATATCTTATGAAATTCCTCCTCAAGTAAAAATTCACCTCATAGAGAACTCAAATCCCTATGAAAGCGGTATAAAAAAGATATTTAGATTATTTTTTACTCTGCCTAAATTAGCTTTAAAATATAAAAAATTGTGCGAGAGTTTAAGTATAGATAGGCACTTTGTGTTGATGAACCGCCCTTGCTATATCGCTTTAATGGCTAGAATTTTTGGCTTAAAGGGGAGAATGGTCATAAGCGAGAGAAGCTGTCCCTCTATAATATACGGCAAAAAAATCAGCGGGAGAGCAAATAAATTTCTTATCAAGCTTCTTTACAATAGAGCCGATTTAATCTTAGCCAATGCGAATGGGAATGCTAGGGATTTGGTTGAGAATTTTGGCTGTGATGAAAAAAAGGTAAGAGTGCTATATAACGCTGTTAATTTAGAAAGCATAAAAGAGCTTGCAAATGAGCATTATGAAAGTGATTTTATACCTTTTTTTATAAATATTGGACGACTTGATGGCGGAAAAAATCAGGCTATGTTGATTAAAATAATCTCAAATTTAGATGATCCTAGGGCTACTCTTGGAATTTTAGGTAAGGGAAATTTGCATAATGAGCTTCAAAGTCTCATAGATAAACTTAAACTAAATGATGGAGTTAAGTTGCTTGGAGCTCAAAAAAATCCATTTAAATTTATCAAAAACGCCTCTTGCCTAGTCTGCGCTTCACGCTTTGAAGGCTTTTCAAATGTGCTTTTAGAGGGCTTGGCATGTGAGAAATTTATAATATCAACAGATCATCAAAGCGGAGCAAGAGAGCTTTTGGGTGATGATGAATTTGGTGTTTTAGTAGGCGTTGATGATGAAAAAGGTATGCTAGAGGCTATGAAAAAAGCGCTTGATGATGAAAAACTTAGAGAAAAATATGAAAAAAAAGCGTATAATCGCATTAAAAATTTTGATAAAACAGAGATAACAAGGCAGCTTATTGAGTATTTGGAAGGAAACAATGATAGGTGAATTTTTAAAGAGCTTAAAGAGTATTCAATTTTCAAAACAGACATTTTTATTAATCTCTTTGGCATTTATTTTTAGTGTTGCCTGTAGGTTTTATTGGGTATATTGGGCAAGCGATTATGAGTCGTTTTTTTGGAATAATCAGCTTATGATTAGCACCAATGACGGCTATGCATTCGCCGAGGGCGCGCGTGATATGATAGCCGGATTTCATCAGCCAAATGACCTTAGCTACTATGGAAGCTCGCTTTCTACTCTTACTTACGTCATAGCTAAAATTCTGCCATTTTCTTTTGAAACCACTATCTTGTATATGAGCGTATTTTTTAGCTCCTTAATTGTTGTTCCTATTATCTTGATAGCACGCGAATATGGCGTAACTAGAGCTGGTTTCATAGCCGCTCTTTTGGCAAGTATAGCTAATAGCTACTATAATCGCACAATGGCAGGGTATTATGATACCGATATGCTTACTATAGTCTTGCCGATGTTTGTCATCTGGTCGATGGTGCGTTTGGTAGAGCAAAAAAATCGAGTAAATTTGATATTTGTGCCTATTTTTATGCTGATTTATATCTGGTGGTATCCTAGCTCATACTCGCTAAATTTCGCTACTATAGGTATGTTTTTGCTCTATACCTTAATTTTTGATCGAAATAATAAGCTAAACTACGAAGCGCTTATCTTTATGATAATAGCTCTTACCTATATAAATTTTTACATTAAAATTTCACTTATATTAACCATCTATCTACTAATCTATTTTAGACCAAATTTATGGAATCAAAAAAGCATAGCCGCCCTTGGAATCCTTGCTATTTTGCTCTTTGCTGTCACAGGTGGTCTAAATCCTATACTTTTTCAACTGAAATTTTATGTATTTAGAAGCGTGCCTGAAAGCTCCGGACTGGCATTTCACTACTTTAACGTAAATCAGACCATAAGGGAGTCCGGGATAGTGGAATTTGAAGTATTTGCACAGCGTATAAGCGGGCATGTGATCACTTTCACAGCCTCTTTAGCAGGAATAATTATATTATGTTTTAAAAAAAGATCTTTTCTGCTCGCTCTTCCTATGCTATTTTTAGGATTTTTAGCTGTAAAAGGCGGGCTTAGATTTACTATATACTCAGTGCCTATTATGGCGATTGGATTTGGATATTTTGTTGTTTGGGCTATAAATTTATTCAAACTAAATATATGGCTAAATAGAGGTATAATCTTAACTATATCCATTATTTCGCTTCTGCCTTGTTTGTTTCACATATATGGCTACAAGGTTCCTACGGTGTTTTATAGGCAAGAAGTTGAGAGTCTGGATAAATTAAAATTTGTGGCTGATAGAGAGGATTATGCTCTTGCTTGGTGGGATTATGGCTATCCGATTCGCTACTATGCTGATGTTAAGAGTTTGATTGACGGCGGAAAGCACCTTGGTAGAGATAATTTCGCAGTTAGTTTTGCGCTTGGAGAAAAACAAATCAGCTCAGCCAATATGGCTCGTCTTGAGGTGGAGTATACGGAGCGTAATTTTACTGAGAGATTTGGCTCAAATTTAGCAAAAATGATGCAAGATTATAATGCTACAAATGCAAATGCCTTTTTAAATTCGCTAAATAACAATAATTTTAATCTGCCTAAAAAGACAAGAGATATATATTTTTATCTGCCAGATGCGATGATGCATATATTTCCTGTCGTTTTGCAGTTTTCAAGGCTTGATTTAACTAGTGGGGCGGAGTATGATAATGTGCTTTTTTATATAGGCGCTCCTTATGCTATAAAAAGCGAAGGTGTTGATATAGGCGGAGGTTTTATCATGTCAAATGACGCTTCTAAGCTAATTTATAATGGCGAGATAGTGCCTATAAATACATATTTTGAGACAAGTTACGATGAAAAAGACAAGCTTGTAGTAAAGCCTTATAAGATAGATTCAAGCGCTAAAGTTTATGTTGTATATATGAAGGATTATAGGAGATTTTTAATAATCGATGAGAATGCATTAAACTCGACTTATATCCAGCTTTTTGTATTTGAAAATTTTGATAAAGAGCTCTTTGAGCCGGTTGTATTAAACGGTGCGGTTAAAATTTATAAATTATTGAAATAATTAGTGTATAAAATCTAAATTTGATAAATAAAAAGGTTAATTTTAATGGCTAGAATCGGTTTTTTATCCCATGCCGATATGAGCATCTATCACTTTAGAAGCCCAATAATGCGAGCCTTAAAAGAGCTTGGACATGAAGTTTTTGCCATTTGTCCAAAGGGCGAATATGTAAAACGGCTTGAAAATGAGTTTAATTGTGTTACATACGAGCTTGACCGTGCTAGCTTAAATCCGTTTGTAGTGATAGATAATTCAAATAAGCTTAGCGAAATTTTACGCACTCTAAATTTGGATTTACTGCAAACTTCGGCACATAAATCAAATGTATTTGGAACCTTTGCCGCCAAAAAAGCCGGTATAAAACATATTATAAATTTAGTCGAAGGGCTTGGAAGCTTTTATATAGATAGTGATTTAAAGACAAGGTTGATACGTATAGCTATAGAGATGCTTTATAAAAGAGCTCTAAATTTAAGTGACGCTTGTATATTTATAAATGAGGCTGATCCTAGATATTTTTTGGAAAGAAATTTGATCAAATCGGAAAAGATTATAAAAATTAAAAGTGTCGGAGTGGATAGCAAAAAATTTGATCCAAATATCGTAAATGGCGTAAATTTAAGCGATAAAAAAGTCGTTTTGATGATAGGGCGTGCTATGTGGCACAAGGGAGTTAAAGAGTTTTATGAAGCTGCAAAAATCCTAAAACACCGCAGCGATACTCAATTTGTCTATGTCGGAGAGGGTTTTGATGGCAATAAAAGCACTGCTAATGAGAGCTTTTTAAGAAGCGGGGATGTCCTTTATCTAGGTGCAAGAGACGATATTGCAGAGCTTTTAAAATCTAGCTTTTTACTTGCTCTTCCAAGCTACCGCGAGGGCTTTCCTAGGACTATTTTGGAAGCTATGAGTGTGGGCGTGCCGGTAGTTGCAAGTAATGTCAGCGGATGTAATGAGGCTGTGATAGACGGAATAAACGGCTTACTTTGCGAGGTAAGAAATGCTCCAGATTTAGCCAAAAAGATTGAAATTTTATTGGATAACGAAAATTTGGCTAAGAAAATGGGTGCAAATGGCAGAGCAATGGTAGAAAAAGAGTTTGACGAAAGAGATATCGCTATAAAATATATTGAGGCGTATAGGAAATTTATCGATGTATAAAGCGTTTTTTAAAAGGTTTTTAGACATTTTAGGCTCCGTTGTTTTGATAACTATTACTTTGCCTATTATGATTGTGGTTGCGATTTTAATCTACTTTAAACTAAGTAAAAGCGTGATTTTTACTCAAGCTAGGCCGGGTCTAAATGCAAAGATATTTAAAATTTATAAATTTAAGACAATGAGTGAGGAAAGAGACGAAAATGGCGAGCTTTTGCCGGATGAACAGAGGCTAACTAAATTTGGCAAAACGATTAGAAGCCTTAGCTTAGATGAGCTTCCTCAGCTTTTTAACGTGCTAAAAGGCGATATGAGCTTCATCGGACCTCGTCCGCTTCTTATAGAATATCTGCCTCTTTACAATGCTAGACAGGCTAAAAGACATAATGTAAGGCCGGGTATTACGGGGCTTGCTCAGGTAAATGGCAGAAATGCGATAAGCTGGGAGCAGAAGTTTAAATTTGACGTTGAGTATGTAGAAAATTTAAGCTTTACAATGGATGTTAAAATAGCTTTGATGACCGTTAAAAAGGTGCTTAACAGAAGCGGAGTGAGTAAAGAGGGGCATGTGACGACGGAGAAATTTGATGGAACAAACTGAAATTTATATTTACGGATGCAGCGGGCATGGCGCAGTTGTAGCCGATATCGCCGCAGAGTGCGGGTATGAGAAAATTTGGTTTTTGGATGACGTTAAATTTGACGGTAAAAATATCTTAAAATTTAGCCCTGAGCTTAAAAAGGCCGATGTTATCGTAGCTATAGGTGATAATAACACTAGAAAAAAGCTTCAAGATGTCGTGCAGAAAGCTGGATTTAATGTCGTAAGCTTGATTCATCCAAGTGCGGTTATAAGTAGTAGTGCTAAAATTTGTTGTGGAGTCGTAATCATGCCAAGAGCTGTAGTAAACGCTCATGCCATCATAAAGCAGGGTGCTATCATAAATACGGCAGCTGTTGTAGAGCATGACTGTGTTATCGGAGAGTTTGCGCATATCAGTCCTAATGTGGCACTGGCCGGGGGCGTTAAAGTAGGGGATTTAAGTCATGTTGGAATTGGATCAAGCGTCATACAAAATATCAAAATCGGTGCAAATTCGGTAATCGGTGCAGGCAGTGTTGTAGTAAGAGATATAGAAGAAAATGTCGTAGCATACGGAATTCCTGCTAAAAAAATGAGAAATTTGGACTAAAATTTGATAAAAAATAATAGAATTTGAAGAAAACAAAGAAGGAATAATGCAAAGAGTATTTTTAAGCCCGCCACATATGAGTGGGCGAGAGCAAGAGTATATAGCGGAAGCTTTTAAAAGCAATTATATAGCGCCACTTGGCGAGTATGTAAATAAATTTGAAAATAGCGTCAAGGCTTATACGGGCGCAAAGGACGCTCTTGCCCTTAGCTCTGGCACGGCTGGACTTCATCTGGCACTTAGGGTTTTAGGCGTAGAGCAGGGGGATTTTGTCCTTGTTTCTAGCTTTACATTTATAGCTTCGGTTTCTCCGATACTCTATCAAAATGCCACTCCTGTTTTTATAGACTCAGATGAGAGTTGGAATTTAAGTCCAAAAATGCTCAAAAAGGCTATTTTAGAGCTTCCAAAAAAACCAAAAGCCCTGATTTTGACTCATCTTTACGGTCAGGCTTGCAAGATGGATGAGATAGTTGAAATTTGTAAAAATGAAAATATTGCCATAGTAGAAGATGCCGCAGAAGCTCTTGGTGGGTTTTATGACGAAAAAGCTCTTGGCACGTTTGGAACGCTTGGAGTTTATAGCTTTAATGGAAATAAGATCATAACAACCTCCGGTGGCGGTATGCTAGTAGGAGATGAAAATTTAGTAGAAAAGGCGAGGTTTTACTCGACTCAAGCTAGAGAGCCATTTTTACACTACGAGCATGAAGACTACGGATATAACTACCGCTTAAGTAACGTTTTAGGTGCTATCGGCGTGGCACAAATGGAGGTTTTGGAAGATAGAGTAGTTAAAAAGCGTGAAATTTTTCAAAGGTATCAAGAGAGTTTAAAGGAAATTGAATTTATGCCTGAGATTAAGAACTCTCGCGGAAATAGATGGCTTGCAACAGCGCTTTTTAAAGGTAAAAACGATCACTTAAAAGTTATCGATGCTCTCTTTAAAGCAAATATTGAGAGCCGACCTCTATGGAAGCCTATGCATTTGCAGCCTCTGTTTAAAGGTGCATTGAGTTTTGTAGACGGCACTAGTGAAGATCTCTTCTCTCGCGGAATTTGTCTGCCTAGCGGTACTTCGATGAGCGATGAGAGTTTGGATTTAGTTGTTAAAATAGTGAAGGAAAATTTGTAGATGTTTAAAGCTACTAAGCTAAAGAGGCTAATATTTTTTCTAAGCTTTGATATCTTTATATTTGTAGCTTCGTTTTATTGCGCGTATTTACTTAGATTTAGTGGCATAATACCTGAATATTTTAAGGGCAGTCTATATATAAGCGGCGCTCTTATGCTCTTTTTAAAGCTATTTTTTATGTGGATTTTTAAAATTTATAAGGTGCCTTGGAGGTTTTTTGGACTAAATGAGGCTAGAAAAATTTTTCTAGTTCATATATCTTCTGTTTTGTCATTTTCTGTGATATTTTTTACATTTTCAGATGTGTTTAATCCTTTTCCAAGAAGCGTGATTTTAATAGATGCGGTTATCTCTTGTTTGCTGATAGGAAGTCTTAGAATTTCAAAAAGGATGTTTCTTGATTTTTCTAAAAAAGCCGATGCAGGTGAGCCTTGTATCGTAATAGGAGCTACTTCAAAGGCTTTGCATGTTTTAAAAGGGCTTAGACAAGGCTATATAGATTTTTATGCTGTAGGCGTAGTTGATGGAAGAAGCGATCTTGTAGGAACTTATTGTGATGGATTTTTAGTTCAGTCTAAAAAAGAAATTTCAAATATAATCAAAGAATATAGTGTAAAAACCGCCATAATCGCTCTTGCACTATCCCAAGACGAGCTTCAGGAGCTCTTTGATGAGTTAACCGGATATGGAATACGCGATATTAAAATTTTCTCTTTATTTGGCAAGCAGGAGATTAAGGATATATCTATTGAGGATCTTTTAGCCAGAAAGCCAAAGGACCTTAGCGATAGCGTAGCTAGAGGGTTTTTAGAGGATAAGGTGGTTTTAGTAACTGGTGCCGGAGGAAGCATAGGAAGTGAAATTTGTAAGCAGTGTTTGAAATTTGGCGTCAAAAAGCTTATAATGCTCGATAATAGTGAGTTTAATCTATATAGAGTCGGAGAGATAACAAGCTCTAATAAGACTGTTAGCAAGATGATTAATATCACTGATTTGCAGGATTTAAGAGCTATTTTTGATGAGTTTAGACCTCAAATCGTAATTCACGCCGCAGCCTATAAGCATGTGCCACTTTGTGAAGCCAATCCTAAGGCAGCGGTTGTAAATAATATTTTAGGGACTAAATTTGTAGTTGATGTCTCTAAAGAATTTGGTGTAAAAAAGTTAGTCATTATCTCCTCGGATAAGGCTGTACGACCTACAAATATTATGGGTGCTACCAAGCGAGTTTGTGAGATATATGCGCTAAATTCAAATATCAAGGACCAAACCGAGATAGTTGCGGTTAGATTTGGCAATGTGCTTGGAAGTAGCGGAAGCGTAATACCTAAATTTAAAGAGCAAATTGCTAAAAATTTGCCTTTAACGGTTACGCATCCTGATATTACTCGTTACTTTATGCTCACCTCAGAGGCCTGTCAGCTCGTGCTTCAGGCTGCCTCCATAGCAGAAGGCGGAGAGCTGTTCGTGCTTGATATGGGTGAGCCTGTTAAGATAGCAGATCTTGCTAAAAAGATGCTGATTTTATCCGATAAAGAACATTTGAGTATAGAATTTATAGGATTAAGACCGGGAGAGAAGCTATATGAGGAGCTTTTGATCAATGAGGATGACGTCAGAACGAAATTTGAATCTATTTTTGTTACGGATTCTCAAATTTATGATATAAATAGATTAAATTGCGAGATAGATGAGCTACTAAACAGCGAAGATATCGCTAAAAATTTAAAAAATATAGTGCCTGAGTTTAATCATGCGCTAAATTTGAAAGGTTGAAAGTTGTTTATAAAGGATATTCAGAGATTTTCTGATGCTAGATATAAGGCAAGAGCCTATCTATGCTATCTTTTTAGTAGAAATTTGCCAAATAAGCTTCCGGGCGTTAGTTTGGATGGTATTAAAGCGGGGCTTGATAAGATAGCTCACGAGATAGAGAGCTTTGATGCTTTTTATGTGCTCGATAGCAACGGAATACAGATCGAAGACTCTATGAGTCTAAACAAAGAATATTGCGCAGGCAAAGGTGAAAATAGAAGCAATAAGGCATATTATTATAGGGCAGTTAGAGAGAGGCGATGTATATTAAGCGATCCATACCCTTCAACTCTGACAAACGAGCTTTGTGTCACGGCTTCTACTCCGATTTATGATGAGAAAAATGAGCTTAAATTTGTAGTTTGCGTTGATATCTCTTTGGATAATGTTTTAGAGCTAATTGCTCCTGGAGTTGCGGAAGGGTATTTTGGTAAATTTTTAAAATGTATATATTCTGCATTTGCAGTTGCTCTTTTTATGGTTTCTGCATTTTTGTTTATATATGGCGTGAGCAGATTCTTGTCTAATAGCCTTATGAATATCAATGTTGAAGAGATGTTTGAAACAACCATAGTTCTGACTCTTGCTTTAGCTATTTTTGACTTGGTTAAGGCGATTTTTGAAGAAGAGGTGCTTGGCAAAAGTAACCAAAATGATGATACCGATCATAACAAAACTATGGTCAGATTTATCGGATCTATTATTATCGCGCTTGCCATAGAGGCTCTTATGCTAGTATTTAAATTTGCAATAACGGCTCCTGATCACATAATAAACGCTATTTATCTGATAGCTGGAGTTGCTATGCTTATGGTAGCTCTTAGCGTATACCTGATATCTGTAAAAAATAAGGCTAGTAAATGAGTGCAAGCATAGGCATAATTGATTATGAGGCCGGAAATTTAAGAAGTGTTATTAATGCTTTTAAATTTTTAGGATTTAATGCAAAGCTTGTTAAAAACTGCGATGAGGTTTTAAAATTTGATAAGATTATTTTGCCGGGAGTCGGGGCTTTTGCGTTGGCAATGGAGAAATTAAGGGCTAAATCCTTAGATCAAGCCATAGTGGAATTTGCGGCTAGTGGAAAGCCTTTTTTTGGCATCTGCCTTGGTATGCAACTACTTTTTGATGAAAGTGAAGAGTTTGGGTTATCTAAGGGGCTTGGGATAATAGAGGGCAGGGTAAAGAAATTTGATCAAGACCGTATGAACAATGGCCTAAAGATACCACATATTGGCTGGAATACGATAAATTTTAGTAAAAATTCTATACTAAATAGGGGCTTAAAGCATAGCGAATATCTATATTTTGTGCATAGCTATCATGTGGTTTGCGATGATAATTTTGCTCTTGGATATAGCGAATATGGCTATAAATTCGTAAGTGCCGTTTGTAAAGATAATATTTACGGCTTTCAGCCTCATCCTGAAAAGAGTCAGGATGTCGGGCTTAAAATTTTAGAAAATTTCGGGAGGCTTTAATGGAAATTTTTCCTGCAATAGACTTAAAAGAGGGCAAGGCGGTAAGACTTAGTAAGGGTGTGATGAGTAGTGCTAAGATATATTCTGATAGACCGGAAGAGCTTGCTAGAAAGTTTGAGGATTTAGGAGCTAAATGGCTTCATCTAGTCGATTTAGATGGCGCTTTTGCCGGAGAGGCTATAAATTTAAAAACAGTAGAAAAGATAGTTAGGGCTACAAATTTAAAGATAGAACTTGGTGGCGGAATAAGAAACGAAGAGCGTATCAAAAGCTACATAAATAGCGGTATTACTAGAGTGATTCTTGGCTCAATAGCTTTAAAAGATCCTGATTTTGTAAAAGAAGCGGCCAAAAAATATAGGGTAGCAGTTGGCATAGATGCGGTAGATGGTTATGTGGCGACCGAGGGTTGGGCGGATGTATCGACTATGAAAGCAACTGATTTAGCCCTTAAATTTGCAGACGCAGGAGTCGAGGCGATAATTTGCACTGATATTGGTAAAGACGGTATGCTCAGCGGAGTTAATGTCGAATTTACGGTTGATATAGCTAGATCTAGCGGTATAGACACTATAGCAAGCGGAGGAGTAAAAGACATCGGCGACATAATAGCCCTTCAAAAAACCGGTCAAGTATTTGGCGTCATAGTAGGCAAAGCTTATTATGAGGGCAGGATAGATCTCAAAGAGGCGCTTAAATTAACTATCTAAAATTAAAGTTTATTTAAATATAAAATTTGATAAAATAGACCAAAATTTTAAAAGGAATGATTGTGAAAATATTAGTAGTAGACGATAGTTCTACGATGAGAAGAATTATAAAAAACACTCTGCAAAGGCTCGGTCATCAAGATATTTTAGAGGCTGAAAATGGTCTTGAAGCTTGGCAGCTACTAACTCAAAATAGTGATATAGATATACTTATAACCGACTGGAATATGCCTGAAATGAACGGACTCGAGCTTGTAAAAAAAGTTCGAGCAGAGCAAAAATATGTAGATATGCCTATCATAATGGTTACTACAGAAGGCGGTAAAGCGGAGGTTATAACGGCTTTAAAAGCGGGTGTAAACAACTATATAGTTAAACCTTTTACACCTCAGGTTCTAAAAGAGAAGCTTGAAGACGTTATCGGTTAATGCAAAATTCTCCTTTGAAAGAAAAATTTTATGAGCTAAGTGTTGTTTCTAGCAATGCTTGCGATTTATTACTAGATCTTGTTTTTGCCTTTGGAATAACCTGTGTAGAAGAGATTGAAAATGGATTTATAATCAGAGATGAGGACGATCTTAGCGGGATTCAATTTGGCTTAATTGAGTATGTAAAAGCGGCTGAAAAATCTCTTGATAAAAAGATCGATCTTAAGCTTGATTTGCAGGTTAAAGAAAATAAAGATTGGATTAATGAATATAAAAAAAATGTTAAGCCCATCAAGCTTGGTAAATTTTATATACGTCCAAGCTGGGAAAATCCTAGAGAAGATCTTTTGAATATTATAATAGATCCTGCCTTGGCATTTGGCTCCGGACATCACGAGAGCACAAGCGCTTGTATAAGTTTTTTGCAAAAATATGCAAAAGAAGGAATGAGTGCTATTGATGTTGGTTGTGGAAGCGGTATTTTAAGCATAGCATTGGCAAAACTTGGATGCAATGTAGATGGTTGCGATACGGATGAGCAGGCAACTTACAGTTCTAAACAAAATGCAGAGTTAAACGATGTTAAATTTAATAAAATTTGGACCGGTTCAATATCGAATTTAGATGCCAAATACGATATTGTTGTGGCTAATATCATAGCTGATGTTATATTAATATTAAAAAATGATTTGATAAAATTACTCAAAGATGGCTCTTATCTGATTTTAGCAGGTGTGCTAGAAAAATATAAGGAGCGTATCTTGGAGGCCTTTGCTTCACTTAAGCTTGTTGAATTAAACACGCAAAATGAGTGGAGTAGCTTCGTATTTCAAAAATAATTTTAAGGGATATAATGAACAATAAAAGATTCGATGAAGATAGAAATTCAAATAATAACGGCAATAACGGATTTTTTAATAAAAACCCGATCTTTATCTTTGCTATTTTTGCTATTGTTATTATTTTGATATTTAGAGGTTTTACAGACAATATGGAGATAGGCAGCTCATTTGGAAGCCAAACAGCGACTAAGAGTGTGACCTATTCTGAATTAAAAGAGATGATTAAAAATAAGCAAATTTCTCAAGTAGGAATTGCAGAGACATCTATTAAGGCCCTTGGCAATATGGGAGATGGAAGAAGTGTATTTATAGCAAAACGCGTAAACGATCCTACTTTGGTACCGCTACTAGAGGAAAACAAGATACCATACGGAGCATATAGCGAAACAAACTGGTTTAGTGAGCTGCTATTTTCGTGGGTGTTGCCGATATTTATATTTTTTGGAATTTGGATGTTTCTTGCAAGTAGAATGCAAAAAAACATGGGCGGAGGCATACTTGGTATGGGAAGCTCCAAAAAGCTTGTAAATTCCGAAAAGCCAAAAGTGAAATTTACCGATGTAGCAGGCGTTGAAGAGTCCAAGGAAGAAGTTAAAGAGATAGTTGATTTCTTAAAGCACCCCGATAGGTATATAAATTTAGGAGCTAAAATCCCAAAGGGTGTGCTTTTGGTTGGACCTCCAGGCACAGGTAAAACGCTTCTTGCAAAAGCTGTTGCAGGCGAGGCGGATGTGCCGTTTTTCTCGGTTTCTGGTTCAAGCTTTATAGAGATGTTTGTGGGTGTTGGTGCAAGTCGCGTTCGCGATCTTTTTGAAAACGCTAAAAAAGAAGCTCCTGCGATCGTCTTTATCGACGAGATAGACGCCATAGGTAAAAGCCGTGCGGCAAGCGGTATGATAGGTGGAAATGATGAAAGAGAGCAGACTCTAAATCAGCTTCTAGCTGAGATGGATGGCTTTAGCTCGGATGCTTCTCCTGTTATAGTTTTGGCTGCGACAAACCGCCCTGAAGTGCTTGATGCCGCGCTTTTAAGACCCGGAAGATTTGATAGACAAGTGCTTGTTGATAAGCCAGATTTTAAAGGAAGAATCGATATCTTACGCGTGCATATGAAAGATATCAAACTTGATCCAAATGTGGATATCGAGGAAATCGCTCGTATGACTGCAGGACTTGCAGGAGCCGATCTTGCAAATATTATAAACGAGGCTGCGCTTCTAGCGGGAAGAAAAGAGAAAAATTATGTCGAGCAAAAAGATCTGGTTGAAGCAGTTGAGCGCGCTATTGCAGGACTTGAAAAGAAATCAAGACGTATAAATCCAAAAGAAAAGCGTATTGTAGCATATCATGAAAGCGGGCATGCGCTGATTTCAGAAACTACGAAAGGTGCCGATAAGGTAACGAAAGTTTCTATTATACCTCGTGGGCTGGCGGCTCTTGGATATACGCTAAATACTCCCGAAGAGAATAAATTTATGATGCAGCGCCATGAGTTAATCGCTCGCGTTGATGTGCTTTTAGCAGGAAGAGCTGCCGAAGAGGTCTTTATAAAAGAGATTTCGACAGGTGCCGGCAACGACCTTGAGCGCGCAACAGACATATTAAAAGCTATGGTATCGGTTTATGGAATGAGTGATGTTGCCGGACTTATGGTACTTGAGAAACAAAGAAATACATTTTTAACGGGTGGGCAAAGTATTAAAGACTATAGCGATAAGATGGCTGAAAATGTTGATGAATTCGTTAAGAGTACGCTTGAAGCCAGATATAATGAGGTTTTGCAAACCCTTAGAACGTATAGCGGTGCTATCGAAAAGATGGTTGAGGCTCTATACGAACAAGAGACTATCGAGGGCGCCAAGGTTAGAGAGATTATAAAAGCTTATGAAAATGAAAACGGACTTCCTAGTCGTCTTATTGAAGAGCATAATGATAGCGAGCAAAAGTCTTAGAACGGAGTAGAGTGTGGAGATTGTCGCTAAGCAGGGCTATAAATATATACTAATTTTTAGTTTTTTGTTTTTATCGTCGGTGTTTTTTGACACTCTCTGGGCTCTGTTTTTAACACTTTTTGTTATCACCTTTTTTATTTTTAGAAACCCTAAAAGAGAGAAAGGAAGTAACGACGAATACGCTATTTTAAGCCCTATTGACGGCAAAGTAAAAAGCATTAGGAGAATTTCTTATTTAGGAGATGATTCTATTGAGATTGTTATCTGCAAATCAATTTTAGGATCAGGTTCTCTTAAAGCTCCTTGCGATCTTAAGCTTGTTGAATTAAGGCGAAGACATGGGCTATTTTTATGCAGTACTATGAAGTCTTCAAATTCTTTAAATGAAAGAGCTTTATATCTTTGTAAGCATGGAAATTTAAAGATAGCCATACGCACTATAGCGGGGGCTTTAAGCAGAAGCTTATCAGTTGAGAAATTTGAGGATTTAGAAGCTGGGGATAAATTCGGGTTTATAGGAGATGGACTAGTTGTGTTGATACTGCCTGCCAATGCTCGCATAAGTGCTGCTATAGGAGATAGTGTAAAGGCGACTTGTAGCGTAATTGGATTTTTTAATCATGAGGATAGAAGATGAGAGAGAATGACAAACTTCAGCTTATGTATATATTTCCAAATTTATTTACCGCAGCTAGTGCATTTTTGGGTGTCATTAGTATTATTGCTTCTGTAAATGGACAATATTTTAAAGCGATAACATATATAGTATTTTCTCTTATTCTTGACGGACTTGATGGTAGGGTAGCCAGACTTACTAAGACTACTTCGAAATTTGGAGTAGAGTTTGATAGTCTCGCAGATATTGTAGCATTTGGTGTTGCTCCTGCTATGCTATTTTATTTTTCGGTAGGGCAAAATTTTGGACGATTAGGCTCTCTTGTTGCAGCGCTTTTTGTAGTGTTTGGTGCTATTAGACTTGCTAGATTTAATGTGATGACGGGCACATATGAGCCTTCGGTATTTATTGGTCTTCCTATACCAACAGCCGCTATTGTAAGCGCTTTTTGGGTTGGGCTTAGTTTAGAATATAGTTTTGCTAGAAGCGCCGAGTGGTTTTTGCTAATACTTCAGTCCGTTCTTTCTGTATTGATGGTTAGTAATATACGTTATCCAAGCTTTAAAAAAATAGATTTAAAACAGGCTAATTTTTTAAAAATTTTAATAATTTTAACTATTATATGCTCTTTGCTCTATATATATCCCATAGAAGTTCCTGCGGCTTTAATGACTATTTACGTTTTTTATGGTATAGTTAGATTTATCTATATGTTTATCAAAAAGAATCCTAAATTTAAAAAGGAGAGCGAATGAGTATCGATTCTGGCATATATTTCATCCAAATTTTCTTTCAAATTAAACACGCTCTGCTGCTGCGCTAAGCAGCTACTACTCACTCTTAAACTCATTAAATTTACAAATTTCAAAAAACTTAACAAGGATCTAAAATGAATAATAATAAAATAATTATATTTGATACCACATTAAGAGATGGCGAGCAAAGCCCTGGTGCCTCAATGAATACTGAAGAGAAGTTAAGAATAGCTCTTCAACTTGAGCGCCTTGGAGTGGATGTGATGGAGGCTGGGTTTGCTGCAGCAAGCCCGGGAGACTTTGATGCGATAAATCAGATAGCAAAGCAGTCTTCAAATATTACCGTTTGTTCTCTTGCAAGAGCCGTAGAAAGAGATATCAAAGCTGCCGGAGAGGCTATATTTCCTGCTAAAAAAAATAGAATCCATACATTTATCGCTACAAGTCCGATTCATATGGAGTATAAGCTTAAGATGAAACCTGACGAAGTGATACACCGTGCTGTTGAAGCTGTAAAATATGCTAAAACATTTTGTGATGACGTTGAGTTTAGTTGCGAGGATGCGGGTAGGACTGAGCTAGGATTTATGAAAGAGATTTGTGAGGCTGTTATACAGGCAGGAGCAAAGACTATAAATCTACCTGATACCGTTGGGTATCGATTGCCAAACGAGCTTACGGCAATGATAAGCGAGATGGTAAAATTTATAAATGGGCGAGCAATAGTCTCAGTCCATAATCATAACGATTTAGGGCTTGCTACGGCTAATTCTTTAGCTGCGGTAATGGCTGGAGCCAGGCAAGTGGAGTGTACCTTAAATGGACTTGGAGAAAGAGCCGGTAATGCAAGCCTAGAAGAGATCGTAATGGCGATAAAAACGCGTCAGGATATCTTTGCTCCATTATATACAGATATAATTTGTAAAGAAATTTATCCAAGCTCTCGTCTTGTAGCAACAATAACAGGTATCGAGCCTCAGCCAAATAAGGCTATAGTGGGTAAAAACGCCTTTGCTCACGAAAGTGGAATTCACCAAGACGGCGTATTAAAACATAAAGAAACTTATGAGATAATCTCAGCTGAAAGCATAGGGCTTGAGAAAAATTCATTGGTTCTTGGTAAACATTCTGGACGTCACGCTTTTAAAGATAAACTAATAAGTCTTGGTTTTGAGCTTGATAGCGAAGCGCTAAACGAAGCGTTTGATAAATTTAAAGAGCTTGCCGATAAGAAAAAAGAGGTATTTGATGATGATATCCGCGCTCTTGTTACTAGTGAATTTATTAAAATTCCGCAAGCTTACGAAATAGTAACTCTAAGTCAAAATAACTGCAATAAAGGGCTTGCAAGTGCTGCTGTAACGATAAAGCATAAGGATGAGTTTATTAGCGATGCGGCTCTTGGAAATGGAACAGTAGATGCGATATTTAAGGTTATTGATCGCATAAGTAAGATAAATGGAGTATTAAAAGACTATAAAGTAAGTGCGGTTAGTCAGGGTAAAGATGCTTTGGCTAGCGTTATAGTTAAGGTAGAATTTGATAAAAATAACGCTGTTATAGGACATGGGCTTGATATAGATACTATGATGGCTAGTGCGAAGGCCTATGTAGGTGCGTTAAATAGCTTTATTAGGATCAAAAATTTAAGTAAATAGATATAATCTAAAAATTAGCTCGCAACCACTCAGGTTGGGAGCTAATTTAATTTTATTCTAAAACAGGGTCGTCTCCAAATTGATTAGGGCCTATTGTTCCACGCTTTACAAACCATATTATAAGTATGATTATCCCTATAATCGGTATTAAAAACAGAAGATAAAACCAGCCACTTTTATTGATATCGTGTAGTCTTCTTATGGAGACAGAAATAGTTGGCAAAAAAAGCACTAATACAGATATGGTATAAAATATTGAAGAATTTATCGTCGTGTCTATCGCGCTTGCCAATATGTATACGAGAACATTAAAAAGTGCGAACCACCAATACTCAGACCTAGATGCTCTGCCATGAAATGTTGCATAGTTGCTAAAGCAATTTTTTATAGATTGAGAAAAAGTCATTAATTATCCTTGATTAAAAAATATTATTTATATTTTATAAAAACAACTAAAAAATTAAAATAATAAAATTAAAGTAATAAAAATTTATATAAAATATTTAATTTGCAAGTGTCCTTATTAAGAATAAGCACATTATATTGATATTTAGTAATAAAATTTATTATAATGCCAATAGAAAATTTAATACAAGGAGATTACTGTGAGAAAGTTAGGTTTTATTGTTTTTGCAGCACTTCTTGGGCTATCGGCTCATGCAAGAACCAATGAATCAATCGCAATGGAGTTAAGAGTAGACGGTAAAATCATAGAGTCTATGCCTTTTGAACACGAAGCTTGCGTAAAGGATAAGGTTTGGTCATCTTGCAAGCAGATTGGTTCGTACTATGATTTCGGAAGACCGGGCGTTGCAAGCGATCCGCAAAAGGCTATTATGTATTACAAAATGTGCTGCGACCTAAATGATCAAGACAAAATGTGCTGTGAAAAGGGCTATGCAAAAGAGCTTAAAGAAAAACGTGAAGCGGCTTGCAAGGCGAATGACGCTGCAAGTTGCGGTAAGCTCGCAGTCTCTGCGTATGACAAAAAGGACTTTGAAGCTTCGTTTAAGTATGCAAAAAAGGGTTGTGACCTAGGCAAGGACGAGGATGCTTGCACATATCTTGCCTATATGTACTACTACGGTCAGGGCGTAGAGAAGAATTATGAAAAGGCGTTTGAGGTCTATAACGGCTTGTGCGAAAGGGGCGTGTATAATATGTGCCCTACGGTGGGCTTTTTTTACGCTGATGGTATAGGTGTGAAACAAGATATCAAAAAAAGCAAAGAGATTTTAGAGAAAATTTGCCCCGATAAATATCCTGAAGGTTGCACCCAACTAGGCGTACTTTATGAAACTGACAAATACGGTATGAAGGATGAGAAAAAGGCAAGTGAGCTATTTTCTATCGCTTGCAAACACAACAGAAAAAGCAAAGCTTGCGAAAAGCTAGGCAAAATCACAAGCGAGGAGATAGCTTGCGAAAACAAAGATCCCCACTCTTGTTATATGGCGGCGAACGCTCATAAAAACGATCCTGAAAAAATGCTTTATTATTATGATAAAGCTTGCGAATACGGATATAGCAACGGTTGCTTTGGAGCTGCCGCTCTTAGCCAACAAGATGCTAAAAAAGCAATGGAGTACGCATATAAAGCTTGCAAATTAAATAGCGTTGATGCTTGCGAGTGGCTAGCACAAATTTCCACACAGGCTTGCCAAGCCGGCAATGAGGAGGGTTGCAAGTGGTTGGAAAGAATGAAAACAGGTAAATAAATTTAGCTCTATTACAAGCCGTTTGCTAAATTTGGCATTCGGCTTTGATGATGTGAACCATTAATGTATTCAAATAATTCTTAAAATAATATATTAAAGTTAATGCTTTAACATAAAATCAAAAAATTTGCTTTTAAATTTAGTATCTTTGATTAGATTGTATTGTATTACAGCAGCATCTATATTGCCAATCTCTTGATATAAGAGTGCAAGCGCCAGTCTGCTTTCAAAGGCGTTTGGATCGGTTAGCTTTGATAGCTCCAAAAGAGCGATTGCATTTTGAGGGTGATTGGAGCCTATTGCGGCCACAGATGTTAGAAACAGTGTTCCTGCGTCGGTAATCTTAAACTCATCTATGATTTTATTGTATATTTGATAGCTCTCTTCGAAATCGTTAGTAAAAATATCTATATACGCGAGAGTTTGTAATAAATTTATATCATTTTGATTACCGTTTGCAATTAATTTTTTAAGTTTTTCTCTCTCGTAGTTAAGTAGTCCTGAAATTTGAAGAAGCTTAATATATTGTTCTTTGATAATGTTTGCGCCGTGATAAAAAGCTGCTTCATTTAGCTCTTTATTGTGAAAATAGATTTGGATTTGGCGCACATACTCTTTGATATTACTATCTTTAAATTTGGATATAAAGCTTAAAATATTTGATATTACGTCATCTGGAAGCTTCGATTTTAAAATTTCGCTCTTTGCGATAAAGTCCTCATCTCTATTTACAATTTTAGCTATTATCGCGTCAAATGCTAAATTTATAGCGCTCTCTTCCTTTTCTTCTTCAAGCCATCTTATTAGCGCATTTTGATTACCGGAGATGAGTTCCATTAGAGCCTTATACAAATTAACCTCTTTTATATTATGATCTTGCGCTAAATTTTCAGTTATCTCTTTAATAAATTTTGTGTTATTAATGCTATTTATATCGTTTGATATTGCGCCAAAAACTCCGGCAAGATGATTTGTAGGATCAAGGTGATAACTTGTAATAAAGTGCTTAGCCGCAAGAGAGAAGTTGCCAAGTTGAGCGTAACTTAAAGCAAGGTTGTAGTGAAGCACTGAGTGTTCCGGATAGATTGAAATAAGCTTTGCAAAATGCGCATTTGCCTCTTTTAGTTTGTAGTTTAAAGCGCTTGCTATGGCTTTTGATATTTCTAAATTTACCTTTGATATCATTCCGCTTGTATTTAGGTAGTTGCTTGCTGCGCTTGCATCATCTAAAAACAGACTAACTCCACCTTTTCTTATGTAGTTTATCGTTTGGCCAGGATCAAAAACTTTGTAAGGTGCGAAATAAAACAAGACCTCATATCTTCTGGTTTTGTCAAAAAATATATCGTTTTTAAAATGCATTTGAGCTAAATTTACATCAAATAGTTCCGGTTTTAGTATCGTTTTAATCGGAAAATTATTATTTAAGAATAACGGATCTTTTAAAAAGACCATTTTTAGCCCATCGGCTGCAGCTGGATAGTTATTTGTTTTAATATCGATTAAAGCCAGTATCGAGTCGATTTTATCAGTGTTGCTTTCACTTTTAAGAGCGATATTTAGCTTGTTTCTAGCCTTCTCATACTCCCCTTCTTTAGCGTAAAGCATACCAAGGGTCAAACTTGCATCAAATTCCCTTTGTTTTTCTAGTAGTTCTATAGCCTCTTTGTTTTGATTTAAATAGCTTAAAATTTTTGCACTAAGGTACTCATATTTGTCTTTATAGTGTCCGTTGACAGGATGGGAAAGTGCTCGCAAAGCCTCTATATAATGACTCTTGTAGTAGTTTATAAGTGCATAGTAGTAGTTATAAAGTGGAGAATCTGACTCATCTTGAAGAAATGAATTTGCTAAATCTATATAGTATTGAAAATTTTGCTTGTTATTAAGCTCTAGTGAGCATACAGCCGCATTTATAGCACTTACTGCTATATTTTCTTTGTTGTTGATCGCTTTTTTAAATGACTCTAGCGCATCATCAAATTTTTGTTGTCTCATTTGAGATACGCCTAAGTTGTAGTTTGATAAAGACTCGTTAAAAATTGCTATGTTTTCATAAATTTTAAGCGCTTCAAATTTATTGCCCTTTTCGTATAAGATATTAGCCTTTTGTATCATGTCATCGATCTTTGAAGCGCCAAATTTCTGCACTTCAAAGCGGTCTTCGATTTCTCTTGCGAGTTTAGACGGATCAATATCTGAACTCTTATCTTCTTTGAAAACAAAAAATAAAATTATAGCTATTAGTATAGCCGATACTAAGGCTACAATTGCGACGATTATTAAAAGCTTTTTTTTGCTTTTTTTGACTACGATCTTCTCAGGCTGATCTGATTTGGCTTGCTCCTCTTGCAAACTATCAAGGGAGATAAGCCCTTCATCTTGAGGTTTTTCGTTTTTTGATTCGTCGGCTTCCTCTAGTATGACTACATTTTCTTCAGCCACTACATATACCTTTTAAGAACTTCCGGAATTTCGATCGTGCCGTCGCTTTTTTGGTAGTTTTCCATGATGGCTATGAGTGTTCTGCCTACGGCTAGGCTTGAGCCGTTAAGCGTGTGAACGAGTGTGTTTTTTTTGCCGTCTTTAAAGCGAATTTTAGCTCTTCTTGCTTGGAAATCGCGAGTGTTTGAAACCGAGCTTATCTCTCGGTATCTATTTTGCCCCGGCAACCAAACTTCAAGGTCGATGGTTTTTGCCGCGCTAAAGCCAAGATCTCCGCTGCAAAGAAGCAGATGTCGGTGTGGCAAGCCAAGCGAAGTAAGCAGGTCGCTAGCACACGCCACCATATCCTCAAATACTTTTTCGCTTTGTTCAGGGGTTGTTATGCTTACAAGTTCTACCTTTTCAAACTGGTGCTGGCGTATCATGCCGCGCGTATCTTTGCCAGCAGAGCCCGCTTCTTGGCGAAAGCAAGCCGAGTAGCAAGTCATCTTTATAGGTAGGTTGCCGGCATCGATGATTTCGTCGTTATATAAATTTGTAACGGGAACTTCGCTAGTTGGGATTAGATACAAGTCTTCGTCGCGAATTTTATAAAGATCTTCTTCAAATTTTGGCAGCTGTCCTGTGCCGTAAAGCGTGCGAGAATTTACTAAAAACGGCACGTTTACCAGCTCAAATCCGCGAGACATATTAAAATCAATCATATAATTAACAAGCGCTCTGCTAAGCTTTGCACCGTCTCCTTTTAGCACCGTAAAGCGGCTTCCCGCAAGCTTTGCCCCGCGCTCAAAATCAAGCCAACCAAGCTTCTCGCCAAGCTCGTAGTGCTCCTTTGGCTCAAAGTCAAATTTGCGTGGCTCAAGCACTTTTTTAAGCTCGACATTATCATCCTCATCTTTTCCAAAAGGCACGTCATCATCGGTGATATTTGGCACACCCGAAGCTATGCCGTCAAGCTTTTCGTCAAGCTCGCGAACCACTTTTTCAGCATCATTCATCGCGACTTTATTTGAATTTAGCTCCTCTTTAAGCGCGCTTACGTCTTCGCCGTTTCTTGCTTTGATGCCAAGCTCCTTGCTTTTAGCGTTTTGGATAGCTTGAAGGCTTTCTAAATTTTGGCGTTTTGCTTTAAGTTCGTTAAAGGTCGCTAAAAGTTCGCTTAGAACCTCTTCTTTTATCTTTTTTCCTCGTAGTTTCGATACGAATTCATCGTAGTTTGTTTCAAGCAGTTTTAAATTTATCATTCTAATACCTATCTATAAATTCCCGTCGCTTCACGCACTCTTTCAATAAGCGGAAGCGCTACTTCGCGAGCCTTTTTTGCACCCGCTAACAATATCTCATTCACCTCGTTTTCGTGACTTAAGTAGTATTCGTATTTTTGCCTTGCTGAAGCAAAATACTCCCACACTAGTTCATTTAGATACATTTTAAAGTGTCCATGTCCTTCACCGCCGCGCTCGTAAAGCTCTTGCAGCGCTTTTTGTCCGCTTTGGTTTAAAAACAGCTTTGCTATGTTATATACATTGCAGGTTTGCCACTGCTTAGGGGCTTCAAGCGGTTCAGATGAGGTTGTTATAGAGCCGATTTGCTTTTTAAGCGCTTTGGCATCGCTAAAGATATCTATCGTGTTTCCATAACTCTTACTCATCTTAGCTCCGTCCGTTCCTGGCACGGTTGCGACGTTTTCATCGACTTTGCTCTCGGGTAGAGTAAAAATTTCTCCATGTTCGTTGTTAAATTTAATAGCTATGTCGCGGGCTATCTCAACGTGCTGAATTTGATCCTTGCCAACTGGAACGACATTTGCGCTAAAAAGCAAAATATCGGCAGCCATAAGCACGGGATAGCTAAAAAGCCCGTGATTCGCGCTTATGCCTTTTGCTGTTTTGTCTTTGTAGCTGTGAGCGCGTTCAAGCAGTCCCATCGGAGTGTATTGGCTTAGCACCCAGTATAGCTCAAGCACCTCTTTTACGTCGCTTTGCACCCAAAATACGCTTTTGTTGGGATCAATACCAAGCGCAAGAAACGCACATGCCGCTTCAAAGGTATTTTGCTTAAGTCTGCTCGCCTCGCTAACCGAAGTCATGGCGTGGTAGTTTGCGATAAACATAAACATATCGCTACTATCTTGCGCATCAACCATTTGCTTTATCGAGGCGAAATAGTTGCCAAGATGCAGCTTGCCCGAGGGCTGAAGTCCCGTTAATACTCTCAAATTTCTATCCTTTTTGCCTGTCTTTAAATTTTTTAATAATCTCTTTTGCTATTTTTTCAGGGGTTTTACCTTCAACATCGATGGCGATATCGGCTTTTTTCTCGTAAATTTTCTTTCTTGTTTTAAATAGCTCTTTTGCTTTGTCTCTATCTTTTAAAAGCGGACGTTTGGCAAATTTCTTCTCGGCGTTTTGGCTATTTTCTATGCGTTTTATTATGCCCTCAAAGCTTGATTTAAGATATATAACAGTGCCGATTTTGTTTAAATTTTTAACGTTTACAAAGCCTCCGCCACCTGCTATCACGCAGTTTTGTACGTTAGCGGCTAAATTTTTAGCGACTAATCGCTCTTGCTTTCTAAAATACTCTTCGCCCTTTGTCTCAAAAATTTCGCGAATTTTTAAATTTTCGCTACTTTCGATAAGATCGTCCGTATCAAGCATGAGTCGCTTTAGTCTTTTGCAAAGCTCCCTTGCGACCGTTCCTTTTCCAACGCCCATGAAGCCGATTAAGACTAAGTTACTGCTCATCTTTTTCCTCGCTGCTTCTATTTTTTGGTATGAGTACGACAGGAACGCCGTTTAGATCAAATCTTTCGCGCAGTTTGTTTGTAAGATAGCGTTTATAGCTAAAGTGAAGCGCGCGCGGACGATTCATGATAAGAGCTATCTTAGGCGGCGCAAAGCCAAACTGCACGGCATAATAAATCCTAACACTCTTGCCTTTTTCACGCGGTATCGGGTGGATTTTGGTAGCTTCTTCGATGAGTTCGTTTAGCTTTGAAGTCTGAATTTTTTGAGTGAAATTTTTATAAACTTCAAAGATGAGCGAGTAAATTTTATGCACTCTCTTGCCGCCAAGCGCACTAACGCTGATTATCGGCGCGTATGTTAGAAATTTAAACTTATCTTTGATGATCTTTTTCATCTCGTCAAACTCTACTTCGCTTTTGTCCCATTTGTTTAGCACGATTATCACGCCGAGGTTAAATTTGCTCGCAAGCCCTGCGATACGCTCATCAAGCTCGGTTAGAGGCTCGCTAGAGTCAAGCACGAGCAGAGCGATATCGGTGTTTTCAAGCACGCTTTCTGTTCTATTTAGCGCGTATCTTTCGATGCCTTCTATCTTGCCGCGCCTTCTGATGCCTGCGGTATCGACAAATTCTATTACCCTATCTTCATAAACAAATGTTTCATTTACAGGATCTATAGTAGTGCCCGCCACATCGCTAACTACGGCTCTTGCATCCTTAACCAAAGCGTTTAAAAGCGAGCTTTTGCCCACATTTACGCGGCCTATAATTCCTACTTTTATATTTTTTGATTCGAAATTTTGCTCTTGGATAGTATCGCTAAATTCGCCCTCTTCATCGAAATTTTCTAAAAATTCGTCAAAATCATCATCCAAGTCGGGTCTGATCTCGTCTTTAAGGTGTTTATAAATCCAGTCGCTAAGCTCATCTACTCCCGCATTGTGAGTGACGGATATGCTAAAAATATCCCTTGCGCCGAAGCTATCAAATTCCCAAGCTCGCTGCTCGTCTTTTTTGCTATCTACTTTATTTACGACAAGTGCGGTCGGCAAATTTAGCTTTAAAAGTGCATAAAACATAGCCTTATCTTCATCGTCTGGGAAATTTTTGCCGTCCACCATGTAGATAATCGCGTCTGAATTCTGCGCCTCTTTGAGGGTTTTTTCCTTAACGTTTCTAAAAAGCTCGCTACTGTCATCAAGTCCGCCGCTATCTACCAAAATACATTGCCTATCATCTATGGTGATCTGGGCTTTGTTCGTGTCGCGAGTGGTTCCGCTTACGTCTGAAGTGATAGCTATGCGCCTTTTTGCCAAGCGATTAAAAAGCGAACTTTTGCCTACGTTTGGCTTTCCGACAAGTATGATTTTTTGCACTTTATATTCCTTTAAATTTCGCTATTATACAAATTTTTGCCTGCGATGTTTATAAATTTAAGCCGTTTTGCACTACAATACGCTCAAATTTTAAAAAGGTTATGGGGTTGTTGCATAAATTTTTAATGAGGCATTTGGGCACTTATTATATGATTATCGCTTGTATGCTTTTTGCGATAACAGGAGCTCTTGCAAAAGTAATAAGTGCCGATATGCCGTCTATCGAAGTTGTCTTTTTTAGAAATTTGATCGGTCTTGTGATGATCGTTTATTCGCTTTATAAAAAGCCTGCGCATCAAAAGGGCGGACATCCGTATCTGCTCATATTTAGAGGAGTTATCGGCACGCTCGCGCTCTTTGCGTTTTTTTATAACATCGCTCATATAAATTTAGGCGCGGCATTTACATTTTCTAAAACCAGCCCGATATTTACGGCACTGCTTGCTGCGATGTTTATGGGCGAGAGGCTAAGCTCGCGCGGTTGGATGGCGATATTTATCGGATTTGGCGGGATTTTGCTTATTATACAGCCTGAGCTTGGTATCTCAAAGACCGATTGGCTTGGAATTTGGAGCGGAGTAGGGGCTGCGATGGCGTATACGAGCGTTAGAGAGCTTAAAAAGAGCTATGATACTCGCGTTATAGTCTTTTCTTTTATGGGGTTTGGCACGGCTCTTCCGATCGTTTTTATGGGTTTGGCGGAATTTATCCAGATAGATGGCTTTGAATTTTTGTTTTCCAAATTTGTTCTGCCTGATACCAAGAACATCTTTTTGATCCTTTTAATGGGTGTTGCGGGACTTTACTTTCAGATGTATCTTACTAAAGCTTATGCGGCAAGTAAAAAGGCTGGCACGGTTGCGGCTGTAAGCTACGCCGACGTAATCTTTACCATTATCATCGGATATTTTATGGGGGATGGGCTGCCAAACACTGTTGCATTTTTGGGTATAATTCTAGTAATTCTTAGTGGAATTATAGTGGTAAAAGAAAAGTAAAATAATATAGTGAGTTATACTGAAATAAATTTTTTCTTTTCTTCCTCTATAGCTTCTTTATTTTTATTTATAGTTGAGATTTCGCCTCTGTCTCCTTCGCCTCCAAAACTTAGCCAATTAAAACTACCGATTATCATAAAATCATTATCACAGATTATTATTTTAGAATGATCATCGGTTTTTATAAGATTAAATCTTTTTTTGTCAAGGCTGCCTAGGATTTGTTTTGATTTATCGTCTATGACTTTATCAAACCTATTTCTAGGCTTCATTCCATATTTTATAGTTATATTGACACCTCTTTTTAATGCTTCTTTTATATCCTCTATATAAATCTCTAAAATGTTGCTTTTAATCCATGGGCTTTGTATGTAAATTGCACTTTTAGCATTTTTTAAAACATATTTAAAATATTTTTTATGCTCCATCATTTGGATTATTGCACCCTCATCTAGATTGATACTTAACTTTTCCTCTATTTGTTCAGAAGTTTGTTCTTGAAATTTTCTTGCATTCTCTTTATATTCCTTCGCTTCTTGATTTACTTCATCACTAAATTTTTGCTCTTGAAGTAATCTATCAAAAAGTTGTGTAGCGTTCGTATCTTCATTATATTCTTTATCTATAACTAAAATTTTTTCCTCTTCATATATATTTTTATAAAAAAGACAAAAATATTTTTTAAAAAATTTATTAGTATCTATAGCTAAAATTTCATCCACTTGATAATTTTCATGCTTATTGTCATCTGTCCTATCAACTCCATTTAGAGTCTCTATTATGAATTGTCTTAATGTTTTTTGGTCTATAAATTCACTATCGAGTTCTTGCATTCTTGGTCTTATGCTGAAATTTGGTTTGAATTCAAAAGCTTCTTTGTTGGATTTGTTGTCTAGTGTTATGTCTTTTGATTCCTTCGAGGCTTTTATAATTTTGCCTAATACTCCATCTATGGCTATATAAGATGTTGTTGTTTCTTTAACTTTTTCTTTTTCTTTTTTAAGTATTTCGTTGCCTTTTGAAGTTAAAGAGATCTCATTTAGACTATCAACTTTGATATAGCCTTTTATATTAAATTCTGCCAAGATGCTATCTAGTATGTCGGTGTCTATTAGTGTAATATCTTTTAAAATATCATATCTTTGAGTGTCTTTTGTTTTCTGTAGATAGCTTATTATTTTTAAAATTCCTATAATTATGGGATGGACCTCTTGCTCTTTTGAAATTTCATACTCTATTTTGGTTTTGTATATAGGATAAACTATTTCTTTAGCATCATAAATTACAAATTTATCATAGAAATCACTATACTTGTGATTTAAAAGTTCTAAATCGGGTTTAAAATTTTCTTTTGTTTCTACTTTATTTTTTAATTTTGCCATTTTTATTTCCTGTTTTTAGGCTTATTATCTGGTATTTGTCTTTATTTGATTTACAATGCTTTATTATTTCTCTAAAAGGATTGCTTTCGCCACTTATATCGGCATCAAACAAAAATTCCATATCTCCAACAATAATTAAAAGTTTTTTTGCTCTTGATAGAGATACGTTCAGTCTTTTTTCATCTGCTATGAAATCTATTTTTCCTTTGCCTTTTTTGTTTTTAACTTTTGAGGATCTAACACAATCATAGATAATAATATCTCTATCGCTTCCTTGAAAACTATCAACTGTTCCTATATCTATTTTTAGCTCTTTAAAGTCTTTTTTCTTAATATTTTGCTCGAGTAATGATTTTTGCGCTTTATACGGTGTTATAATGCCTATATCGTAGTTTAGTTTTTCATCGATTATTGTCCGATATAATGTTTCTAGGGTTTTTCTTATGTAAGTTGCGTTGCAACGATTTATCTTTCCTGTTCCTTGCTGAGCATCTTCTTTGTTCTCTAGCCCAGAGGTGTCAAGCCATACTACACTTGAATTAAAATATTTAAATCCATGTTGTTTTGTTTTGTTTACTTCATCACTAACATTAAGATTTCCATCATAAAAGGCATTGCTGTAAAGCTCACATATATTTCTTTCGGAGCGATAATTGTTAGTTAGTGTATGTTTCAAATTTTCTCTATCAGCTGTTTTAAGCCTCTCAAAGAGCCTTTCGAAAAAAGATGTTTTGGCGTTATTTTTATCATCTATTTTTTCAAAAACATCATCATCTATTACAGGTGCAAGCTGCTTATGATCTCCAACTAAAACTATCTTTTTTGCTTTTATACAAGGAACTAATAATTCACTTAAAGTAGCTCTTCCCGCCTCATCAACTATAGCAATATCAAATTTTATATCTTTAAAATCCTTCCAGGATGAAATTCCAAGTAAGGTTCCAAAGATAAGTCTTATATTTTTTGTAAAAAAAACTGCAAATTCGTTATTTTTGGTACCTTTTTTATTTGTTAAATTTGATGTGATTGTTTGCAATCTTTTGAAAAAATCTTGTTGTAATTCTCTGAGATCACTTTGTATATTGCGGTCAATATGTTTTATTGCATTATTTTTAATTCTGTCTAAATTCTCTTTTATTAGATTATCTATGACTTTGTTTGGCGTATAGTTTTTAGCTTGCATGCTTATTTTTGATTCGTCATTGCCTATGCGTAAAATTTTACCTTCATCCTCGCAAATTTTTTCTAGAACATTATCTACGGCTTGGTTGCTTTGAGATGCTATTAAAATTTTATCGTGCTTGTTATTCTGCAAAATTTGTTTGACTATTTCTGTTATAGTTGTTGTTTTACCTGTGCCAGGAGGGCCTTGTATAAGCAAAACTTCACAATCTTCTGCCAAGCTTAAACTTTTTACTACAGCTTCTTTTTGGTTGCTATCTAGTGATTCATTGTTCCAACTTTTAACATCCACAAGATCATTTTTTATAAATTCATTAGGATTGTTTATTTTCCTTAATAAATTCGGTATTACTACATTAGATGTCTGAAGATCCTTTAAAGCCCTTTGTCTCTTGTTCCAAATAATTTCTTCTATTTGATAATCATAGCTTATTTTATATTTTATATTTTTTTCAATTTCTCTGTTTGTTGTATATTTTTCAAATTTAACAGTCAGTATTTTTGTGTCTTGTCTATATTCAACTACTTCTCCGGCTAAATTTACTGTTTTGTTATCACTTTCGATTATGACCTGTTGTCCTGGTTTGAAATTTTTATATTTTTTTAAATTTGAGCTAAGACTATCCATGCTATTAATCGAATCTAAAAAATCACTGTCTTTTTCATCATCATATCTTTTAAATTTAATTTCATCTTTGCTTTTGTCTATATCGCTAAGCATAAAAAATTGCTCATTTTTCTTTTCTTGTATAGTTTTATATTCTGCATCCAAAAGTTCTTCTTCTGTACTAATTGATTTTTTGTCTATTTCTATTTTTTTATCTTCGGCTTGTTTTAATTCAAATGCTTCTCTTAAGCTGTCTCTAAAATCCATTACATCATCACAAGCATTACAGTGATTATGTCCTATAGTTATCTTAAAATAATCATCGCTTTCTAAGCCTTGATTATAAAGTTCCTCCGTCTTTCTTGAATTATTTAAAATGTTAAAACAAAACAAATAAGACTGATCTTTGGCAGAGCAACAAAATATATTGTTATCAATAGCTATTTTTATCTCTTCTTGACCTTTTTTATCTAGCCCAAAACTCCAAAAAGATTTTTTATGTGCAAGTTTTTCTGTTAATGATTCTTCTATATTATATTTATCAACTCCTGAATTTTTTTGAATATAATCACTGACCACTCTATCGCTTAAATTTATCTCGAAAATATTTAATTTTTGATACTTACTTAAAAGTTCTTTAAGTTCTTTTTCTGCATCTATTAAATTTAGCCTGTTTTCAGGATTTAGTTCTATCATCTTTTTTGCTATTAAAAATAAGCTATTTTCAGTATCATCAAGCTCATAATTTTCATAAATTTGCTGAAATAAATTATTTAGATCATTTGGATTTTTGTAGGCTTTAAAAAAAATAAATCCATTAAAACTATCTATTATTAATTTTAGCATGCAAATACCAAAAGAATATATGTCGCTTTGTTTGCTAATCTCATTTTTTTCTAATTGTTCTGGAGCATAAAATATTTTATTTGGTTTATTTTGTAGCATAGAATACAGGTAACTTCTTCCGAAATCAAGCAAATATACGTTATTTTGATAGTCAATTAATATATTATCTGGATTTATATTTCCATGATAAAAATTTTTTTGATGAATATATTTAATGGCTGAAATTATCTGTAAATAACATTTTATAAGGTTTGAATGCCTATAAGTCTCATTGTATTTTTGAAAAATTTTGTATTCCAGTTTTTCAACTTCTTGATATTTTTTTTGAATAAAATAAAATTTATCATTATCTTCTTCTATTATGAGATTACTTATATTTTGATGATGAATTTGAGTCAAGTTTTTTGCCGTGTATGAGTAAAAACCATCATTTTGATTTTTAGTAAAACATTCTATTTCGTATAGATTATCATTGTATTTCGCCAAGATTCTGCCATTGTCTTGTTCTTCTATAATTTTATATTTGCCCAGAATTTTATTCATGATTTTAAGCTCATTTTTCATAAATTTTCAGTAGTTTTTATTATATATTTTTATCTATTGATATAATCTTAAAGTTAAATTGATTATAATCTGTAGATTTTATTTTTAAAGGCTGAAAATGATACTAATCGCAGGGCCTTGCGTCATCGAGAGCGAAGAGCTTGTGTTTGACGTGGCAAAAAGGCTTGTGAAATTTAATGAAGATAATAGGATAGAGTTTTATTTTAAATCAAGTTTTGATAAGGCAAATCGCACGAGCATAAGCAGCTTTCGCGGTCCCGGACTTGAAAAAGGTTGTGAAATTTTAGCTCGTGTGAAAAAGGAATTCGGCTTTAAAATTTTAACGGACATTCACGAGAGCTATCAAGCTAAGCCTGTAGCTGAGGTTGCCGATGTGCTTCAAATTCCTGCGTTTTTATGTCGTCAGACAGACTTGCTTGTGGCTGCGGCCAAGACAAATTCGGTCGTAAATATCAAAAAAGGGCAGTTTTTAGCAGCAAGCGCGATGAAGCATTCGGTTAAAAAAGTGCTTGAAACTCGTGGTGTAGATGGCGACGGATATGAAATAGCTAAACAAAACGGAATTTGGCTAACGGAGCGCGGAAGCACTTTTGGATATGGAAATTTGGTCGTTGATATGAGAAATTTAGTTTTAATGAGAGAATTTGCGCCTGTGATATTTGACGCTACGCATAGCGTTCAGATGCCTTCTGCTCTTGGTGAAAAGAGTGGCGGAGATGCAAGATTTGTGCCGTATCTTGCAAGAGCGGCGGCAAGTGTGGGTGTGGATGGGTTTTTCTACGAAACGCACATAAATCCGTGTGAAGCGATGTGTGATGGACCAAATATGTTAAATTTAGGCGAGCTGGATAGAGTTGTAGAGCAGACTTTAAAAATACAAGAAATTTTAAGGGGATAATTATGAACATAATCGAAGGAAATTTAAAACTAAGCGGAAAAGAAAAAATCGCAATTATCAACGCGAGGTTTAACCACATCATTACTGATAGGCTTGTCGAAGGCGCTAGGGATGCATTTCTTCGCCACGGCGGAGATGAAAAAAATTTAAGCCTTATTTTAGTTCCGGGGGCATTTGAAATCCCTATGGCTCTTGAAAAAGCTCTTGAGAGCGGCAAATGGGACGCGATATGCTGCGTTGGAGCGGTTATTAGAGGCTCAACCCCTCATTTTGACTATGTTTCGGCTGAAACCACAAAAGGCATCGCAAACGTAACTCTTAAATACGGCAAGCCCGTAACATTTGGCGTGCTAACGGTAGATAGTATCGAGCAGGCCATTGAGCGAGCGGGCAGTAAGGCCGGGAATAAAGGCTTTGAAGCGATGAGCGGCGCGATAGAGCTTTTAAATTTATATAAAAATATAAAGGTTTAAAATGGCAACTCGTCATCAGGTCAGACAAGCCGTCATTTCGCTACTTTACGCTCAGGAGATGGGTAGTGAGATGAGTGAGTTTAAGGATGAGTTTTTAGAGGAAAAAAAGATAAGAAACGAGCAGAGAAATTTCACGACCTCGCTTTATGACGGAGTGAATGAAAATTTAGCCGCTATTGATGAGATCCTTAATGTACACTTAAAAGAGTATAAAATTCACGAAATAGGCGTGGTTGAAAGAGCGATATTGCGTCTTGGAGTGTATGAGATGAAATTTACTGATACCGATAAGGCAGTCGTAATCAATGAGGCGATAGAGCTTGCTAAAGAGCTTGGAAGCGACTCGGCTCCGAAATTTATAAACGGCGTGCTTGATGCCGCAAGGAGTGATATATGAAACTTTGTGTAGCTTTGGATATGCCTAATATGGAGCAAAATTTAGAGCTTGCTAGAAAGTTAAGTGGCCTTGATGTCTGGATGAAAGTTGGGCTTAGAAGTTATTTAAGAGACGGAGCTAAAATCATAAATGAGATAAAAAAAATAGATGATTTTAAAATTTTCTTAGATCTTAAGCTGCATGATATACCAAACACGATGGCCGATGCCGCAGAAGTGATAGCAAGCTTGCCTGTTGATATGATAAATATACATGCAAGTGCGGGAAAACGGGCGATGAGCGAGGTTATGAACCGTTTAAATTTATTAAAAAATCGTCCCTTGGTTCTTGCTGTATCGGCGCTTACTAGTTTTAATGAGGATGGTTTTAGAATAGTTTATAACGACGATATAAAAAATTTTGTTCTTAAATTTTGTGTTAGTGCTTATGAAGTAGGTGTTGATGGGATGGTTTGTTCGGTATTTGAGAGTAATATGATAAAAGATGCGACATCATGTTTTTTCCTTACTTTAACTCCAGGAATTCGTCCTTTTAATGAGGATACGAACGATCAAAGTAGAGTAGCTGATTTGGATGCCGCAAAAAGAGAAAATAGCGATTTTATCGTAGTTGGCAGACCGATATATGAAGATAGTAATCCTAGGGAAATCTGCGAAAGAATACTATCTGAAATAGAAGTTACAAATGAGTGAGCTTAGAAAAATTCCATTTGTCGGAAAATCTACCGAAGCAGATCTAATAGCTCTTGGATATTCAGATATAGCTTCGCTCAGATATGCTTGATCTTGAGGATATGTATAGGGCGAACTATCACAATGGATCGTGGAAGCGATAGGTGTATTTTGTATGTTTATCGCATGATCTGATATTATGCGAATACTCTAAATCCGAATAAGAATAGGCTAAAATAGTGTCTTTGGAAAGATTAGTTAGAATTTACAAAATTTAAGCGGCATATCAGGAGCTATTTAATATAATCACATTTCTTCTTTTATGGACAGATGGGTGAGCGGCTGAAACCACACCCCTGCTAAGGGTGCAAGTCTTAATCGGGCTTCGAGGGTTCAAATCCCTCTCTGTCCGCCACGAAGACCTAAACTACGGCATTTCAAAGCACTTTTTAAAAAATGAAAAATCCCTCTGCCGACCCCCGCCGGCAAAATTAAACATAAATGCTTATATCTCGATTAAAATCATCTAAGTTTTGATTAATGTAATTAACATCGGGAATTTATGAAAACATAGTGGAGACCGTAAAAGACTTAAACGTTTCGGTTCATGCTAATTACGATTTTGCAAAATAGACGACAAATTTTATAAAAGATCAGAAAATTTATTAAATTTTAAAAATCAATGAAGTGCTAAAACAGAGCCTAATATTAAATTTAAAAATGCTATTTAATGATTAAAAAGAATTGTTTCTGCAGTCAAAATATCTACACCAACTCCACCAATATAATTTCATCACTATTAAGCTTCTTTAGTTCATCGGTAAATCCACTTTTGCTAAATATAAAAAAATGCTTTATAGGCAAATTTGAGTCTATCTTTTTAGATTTTTCTTGCAGTTCTTTTAATACGTCTATACCTACTTTTTTATTAGAGTATTTACACTCTGCTACTATTAAGTAGTCTTGTGCTATGCCTACAACGTCTATTTCAGTATCTTTGTCCCACCATCTGCCGCATTTTATGAGACTATAATTATTCATCATATATCTTAAGGCTAGTTTTTCATATATAGGAGATATAAAGCTATTAAAGTTTTCTTTTAATATACTTAAAACATAGTTAGTATTACCTATTTCTAGCTGGCTCTTGTAAGGTAGTACATAGCTAAACCAGAATCTAAAGAAGTTGTCTTTAATAAAGTAAAGTCCTTTTTTGCTCTTTAGTGGATTACTCTCTGTTATCGGAACATCTTTATATATGATATCAAGCTCTATTAGTTTCGATATAAAAGAGGTGATGTTTTGAACATTCTTATTTAACTTGCCGGCTATATTTCCTATCTTATGTTCTCCGTTCGCTATAGCTTCAAGTATAGAAAAGTAGGTGATTGGTTCGTTTACCTCATTTTGCAAGATGAATTGAGGTTCATTGTATAAATATCCATTCGGATTTAATATATTTGTCTCTATACTTTTAAATATATTACCGCTATCTCTAAACATCTCTAGGTATTTAGGTACTCCATAAAGCACACTATAAAGCTCTATTAGCTCATCTTTTGACTTATTATTAAAAAATTCTTTTAGATAATCAAACTCTATAGCCTCAAGTTTTATATCGCTTGTTCTTCTGCCGTATAAAGGAGAATTGTAAGATAGAGTTTGCTCGTACATCATCGATATTATAGAGCCGCAAAGTATTAGGTGGATACTTTTATCTTTCAGTAGCTCATCTATTATGTATTGGAATTGTGACGGTATAGAGCTATCTATCTTGCTAAGATATTGAAATTCATCTATGATTATTATTAGTTTTTTATCAAATTTCTTGTTTGAGAGATATTTAAATAGCTGCTTTATATCAGTTAGTTCTAAGCTCTTTAAAAGACTATCTTGTAAAAATTCCGCCACTATATCTTTAAATCTATTTAAAACTACATTAAAGTTTTCAAGAGTAGCCAAAAAGTATATAGAAGGCTTATCTTTTATAAACTCTTTTAAAAGCGTTGTTTTGCCGACTCTTCTTCTGCCGTATAACACTGTAAATGAAAAATTAGAACTAGAATATTCGTCATTTAATAGCTTAAGCTCTTTAATTCTATTGGCAAACATATCTATCCTTCAATATCGTTTTTGAATTATAATAATATCAAAACTAATTTAGATATATACTTAAATTTAGCTTGATTTATATAGTTCGATATTGTATAATTCTTGAATATAACAAAAAGGATTTGAATTTTGAGGATTGAGCTTAAAGATATATCTGAAATTAAAATCGGGCTAATGACTGAACGCAAAAAGGCGTTAGTCGCTGATACTACACAGAAAAGATACAACTTAGTTTCCCTTAAATCTTTCAGTGAAGACGGTATATATAGTCACGACTTTAGTGAAAATTTTATATCAAACGAGCAATTAAAAGATGATTATTTAGTAAGAAAAGGAGATGTTTTAATACGCCTTAGATGGCCAAATTTTGCCGTGAGTATAGATGCTCAATACGAAAATTTGATATTTTCATCTCTTGTTGCTCGCTTAAGATTAAAAAATAGTTTTGAGCCAAAATTTATAGCTTACTACCTAAACAGCAATATCGTTAAAAAAGCCCTTTATAGCGACATTTCAGGAAGAATAGCCGCTATAAAAGTAAGCGATCTTGCTAAGATTAAAGTTCCTAGTATTAGTCTGCAAAAACAGCAACAAATCGTAAAATTTTTAGAAATATCAGCTAAAAAAAATGAAATTTTAACATCTATGGTAGAGAAAAACAAAATCTTTACAAAATCAGTATTCCAAGAAGCAATCAAAGGATAAAAATGCAAAAAACAACAAAAGATACTATAAATAATGTAGTTTGGAAGGCTTGCGATACATTTCGCGGCACTATAGATAGTAGCGATTATAAGGATTATATTTTAACGATGCTTTTTATAAAGTATCTTTCCGATTTTTATAAAGAAAAGCTTGAAAATTTAAAAGAAAAATATGGCGATAAAAAAGATCGCATAGAGGCTAGCTTAAAGCGTGAGAAATTTAGACTCGATGAAGAGCATACGTTTGAAAGGCTTATAGAGCAAAAAGAGGCGGATAATCTAGGCGAGATCATTAATAAAATGCTTGATAAGATAGAGGAGGATAACTCCGAAAAGCTGGAAGGGATTTTTAGAAGCATTGATTTTAACAATAAAAACAAGCTTGGAGACACAAAAGAAAGAAATGCTATCTTAAAGCACCTAATCGAAGACTTTAGCGATCCTAGACTTGACCTGCGTCCATCACGCCTAGCAAGTAGCGACGCTATAGGCGATGCGTATGAGTATCTTATATCAAAATTTGCTAGCGATGCCGGTAAAAAAGGCGGAGAATTTTATACTCCGGGAGAGGTTTCTGATCTGCTAGCTCAGCTTGTAGAGCCAAAAGACGGCGCCATGATATATGACCCAACCTGCGGATCAGGCTCTTTGCTGATAAAAGTCAGCAAGCAGACAAACGGTCAAAATTTCCGTCTTTACGGACAGGAGAAAAATAGCCAAACCCAAGCGCTTTGTAAAATGAATATGTTTTTGCATGAGATAAATGACTCGGTTATCGAGTGGGGCGATACGATAAGAAATCCGCTTCATCTTGAAAATAGTCTTTTAAAAACCTTTGATGTGGTCGTTGCAAATCCGCCTTTTAGCCTTGATAAATGGGGTGAAGATATAGCCGCAAATGACAGTTTTGGCAGGTTTAAAAGAGGTGTGCCTCCAAAGAGCAAGGGCGATTTTGCTTTCGTGCTTCACATGATAAGCTCTTTAAATTCAAACGGAACTATGGGCGTGATTTTGCCCCACGGCGTGCTATTTAGGGGAGCTAGTGAGGGAAGGATAAGAGAAAAACTAATAAGAGAAAATCTACTTGATGCGGTCATCGGACTGCCTGCAAATCTATTTTACGGCACAAGTATACCGGTTTGCATCATGATCTTTAAGAAAAATCGCACTAAAGAAGACGTGATTTTTATAGACGCTAGCCGTGAATTTGAAAAGAGCAAAAATCAAAACAGCCTAACTGATGAAAATATCCAAAAGATCATCACCGCATACAAAAATAGAAGCCGGATCGATAAGTATTCTCACGTAGCAAGCATAAACGAGATAGAGCAAAATGATTTTAATCTAAACATCCCTAGATATGTAGATACTTACGAGGAAGAAGAGCAAGTCGATATGACCGCTGTTAAGCTTGAAATTTCACGGCTTGAAGATGAGCTAAAAATAGTTCAAGATAAGATGGATGGCTATCTTAAGGAGCTTGGACTATGAGGGATAAAGATGAATAGTTTTAAAAATTTGCCGAGCGGGTGGAGGGTTGTAAGGCTGGGAGATGTTGCTGAAAAAGTTTCAACTAAAAATAAAGATAGCTTTATAAATTTAGTTTTATCAAATTCGGCAACAAATGGAATTGTCGTGCAAAATGAATATTTTGATAAAGACATAGCAAACAAAAATAATATTCAAGACTACTATATTGTAGATTATGGAGATTTTGTTTATAACCCACGAATTTCCATAAATGCACCAACAGGACCTATTAATAGAAATTTGATTTCCATTGGTATAGTTTCACCTTTATATACTGTATTTAGAGTGGAAGATGAGAAAAAGGCAAAATTTTTATCGTATTTTTTTAAGAGTATTTTTTGGTATAACCAAGTTAAAAGTGTAGCAAACTATGGTGCTAGACACGATAGGATAAATATCACGGATAAAGATTTTTTTTCATTAGAAATTTTACTTCCGCCGATTGATGAACAAGAAAAAATAGCGGAAATTTTATCTACTTGGGATAGGGCTATAAATTTAACCGCAGAACTAATCAAATCAAAAAAAGAGTTCAAAAAAGGCTTAATGCAAAACCTTCTTACCACCAAAATCCGCCTTCCAAACTTCAACGACGAGTGGCAAGAAACTAAACTTGGAGAGATTTTGACAGAGCATAAGCTTAAAAGTGATGGTAAAAGTGATGTGTATTCTGTGTCTGTTCATGTCGGAATTATCAACCAAATAGAGTATTTGGGGAGAAGCTTTGCAGCACAAGATACTTTAAATTATAATCTTGTAAAACCTTTTGATATTGTTTACACGAAAAGCCCTACTGGTAATTTTCCTTATGGAATAATAAAGCAAAATTTCAATGGAAAAAATGTTATAGTATCTCCATTGTATGGAGTTTTTACACCAATAAATAGATATTTGGGAGCTTGGTTACATTTTTATTTTGAGTCATCAATAAGAACAAAAAACTACTTGCAAACAATTATTCAAAAAGGTGCTAAAAATACTATCAATATATCAAATGCAACATTTTTATCAAAAAAAATTTTGATACCAATAGCTTTAAAAGAACAACAAAAAATCGCAGAAATTTTAACCGCTTGTGATGATGAGATAAAAATTTTAGAAAACAAACTAGAGAGCTTAAAAACACAAAAGCAAGGACTTATGCAAAATTTATTAACAGGAAAGGTAAGGACTTGATGTTATGAATGATAATAATAAAAATATTAGCCAAGCAAGAAATAGACTGATAGTTCATTATTATTTAAATGATAATTCTCACTCTATGAATGCATTTGTTAGAAATAGTATAGAAAAAGATTTTCTAAATATTGTTAGTGTCGTGTGTGCTGTGTTGGATGTCGAAATAAAACTTGAAAGTAAAGTTCCTGAAAAAGGCGGATATATTGAAATTTTGGAGGTAATAGAAAAATACCCAACAGCATCTTCAATTTCAGCAGCTACCATAGGATATGTTGCCAATAAGATTGTTGAATTGATAAAACATATTTGTAGCGGTGCATATAAAAAAAATAGATTGGAAGTTAAAAAATTAGAACTTGAAATAGCTGAACTTAAAAATAAGAGTAATAAAAATGATATTTCGCAAGATATAAATTTAGAACAAAAAATAGCAAGACCGTTATCAAATTATTATTCAAAGTTAGAAAAATATGAAAAAATACAAAAAGTTGGATTTGGCTCTGAAGTTAAAAAAGAAACAATCATTGAAAGAGTAGAGTTTAAAAATTTTATTATCAACGATGGTAAGGAATTGGAAGAAGATGATGATGCCGTCATAGAATTAATATCTCCTGTTCTAAAAGAAGGTAAATACAAATGGAAAGGAATTTATAAAAATGAAAAGATAGATTTTAGCATGGGGGATAGTAAATTTAAAAACGATGTCATTGATAGCAAATATGATTTCGGAAATGGCTCTTTTATAAAATGTCATCTTGAAATTGTAAAAACGTATGATGATTTTGGAGAAGAAAGCAAAGCAAGACTTTATAGGGTTGTAAAAGTTTATGAAATAAAAAAAGATGCTTTTGATGAATGGAAAATAAGAAAAGAAGGTATTAAAAAAAGGAAGAAAAAATTTGATGAAAAAGTAAAAAGTTTATTTTTAGAATGTAGTGATTTAAAGGATCTAAAATGACCCCAAACACATCGGAAAAAGCATTGCAACAAAACTGCATAAATTTACTTAAAAGTGAACTGTTTGGTTATAAATTTATAAGCAGAGATGAAAATTTAAAACTAAGAGACAACCAAACATCAAATGTTCTTTTCAAAGAAATTTTGGCTAAAAAGCTAAACGAGCTAAATTCATACGAATACAAGGGTGAAATTTATAAATTTTCTCCTCAAAGCATAACCAGAGCTATCGAACATCTCGATGTAAGCCTAAATGAGGGTCTAGGCGTGGCAAACGAGCGAGTTACAAATATGCTTTTAATGGGGGAGAGTTATGAAGAGAGCTTGCCTGACGGCTCTAAAAGAAGTTTTAGCATAAAATTTATCGATTTTGAAAATATCTACAATAACGACTTTTATATAACCGAAGAATTTGCCGTGGCCAAGTCTGATAAAAGCGACAAAAAGAGCAGAAGACCCGATCTGGTGCTTTTTGTAAACGGCATTCCTTTGACTGTCATTGAGCTTAAAAAATCAAGCATAAACGTCCAAAACGGTATAAACCAGCTTCTAAAAGAGCAAGAAAAGGGCGAGATACCACATCTTTTTAAATTTATACAGCTTACATTAGCTGCCAACGCAAATGAAGCAAGATACGGCACCACTCTAACAAAGCCTGAATTTTACTCTATTTGGAAAGAAGAGGAAGAAGAGAGTGCGAGAGAGAATTTAGCTAAATTTGTAAACGATAGAAGCATAACAGCTCTTGATATGACACTTTATGCCTTGCTAAGACCGGATAGACTTCTTGATCTCATGAGAAATTTTATCCTTTTTGATAATAGAGTTAAGAAAATTTGCAGGTATCAGCAGTTTTTTGGTATCAAAAGAACTCTAAAAAGAGTCGAGCGAATAGAAGACGGCAAAAGAACGGGTGGGCTTATTTGGCATACCCAAGGAAGCGGAAAGAGCCTAACTATGGTTATGCTAACCAAGCTTTTAAAGCAAATTTATACAAATTCAAAAGTAATAATAGTAAGCGATCGTATCGAGCTTGATAAGCAGATAGAAGGAGCTTTTAAGAATACCGATATAAGGGTTGAACGCTGCTTTAGCGGTGCAAATTTGACCCATAAGCTAAAAAGTAATGTCGGCGTTATAACAACTTTAGTGCATAAATTTGCAAGCGTTGCAAACTCCAAAACAGTATTAAACGATAACAATATCTTTGTATTGGTTGATGAGAGTCACCGAACTCAAGGGGGCGATTTGCATATAGCCATGAGAAGAGCGTTGCCAAACGCTTGCTATATAGGCTTTACGGGAACTCCGCTTTTAAAACGTGAGAAAAATAGCTTTGCAAAATTTGGCGGAGAGATACACAGATATACGATAGATGACGCGGTTAGAGACGGAGCAGTGCTGCCGCTTTTGTATGAGGGTAGATTTGTGGAGCAAGAAATTTCAAATCCTGAAATTTTAGATGAGAGATTTAAGGCGATTTGCAGAAATTTAAGCGATGAGCAAAAGAGAGATTTGCAGCAAAAGTGGGCTAAATTTAGCAAGGTGGCTTCAAGTGAGCAAAGGCTATATCTTGTGGCTATGGATATAAATAAACATTTTAAAGAGTTTGCAAAGCCCGGATTTAAAGCTATGTTTGCAACTAGCTCAAAATTTGAGGCGATAAAGTATCATCAAATTTTTAAAGATTTGGGCGAGATAAAAACAGCCTTTGTCATATCAAACGAACAGGATGAAAATGTAGGCGGAAGCAGAGAATTTGTAATAAATGCAATGAAAGATATAGAAAAAGAGTATGGAGATAATGAAAGATATATAGATACCGTAAAAGATGAGTTTTTAAACGGTGATGATATGGATATGCTGATAGTCGTTGATAAGCTTCTAACGGGTTTTGACGCTCCAAGAGCCGCTATCTTATACGTCGATAAACCTTTAAAAGAGCATAATCTGCTTCAAGCCATAGCAAGAGTAAACAGGGTATATGAGGGCAAAGACTACGGGCTTATAATAGACTATAGAGGGCTTTTAAGAGAGCTAAGCGATAGCCTTGAAAGCTACGAGTGTCTAAGCGGATTTGACGGGGTGGATATAGTGGGGGCTGTTATAGATGTAAGAAGCGAGATATCAAAAGTAAAAACTTACTATACTCATTTAGAGGAGCTTTTTAAAGATGTGGAGTTTAAAAATGATGTAGAGAGTTATGCGAAGTCTTTGGATGATAAAGATAAGCGTAAAAATTTTAAAGAGTGGCTTTCATCTCTTGCGAGGGCTTTTGCTCTAGCCTTAAGTAGTGACAAGACGGCAGAAATTTTAACTGGTATTGAGATAAAAGAGTATAAGAGTAAAATCAAATTTTATAATGAATTAAGAAGTATCGTGCAGATAATGTATCAAGAAAAATGCGACTTTAATAAGTATGAAAAAGATATGCAAAAGCTGCTTGATACTTTTATAAACGCAAAAGGAGTTAATACTCTAAGTAGGATTGTAAATATATTTGAGGCGGAATTTGATAGTGAAGTAGATAGGCTTGTGGCGGCAAATGCAAAAGCTGAAAGTATCAAAAGTGCGCTAGATGCAGTTGTGACTGAAAAATTTGACTCAAATCCGGCATTTTACAGGTCTATTTCAGCTCAAATTCAAAAAATCATAGATGAATATACCGCCGGACGCTTGAGTGATGAAGAAAAATTAACCGCTTTAAGAGCTATAAAAGAGCAGATAGTAAATAAAAAAGATGAGATGAAAGAGGAATTTAAGGGCAAGAGATCGATTGCCGATATGTATGAGAATTTAGCAGACTTAACTCAGATAGATGAAGAGGAGCTTGTCGCTTTAGCTCAAAAGATAGATGAAATTTACAGCTCTTACGCACTGAGACCTGAGTGGGATAAAAATATAGATGTAAAAAACGAGATAGAGGGGGCTATAGATGAGCTTTTATGGGATATAGAGGATAAATTTGACATAAATATTGAAAATAAAACTGAAATTTATGAAGTTATGCGCAACATAGGAATAAATCATTATGCTTAAAAGCGTAAAAATTATCAAAAAGGATATTAAAAACTTTAGCATTAAAGTTAAGCCAAGCGGTGAAGTAATAATTAACGCACCAAAAGATGCGAGCGATGAGCATATAGGGTTTGTGTTTAAAAAGCGCGAGAAGTGGATAATTATCAAGCAGGAATTCTTTGCCAAATTTAAAAGTCGTGAAAAAGAGCTTGTAAGCGGCGAAGAGATGAAGTATCTAGGAAGAAGCTATAGGCTAAAAGTAAATGAGAGCAAAGAAGAGTTTGTAAGACTTAACAGAGGCACTTTAGAGCTTTTTGTGCGAGATAAGAATAACTTTAAAAAGAAGCAAAAACTACTTGATGAGTGGTATAAAGATAAGGCGCTTATCTGTTTTTTTAACATCATAAACGAGTTTAATAAGATGGTAAAAAGAGATATAAAAAATGTAAGAATTCGCAAGATGAAGACTCGCTGGGGCAGCTGCAATGCGGCAAAATCATATATAAACTTAAATCTTGAACTAATCAAAAAACCAAAAAAATGCGTAGAATACGTTATATTTCACGAATTAGCGCATTTGATTCATACTGATCATAGTAAAAAATTTTATGAATATCTTAGTGTTTATATGAGTGATTGGCAAGAGAGAAAAAGAGTGCTTGAAAATTCGTTGAATTAGTTTTATGTTATTAATACTACTTAAGATACTAAAATAACAAAAAGCTTTTACGTTCAAGAAGCTATAAAAAGATTCTTAGAAGATATGAATGATTATATAGATGCCATGGAAGAGTTAAAAAAGATAGAGAGTGATCCTAATCCTCAGTTTTATACTCTTGATGAAGTAGCTAAAGAGCTTGGCGTAAAAATATGAAAGTAAATTTCAGTAAAAATGCGTTAAAAGAGCTTAAGAAATTAGATAATAGTGTTAGCATTAAAATACTTAAAAAGCTAAAAGAGATAGAGGGCTTAGATAATCCTCTTTTAATATCAGTTCATTTTGTGTTGATAATTATTATCTAAATTGTAATATTATGCTATAATTTGCCAAATTTTATTTAAAAAGGATTAAAATGAAAGAAAAAGTAAAATCTCTAATCGAGAAAAATCCAAAAATTTCACTAGGTGAAATAGGTAAAGAGCTTGGGCTAAAAGAGATGGATGTGCTTTTAAACCTGCCTTGCGAGTTTTGCAGATTTGCCGATGGGGCTAAATTTGACGAGATCATCGGTGAGATAGGCAGCTGGGGTGAAGTGCTTTTTGTTAAAAACACTCCATCGTTTATCATAGAGTTTAAAACCAAAATTCCAAGCGGACAGCATGCACAAGGGTATTATAACTTCAGCATGAAAGAGTCAAATTTCGGCGGACACCTAAAAGCAAGCGATATAGATAAGATCTTTTTCGTAACTCAGACATTCATGGGAATGCTTTCAAAATCGGTGCAGTTTTATGATAAAAACGGAGAAAATATTTTTAAAATCTATGTAGCGAGAGATAAAGAGAGGAATCTTTTAAAAAATCAAGAAAGTGCTTTTGAGGAGTTAAAAACTAGAATATAATATCAAATTTTTAAACAAATTGATTGGATACTAAGATTTTTTAGGCATATCGAAATTTATCCTGGATTATCAAAATTCAGGATAAATATTAATAAATATCATAATTGTATTAAGTTAATTTTTATTCATATTAATTTATAATCCTAAATTAATTTCTAAAGATCAAGGATGCTTTTGCTCTCAAAAACTAAAGAGTTTATCATTAGAACGATTGTTTGCAGCGTATTCGGATTTATCATATCTTATTATTTTAGTGTCAAAATTCCAAATTTTTTAAGCGTTATTCAAAATGAAAAGCTTGTAGTTGCAAATTTTTTATTTATGGGCATTTTTACCCTTTGGTTTTTATTCTGCTATACAATAAGACTTAAATTTGTTCTTGTATTAACAGTTTTATTCACTACTTTGGCGGTCACGATATGATGATGCTTCGACTCTTTCATAGATATTTTGGACTTGCCTTTACATGGATAATATTTTTTATATTTTTTAGTGGAACCTTGGCTTATTATAAAGATGATATAACTTTGTTTATGCAGCCTGAATATTATAAGATAAATTACAAAAATAGTGAATATCTGGATACTTCGCTTGAATATCTTAAAGAACACCATCCAAATTCCGATATTTGGAGGATAACACCGCCTAGTGAATTTACCCCTTACATAACCATATCCTGGCATGATGACGTAAGAGTTAGAGAGCATAGAAGAAACCGAAAAATAGTCAAGATAGATCCGGACACATCTGAGATTATAAGAGGCAGAAGCACTTACGGCGGAGGTTTTTTGAGCGCGCTTCATTATGATTTGTGGTTTATAAATCGAGTAACTGCACGCGAAATAATCGGCTATATAACCATAGCTATGCTTTTTGTTTTATTGTCTGGCATTATGATACATAAGAGAATTTTAAAGGATTTTTTCAAATTTAGACAAAAGTCCTTTTGGATGGATTCTCATATTCTAGCTAGTGTTAGTGGGTTTGTGATATTTTTAATGCTTAGCGTTTCAGGACTTTATCTGGTCGAGAGGTTTATGCTAAAGGGTATATATTCTGAAGTGGCCAATCAAAATAAGGCGAGTATGCAACAGGATTTTACTGCCAAGGCTAAGGCTAGAAATGAGGAGCGCAAAAGACAAAGGGCTCTTGCAAAGGCGATGGCTGAGCAAAACTTAACTATTAAAAAAGATGATGAAGTATCTAAAAATTTAGTTAAGCAGAATGTAAAATCAAATGATATGAAGCCTTTGGTAATGCAAAATTTATCTCAAAATAAAGAGATAAATATCACTGAACAATCTTTATCAAAAATGAGAGATCAGTTTAGCAAAAGTAAGGAATTTATGGCTAATATGATGACAAGAAGAGCTAAATTTATGCCTACTACCGATCAAGTTAAAAGTATTGTAGATAAACATTCAAATAAAAATTTTGAGAGTATAGTGATTCAAAGAAGTATGCAGGGCACAGCTCATATACAGCTAAATTTTGTGCCTAGTAAGCCATTTACCGAAAAAGGCCTAAGCTTTGAATCTAAAGTTTTCGATGCCGTAAGCGGAGAAAAGCTTGAGGAGGTTTTTGAAAGAGAGGTTCCTAGGGCAAATCTTGTAATGCTGTTTATGAGAATTTTTCATGTAGGCGGCTTTGGTGGAGAGCTGGTTAGATTTGTATTTTTTGTATTTGGCTGTCTTGGGCTTATTATGTGCGCCTCAGGAGCTTATTTGTGGAGTCAAAAGCAGCACTCTAAAGTCGCAATATATATGATAAAAGTATTTAATAATGCGTTTTTTATAGGGCTATTTACCGCTCTTGGCATTTATTTACTTGCAAATCAGCTAATACCTTATGAAAATGAGTTTAGGTACGAATATGAAGTTTATGCCTTTTTTACCGCTTTTGCGTTTATTTCATTGATCGGCGCAATTTTTGTCAAAAAATATGGATACTCTTTAAGTTCTGTTATAACTTCTGTGGTTTTTGCTGTTGTTTTTATAGTCTCTATAGCAAATGGTTCTTTCGTAAATTTTGAAATTTTTAAGATTTCGCTTACTTGTCTCTTTGTTTCTCTTGTCTTTGTGTGGCTTAGTCTTAGATTTAAAAAGGAGAAAGCATGAGCATTTTGCTTGGAATCTTAAGTGTAGCTTTTATCGCTTTTGCAAGACTTGACAAGAGATTTTATTTGGGTTCTATTGTTTGCCTTGTTTTGTTTGTTTTTCTTATGATTATGAATGATAATAAATTTTTGGATTTTATATATTTTTTCTTTGCAGCAGGACTTTGCCAGCTTGCAATTGGTATTTGTTTAAATTTTAAAGAATTTAAAAATTGATAATTTAAATTTAAAGAAATTAAGAATATGGCGATTTTTAATACCCAGTATTTTAAATTTTAGTTGGAATGTGTGATTTTAAGGTGGCTTTTTGCTTAAAAATTTATTTGATTTTTATTGCCTGGGTTTATTAATAAAATATTTACTTAAGCGTAGCTTTTAACCCTTTTTTAAGCATTATTTATATATCGTTTTATAAATTAGATTTTTAAAAATTATTTTTTATATTTTTTTAAATTTAAAGTTGTTTTTAGAATACAACAATAATAAAAAACATTTATTACAGGAGAGTATTATGAAAAAAGCTTTGCTTTTAAGCAGTTCAGGCTACAAGGATACTGGTTATTTAAACCACTGTAGGCCTTGGATTAACGAGTTTTTGACAGAGCATGGAGTTTGCGATGAGGAGGTACTCTTTATCCCTTATGCGGGAGTTAGACGCACAAACGATGAATATGAGCTTAAGGTTCAAGATTGTCTCCAAAATAAAAATATAAAATCAATTCATAGATTTAACGATCCAAAACAGGCTGTAAAGAATGCTAAAGCAATATCAATAGGAGGGGGGAACACCTTTGTTTTGCTTTATTATCTATATAAATATGATTTAGTTGATGCAATAAGAGAGAAAGTTGAGGCCGGAACTCCGTATTTTGGCTGGTCTGCTGGCGCAAACGTAGCTGGAAGTACTATTATGACAACAAACGATATGCCTATCATAATGCCAAAACTTTTTGACGCTTTAAATATTTTCCCTCATCAAATCAACCCTCACTTCATTAGCGGAAAGATAGCTGGACATAATGGAGAGAGTAGGGAAGAGAGGCTTGAAGAGTTTTTGATAGTAAATCAAGAGAGTATCATCTACGCTCTACCTGAAGGGGTTGGACTAAAGATAGCCGGCAATAGCGCAAAGATACTAGGAAATGATGCTGTATTAAAAATGCGCTATAAAAAAGATACGGAAAGTATCGCGGTTGGAGATAGTTTTACATTTTAGATAGATTTTAATTTTTATTTAAAATTAAGATGAATATAATTAAACAGTATGTAAACATTATATACAATTTATAAGAAAGGTTAAATATGGCTACTTTAAAGCTAATATGTGCCGTTTTAGGCTTAGTTGCAGTTGTATATCTGCTTATTAAAAAGAGAGAGACTAAAACCGTCCTTATAGGTGTTGGTTTGGTGCTTTGCGCGATTTGCCTTACTCCTCTTGATGCTCTTGCTCAGTTTACAAAGTCAATGACTTCAGCAGGACTTATTAAGGCTATTTGTGCGAGTATGGGTTTTGCTTACGTTATGAAGGTTACTAAGTGTGATCAGCATCTGGTTACTCTACTTACAAAACCTATGAAAAATATAGGATTTTTACTTGTTCCTCTCACATTCGTGATTACATTTTTTGTTAACATAGCTATCCCTTCTGCTGCTGGATGTTCTGCTGCTGTTGGTGCCACTATGATACCTCTTCTTATGGCTTCTGGTGTTCGTCCTGCTATGGCTGGCGCTGCTGTATTTTCAGGAACTTTCGGTGGAGTGTTAAGTCCTGGATCAGCACACAACGCATTTGTTTCAGATATGGCTAAGGTAACTATACCTGATGTTATTAAGGTTCAATTTCCAAATGCTATGGCTGCATTTATAGTTGTTTTAGTTATATTAAGCGTTACGGCTATATTGTTTAAAGACTATCAAAAAGGTCAAGATTTTTCACAAAAAGTCGGAGACGCAGCTACTGCAGAGCCTATAAAAGTAAATATTTTATTTGCTCTTATGCCTTTAGTACCACTTATTATTCTTGTTATTGGCGGAACTGATCTACATAAGATTTCATTTTTAACTTGGACTAAGATGGGTGTTGCCGAAGCTATGTTGCTTGGTGCTATTTTGGCTGTATTTGTAACATGGACAAGCCCAGAAAAGATTACTTCAGAGTTCTTCAAAGGTATGGGAAGCGCTTATGCTGAGGTTATCGGTATCATCATCGCTGCGGGCGTTTTCGTTGCCGGTCTTAAGGCTTGCGGAGCCATAGATGCTGTTACTAACGTATTAAAACACTCAGAAGAGTTCGTAAGACTTGGAGGTACGTTTATACCTTATCTAATGGCTGTAGTTACAGGTTCTGGCGATGCTGCTACTATGGCGTTTAACGGTGCTATAACTGTACACGCTCAAGATCTTGGTTTCGAGCAAACCAAACTTGGTATGGCTGCTGCTATAGCAGGTGCTCTTGGTCGCTCATCATCTCCAATTGCTGGTGCTGCTATCGTTTGTGCAGGTCTTGCGATGGTAAGCCCTATTGAGATTGCAAAAAGAACCGCTCCGGCTATGGCCATAGCTGTTGTGGTAATAGCATTCTTTATGCTCTAAAAATTATAAACTTCGAGGCGGATCTCCCGCCTCTTTTAAACCACTTGATCTATAAATTTAAAATTTTCTATATATTTTAGTTTCTATTAAAATACCTAATTGTGATATTTCTTGGCAAAAAATACTAAGCTTAATCGTTATAAATGTAAAACACTAAAGATATACTATAAATTTAAAAAGTCATTTACGTCGATTGCTAATTTCGGACATTATCGTCTTTTATACAATATTTAGTTACATTTTTTGGAATCTAAAATATCATAATCAACACTATATTTTAACAGAGCCAAAGTTTTAAGATAAGTCAAAGGCTGCTTTAAACAGCCTTTTGTATTTATTATTTTGCTAAATTTTTTATTATCTCTTTAACAACGTTGCTTGAAGCATGAAGAGATTTAACCGGCAGGTATTCATATATTGAGTGGAAGTTGTGGGCGCCTGTAAAGATATTTGGGCAAGGAATTCCTTTTTCGGATATTACCGATCCGTCATATCCGCCTCTCATAGGGATAACTTTTGGTGTGATACCTAAGCTTTCATAAGCTTTTTTGGCAGCCACTATAGGAAGACTATTTTCGCCTTCTGTAAGATAGTTGTAAACATTTTTGTATCTATCGGAAAGTTTTATACTTACTCTGCCGGCACCCCAAATTTTATTGCAAGAGTCTGTTAAATCTTGTAAAAATTGCATTCTCTCGGAATATTTTTTATCATTAAATTCTCTTACATCAAGTTTTAAAACAGTCTTTGCACTATTTCCGCTAAGCTCTTTTACCCAGTAGTATCCCTCTCTATTTTCGGTATACTCGGGAGCCTCTCCACCAGGAAGCATAGAGATAAATTTATGTGCCATAAGAAGTGAATTTATAAGTTTACCTTTTGCATTCATTGGATGAGCGGATTGACCTGTAAAAGTAACCACCGCATCGCCCGCATTCCAGTTTTCATATATAAACTCACCTATGCCACAGCAATCCAAACAGTAACCAAAATCTGTGTTTATCTCGCTTATATTTAGTGCCTTAGCTCCTCTAAGCCCTTGCTCTTCATCAGGCAAGAAGCAAGCCACTATATCGCCGTGCTCGATATCAGGATTTTGCACAAAAAATTGCAAAGCATTCATAATGCTCGCTATTGCAGCCTTATCATCCGCCCCAAGCAAGCTAGTGCCATCGGTTACTATTATATCATCGCCTACATAGTTTTTAAGTTCTGGAAATTCACTTTCTTTCATTACGATATTTAGCTCTTTATTTAGAGTTATATCTCCGCCTTTGTAGCTTACTATTTGAGCTTTAGTATCGTTTTTTTGCTCCGCGCTTGTATCAAGGTGTGCAAAAAATGCAACCGATGGAAGCTTTTTGCTTGAATTTGAAGGCAAAATAGCAGTTGTTATACTATTCTCGCGCCTTTTTATATCTTTTAGTCCAAGCTCTTTTAGCTCGTTTTCAAGAAGCTTTGCAAGCTCCATTTCAACAGGATTTGAAGGCATTATGCCAGCAGCTCCAGCCTCTCTATTTGTAGTTGTGTTGATTTTTGTATATCGCAAAAATCTTTCGACTATATCCATTTATTCCTCCTAAATTTAGATTAAAAATTTATAAAATTATAGTGTAATAAAAATTAAAATAAATTAATAAGTTTAAAATAAAATTTATAAATTTTATAAGAAATATTTTTTAAGCTAAATTCTCTAAAATTTTAAAAATTTGGATTATTTTTAACACTCAATTTAAATTTATTAGGTTTTTTTAAAATCATTATCCTTTTAAGACAAATAAAGATAAAATCAGATACCAATCAAATATCAAGGAGGCTTTTGTGGCTGAGTCAAAAAAAGTATTTTTAGTTTTTACTTCAAAAGTAATTTATTGGTTAGAATTTTAATAGGTCTTATTTTGGGTGCTATATTTTATATGATATTCCAGCGCGATAGAGATCTTAAAAACCTTTTGGAGATATCTTTATAAGGCTTTTAAAGATGATTATGATCCCTGTCATAGTCTGTACTTTGATAGTTGGTGCTAGCAGTACTTCTCCTGCACATCTTGGAAAAGTCGGTGTGAAAAATTATAGTGTTTTATATGGCTACTTCGCTTTGTGCGATAGTAATAGGACTTTTTGTTGGATCTATTTTTAAGCCAGGAGTAGGGCTTGAGTTGGCTCATATCGCAGGAGTGGCCAAAGAGGCTAAATCTCCTGGATTGGTTGAAATTTTATTAAATATAATTCCTACTAACCTATTTGGCTCTATAGCGAATGCCGAGGTTTTGCCGACTATATGTTTTTGTCTATTCTTTGGAATCGCTTTGGCTTTTTGCAAAGACAGTGAAAGTCAGGCTGTAAGAAATGCGGCTAATAATGTTTATCTGTTTTTTGAGGGCGTAAGTAGCGTTATGTTTAAAGTTGTTGGTTGGGTTATGCAATATGCGCCTATTGGTGTGTTTGCTCTTATTCTTATAGTATTTTCAAAAAGTGGCGCAGAAGAGGCGTTTGGTCCTTTGGCTAATGTGACTATAAGCGTATATATAGGGCTTGCTTTGCAAATTTCATTAGTTTATTGTGTGGCGTGCTTGATTGTTGGACTAAATCCGATTGTTTTTATAAAAAAAGTGCGTCCTCCTATGATTACTGCATTTGTTACTAGGTCTTCTGGAGCCACTTTGCCTATCTCTATGGAGACTGCTGAAAAAGATATGGGTGTACATAGAAGTATTTATGGTTTTACTTTGCCTGTGGGTTCAACTATCAATATGGATGGAGCAACTATATATTTATGAGTTTGTGCGATATTTATTGCAAACGTAGTAGGCATGCCACTTGATTTTTCTCAGCAATTAACAGTAGTAATAACTGCTTTATTGGCCTCCATCGGAACAGCAGTTGTGCCTGGAGCAGGAGCTGTAATGCTTCTTATGGTTCTTGAATCTGTAGGTTTAAAAGTAGAGGCTAGTAGCGTGATAGCTATAGCTTACGGTATGATTTTGGGCATTGATGCCATACTTGACATGGGAAGAACATCTATGAATGTGGTTGGGGATATGATGGGCGCAGTTTTTGTGGCTAAAAGTGAACGTGAGCTAGATGAGGAAATTTGGAATAGCTAATTTAATTTAAGAGGAGATTTAATCTCTCCTCTTAAATTATGCATGAAATTCAAATTCTTCAGGATGATCTAATGCGTAGCGAAATTGCTCCATATTTACTTTCTTGTCCCAAATTGATATGATTAGACATCCAACGGCATTACCACATAGATTTCCTACCGCTCTCATCTCTGACATAAATTTATCTACTCCCAGTAGTACCGCTACCGTAACTACAGGTATTCCGGCACTAGGTAGGGCCGCTAGGGTGCCTGCTAAAACTATAAATCCAGATCCGGTAACTCCTACTGCACCCTTGCTTGTAACCATCAATATAACTAAAATTTGTATTAGGTGCTCGATAGTTAGAGGTATGCCAAAAGCTTGAGCCAGAAAGATAACGCTAAGGCTTAAGTATATATTGGTGCAATCAAGATTAAAAGAATATCCTGTAGGTATTATAAGCCCTACTGCACCTCTATGGATGCCCGCTTTTTCTAGTTTTTGCATAAGTGGTGCCAGAGCCGTTTCTGACGAGCTTGTCGCAAATACTACTAAAACTTCTTTTGCTATAAAGCGCATAAATTTAAATATATTGACCTTAGCAAAATAGCATATAGTGCCAAGAACCACAAAAATAAAAAATAGGCTAGCTGCTGCCATTACTAGTAGAAGCTCTATCATTCCTAAAAGTGAATCTATGCCAAATTTGCCTATCAAAAATGCCATTGCAGAAAACGCAGCAACAGGGCTAAAAAGCATTAGTATGGTAAGAAGTTTTAATACGTAATGCTGAACAAACTCAAGCGGTTTTAAAATTTTCTTTTTGTAGTCGCTCTTTAAAAAGGAAATAGTAATCGCAGTAACTATCGCCATAAAAAGCACTTGCAATGTGTTTGAATGCAAGAAAGGCGTTATAGGATCGCTTGGTACCGCACTTTTTAGTATTGACCAGACGGAGCCAACATCTTTATCTATATATGTGTATTTTTCTATGCTTCCTGGATCTAGTGTAGTCCAATCCAAATGCATATCATGTCCAGGTTTTAATACTTCTCCAAATAAAATTCCAACAGCAAGAGCTATCGTGCTTACTATTTCAAAGTAGATAAAGCCCTTTAGTCCTATACTGCCAAGATCCTTCATGCTTTCAAGACCAATAATACCAGATACTATAGTAAGGAAGATAATAGGCCCTATTAGAGCCTTTAAAGCCCTTATAAACCAGTCTATTCCCGGTTTGCTAGCCACACCAAGATCAGGGAAGGTAACTCCTACGAAAATACCAGCAGCTATACCTAAAACTACCCAGAACGCAAGGCTTGTAACAATTCTTTTAAATTTACTTTTTTGGGATTTTATTTGAGGTTGTTTTGAATCTTCACTTGAAACTTTTTCTATCAAGCATAATCCTTTAAATTAATTATTTTTTTTAAAGATAATGATATTTTATCCAAGAAATTATTAAATAAATATTATTGCAAAAGTTATATTTATAAATGAATTTTATGAGATAGTTAAGATTAAAGCTTTATAAGCTTTAATCTTAATAGTTTTTATAAATTATCTTTTATCTCGATAGAGTCTATTTTATCACCAGCTCTTATAGAGTCAAGTGTTTTTAGGCTTTCGTCATCTACGACCTGTCCAAAAACAGTATGAACTCCATCAAGATGAGGCTGTGCGCTATGGCATACGAAAAATTGACTTCCGCCGGTATCGCGTCCTGCATGAGCCATAGAGAGACTACCGCGTTTATGTTTACTCTTTTGGTCTACACATTCGCATTTTATTCTCCAGCCCGGACCTCCCGTGCCTGTACCGTATGGGCATCCTCCTTGGATAACAAAATTCGGGATTACGCGGTGGAAATTCAGACCGTCATAAAAGCCGTCATTGGCTAAAGTTGCAAAATTAGTAACTGTTTGTGGCACCTCTTCCCCAAATAGCTCAAGCTTGATGTCTCCTTTTTGCGTATGTATAATAGCAAATTTAAATTTCGCCAACTCATCTTTGTTTATATCGTAAACTTTTAGCTCTTCGTTTCTCATATTTTCCCTTATTAAATTTATTCAATATTTGTATATACGGCTTGAACGTCATCGTCGTCTTCTAACTTATCAAGCAGCTTTTCTATCTCTTCCATCTGCTCTTCGCTTAAATTTATAGGAGAATTTGCAATGTATTGCAGGCTTGATTTTTTGGCCTCAAGTCCGAGTTTTTCTATGCCATCGTGAAGTGTACCAAAGCTTGTGTAGTCGCCATAAATATATAAAATTCCGTCTTCTTCTTCAAGCTCGGTTAGTCCAAAGTCTATTAATTCAAGTTCAATCTCATCAAGCTCCAAATTTGGCTTTTCAAGCTCGAAAACGCTCTTTCTCGTAAACATAAAGCCCAGGCTTCCGCTTGGTAAAATTTCTCCTCCATTTTTACTAAAAATAGCTTTTACATTGGCCACTGTTCTCGTAGGATTATCGGTAGCGCACTCCACTATGATTTGCACTCCATGAGCTGCCTTGCCGTCATAAGATATGGTTTTTATATCTGCACTATCTTTGCCGTTTGCGCGCTTTATAGCCGCATCGATATTATCTTTTGGCATATTTTCATTTTTTGCGGCAGCTATCGCCGAGCGAAGCTTTGGATTCATATCGGGGTCTGATCCGCCCTCTTTGGCTGCTACTGTAATCGCTTTTGCAAGCTTTGGAAATACCTTGCTCATCTTATCCCAGCGCGCTTCTTTGGACGCTCGCCTATATTCAAATGCTCTTCCCATAAAATTCCTTAAAAAATTTTTGGTAATTATAGCTAAAAATCTTTTTATCATTTTTAAAAGCTAAAGTTTTAATACTGTTTGTGAAAAATTTATGTTTTAAATTTATAATTTGGATTATGATAACAAGAGCTGATAAAAAAGATTCTAAACGCTGCATAGAGTTGCTAAATTTAGCCATGGAGGATATCGCTTTTTGTCTTAGTGGCACTACAAGCAGGGCTAAGAGTAATGAAATTTTAACCTCATTTTTTAATCAAGATATAAATAGATTAAGTTATAACAATATATATATTTATAGGGATAACGATCAGATATTAGGAGCTGTTTGCGCATATTTTGGCGGAGATTTAAAGAGTCTTGATGAACCTATAATAAATCATTTAAGATTAAAAGAACCAAGCGCCAATGTTGAAGCTGAGTGCTTTGAAGATGAATTTTACATAGATAGCATAGCTGTCGATGAGAAATTTAGAGGTCGCGGCATAGCTAAAGAGCTGATAAAATTTATATTTGAAATAGCGAACCAAAGAGGCATTAAAAAAGTCTCCTTGATAGTAGATGAAGAAAAAATAAAAACGAAAGAATTTTATGAAAAATTTGGTTTTAAGGAAAATTGTATCAAAATTATCAATTCTCATAAATATTACCATATGATAAAGGAGCTGTAATGGCAAAATTTAAAGTTGCAAATATTAATTGTGAAAATTGTGCAAATACTATTAAAAGGTCGCTTGAGGATGAGTTTGGTAAAATAGACGTAGATCTAAGCGTAGAGCCTCGTGTAGTAAGCCTAGATATAGAAGATAAGGATATTGAAAGGTTTAAATCCGAACTTGATGAGATCGGATTTAAAGTAATCGAGCAAATTTAATATGCAGAAAAATCTCAAATTAAATATCGCAGGCATGACCTGTGTAAACTGCTCGAATGCTATTGAACGAGCTGTAAAAAAGATGGATGGAATAGTAGAGGCTAAAGTAAATTTCGCTAATGCTACGGGCGAATTTATAGTGCAAGATGAGAGTATTCGTCCCAAAATAGAAGAAAAGATAAAAAAACTTGGCTATGAAATCGCTAAAGATCTTGGAGAGTTCGAGAAAAAACGAGCCGCTCATATAAAAAATTTGAGAAATAACTTTATCTCAGCCACTATTTTTAGCGCGATAATAATGTGGCTTGAGATGAGCGGAAGCATGAGTGAGCCAAAAGCCTTTATAATGCTGTTTTTGGCATTGATCACTCTTGCCGTATGCGGAAAAGATTTCTTTATACACGCCATTGGAGCACTTAAAAACAGAAATTTCGATATGAATGTGCTCGTTGCACTTGGCACCTCGATGGCATTTTTATATTCGGTATTCGTATTTTTAGCTCCTAACCTTATACCTGAAAATATGCGTCATATGTATGTTTCGGGTTCAGCTATGATAATAACTTTCGTTCTTCTTGGGAAGTATCTTGAGGAGCGCTCTAAAGCTAAGGCCGGCGACTATCTAAAAAGCTTGATGGATATGTCGCCAAAGGTTGCCTTGGTGCTTAAACCAGACGGTCAAGCTGTAGAAACCGAAGTGGCAAATCTTAAAATAGGGGATATAGTAGTCGTAAAAACGGGCTACAATATTCCTTGCGATGGTGTTATTATAAATGGCGGAGCAGAGATAGATACCTCTATGCTTACCGGCGAGAGTCTGCCCGTATATAAAAAGATGGGCGATGAGGTAAATGCAGGCACTGTAAATACCAATGGATATCTTAATATAAAGGTTACTAAACTTTCAAGTCAAACTTTGCTGGCTCAAATTTTAAACTTATTAAGCGATGCTAGTACTAAAAAGATGCCTATTAGTCGCTTTGCCGATAGGGTGGCTAATATATTTGTGCCAACCGTGATAGTTATATCCTTTGTTACTTTCTTGGTTTGGATTGCTTTCACCGGAAATGCTACTCAGGGAGTATTAAGTGCGATTTGTGTGCTTATAATCTCTTGTCCTTGCGCATTAGGGCTTGCTACTCCTATAGCTATTATCTCATCACTTTCGCTTGGTGCTAAAAATGGAATTTTGGTCAAAAATCCCGAAGTCATAGAGATCATTCACACTGCTAAATATGCTATTTTTGATAAGACCGGAACCCTGACTCATGGTAAAATTTCTGTAAATTTTACAGACATAGATGAAGAAAATTTAGCCCCAATCGCAGCCATAGAGGCAAAAAGTTCACATCCTATATCAAAAGCTATTGTAGAGTATGCAGCAAGTCTTGATATTAAAATTTTAGGAAACGAGAGCGGGTTTGAAAATATTGCAGGAAGAGGGGTGAGAAGTCTCGATGAAAATCAGATAATAGTAGGAAATGAGGAGTTTTTAAAAGAATTTAAAGTAGAAATTCCAAATGAGGAGAAGGAAAAAATCTTAAAAGCTCAAAATGATGGAAATGGGGTGGTTTTAGCTTCTATTAAAGGTAAATATGTAGGTTTTATAAGCCTTAGTGATACTTTAAAAGAGAGTGCAAAAGAGGTAATAGATGAGCTAAAATCAAGGGATATAACTCCGGTAATGCTAACAGGAGATAATGTATTTACGGCTAAAAATATCGCTGGTAAGCTTGGGATAGAGCAGGTTTTTGCCGGGGTAATGCCTAATGAAAAATTTGAAATCATACAAAGGCTTCAAAAAGAAGCCAAAGTTATTTTTGTAGGAGATGGCATAAACGATTCTCCGTCTTTAAAGCAAGCCGATGTCGGTATAGCTATGAGTAGCGGAGCTGATATCGCAAAGGACGCCGGCGATATAGTTCTAATTAAAAATGATCTAAAAAGCGTATTGCAGTCTATAAATTTAGCTAAGCATACGATGAAAACGATAAAAGAGAATTTGTTTTGGGCATTTATATATAACCTCATATTTATTCCTGTAGCAGCAGGAGTTTTATATCCTGTATTTGGACTTGTTTTAACTCCTGTTTATGGCGCAGTTGCGATGAGTTTTAGTTCGGTTACTGTAGTTTTAAATTCAATAAGATTAAGATTTAAAAAAATATAAATTTTTAAAAATAGTTGTAAAATGGCTAAAATTTAAAAAAGGCTGAGGTATGAAGATTGGTGAATTTTACTCTGTGGTTTGCAGAATTTTTGCACTAAATTTTGCAAATTGTCTAAGTGAAGAAATTTTTAACGAGATCAAAAAAAATTCAAATTGGGTTATAAAAAACAATAACGAAGCTAACTTAACAGGCTCGAAGCTATATAAAGAGTCGCTTGAGGTGGAAAATTTAGAAGAGATAAAAGAGGATTTTTTAAATTTAAAAAAATATTTTAATGCAGAATTTTTCTTTGAAGGTGACAAAAAAAGGCTTGAGGGTCTTTATAGGGTATGTAAATTTGAGCCAAATTTAAAGCTTAGTGATGTTGATAGTATAACCTCTCAACTCTCATTTTTATCCTCTGTATTACAACTTAAGGCCGATAAAAAAATAGAAGAAATTTTAGGGGTTTTTTTAAGCTCTTATTTTTTACCTTACTCTAAAAAGCTATACCCCTTACTTCAAAAAGAGGCTAAGACCAAATTTTATCGCTCTATGGGGTATCTTTTCGAGGATTTTAGCGAAGGGATTGAAAAAATATTTAAGATAAGAGTTGTTCCTAGATGAGTTGGTGGAACAACATCTATAATAATTTTGATCCGGTAGCCTTTAAAATATTTGGACTTAGCGTTCATTGGTATGGGATTATGTATGTTTTAGCCCTTATTCTTGCGCTTGGAGTGGCTAAATTGATAGTAAAATTTGATAAGATGAATATATCGGATTCTCTACTTGATAACTACTTTTTCTGGGTTGAAATTGGAGTAATTTTAGGCGCAAGAATCGGCTATATAGTCATTTATGATCCAAATACCTTTTATTATCTAACTCATCCTTGGCAAATTTTTAATCCTTTTTATAACGGAGAATTTATAGGAATTAGAGGTATGAGCTATCATGGTGCGGTTATTGGATTTTTGATAGCGACGATCGCTTTTTGCAGGAAGTATAAACAAAATACACTTGCACTCCTTGATCTTTGCGCTCTTTCTATTCCGCTCGGATATTTTTTCGGTCGTATTGGGAATTTCTTAAATCAAGAGCTTGTCGGTCGTGCTACGGATGTTCCTTGGGGAATTTATGTCGCAGGTATACTTAGACACCCATCTCAAATTTATGAAGCATTACTAGAAGGCATAATCATTTTTATTATATTATTTTTTTATAGAAAGTTTAAGAAATTCGATGGAGAGCTTATAGCTATGTATGCCATATTTTATACTTTAGCAAGGTTTATATGCGAGTTTTATAGAGAACCTGACTTTGGAATAGGTTTTGTATTTTTAAATTTTTCAATGGGACAGATATTATCATTTATAATGTTTTTGTGCGGAATTTTTATATTTTTCTTTTTAAAAAAAAATTATACTAAATAATTTAACAAGAATTAAAGTTACAGTGTAGTATTATTGCATACAAATTTTAGGTTTATCAAAATTTGTATAAAGCTAAAAATTACAATATATTAAGGAGCGCTCATGAGTGGGCTTATAGAAGGGTTTCTGGGGACACAGGCTGACTGTAAAAAGAGTCGCTGTACTGCGGTCTGGGACAGGTGGCAAAGTATAACAGGATTTATTCTGGCCTGTTTTATACTATGTCATATGGTATTTACTTCAACCATTTTACTTGGTAAGGATGCATTCAATGCCGTAGTTGGCTTTGCGGAAGCAAAATTTTTGTTTGGCGAAGCTACTTGGTGGATTACAAACGTAATAGCCGCTGTAATTTTTGTTGTCTTTATCGCTCATGCGTTTTTGGCTATGAGAAAATTCCCTGCCAATTTTAGACAATATTTGATGTTTATAGGACACAAAAAACGCATGAAACACCTTGATACTACTCTATGGTGGTTTCAGTTTTTAACAGGATTTGCACTCTTTTTTGCTGCAAGCGGGCACTTAGTTGATATAGTTTTTGGTGGACATATTACCGCTGATAGCTCTGCTGCCAATTTTGCTAGATTGGAAATTTTTTATCTTGCATTGCTTGTATTTATGGTAGTTCACGCAGGTGTAGGAATGTATAGATTGTATGTTAAATGGGTAAGTATTGAAGGAGCTAGCAGACAGGAGATGTTAGCAAAAAGAAATAAGGCCAGAACTATAATTTTTGCTGTTTTTGGCGGGCTCGCTTTAATCGCATTAATTGCCGATTTCGTCTGGATCGGCCTTAGTCATTAATGGATAGGAGCTAGAAATGAATATAAAATATTGTGATGCATTAGTTATCGGCGGAGGACTTGCCGGACTTAGAGCTGCTGTTGCAGCCGGTGAAAAAGGTCTTAGTACTATAGTTTTAAGTCTTATCCCAGTTAAACGTTCTCACTCAGCTGCCGCACAAGGTGGTATGCAAGCAAGTCTTGGAAACTCAAAGATGAGCGAGGGTGATAATGAGGATGTGCACTTTGCGGATACCGTAAAAGGAAGCGACTGGGGATGCGATCAAGATGTAGCTAGAATGTTTTGTCAAACAGCTCCAAAAGCTATTCGTGAGCTTGCCGCTTGGGGTGTACCTTGGACTAGAATTACTAAAGGTGAAAGAAGCGCTATTATCAATGCTCAAAAAACAACGATAGTAGAAAAAGATGAGGTTCATGGACTAATTCACTCTCGTGACTTCGGCGGTACGAAAAAATGGAGAACTTGCTATACAGCTGACGCCACAGGTCACACTATGCTATTTGCCGTAGCAAATGAGGCTTTAAAACACAATGTTGCTATTGAAGATAGAAAAGAGGCTATAGCCTTAATTCATGAGAATAACCGTTGTTATGGAGCTATAGTTAGAGATTTAGTAACAGGTGAAATTATAGCTTACGTTTCAAAAGGCACTTTGATAGCCACAGGTGGATACGGAAGAGTATATAAACATACTACAAACGCTGTTGTTTGTGAGGGTATAGGAGCTGCGATAGCACTTGAAACAGGTGTGGCAAAACTTGGAAATATGGAAGCGGTTCAATTTCACCCAACTCCGATTGTTCCAAGCGGAATCTTGCTAACAGAAGGATGTCGTGGTGACGGTGGAATTTTACGTGACGTGGACGGATATCGCTTTATGCCTGATTATGAGCCTGAGAAAAAAGAGCTTGCTAGCCGTGACGTCGTAAGTCGCCGTATTATGGAGCATATTCGTGCAGGAAAAGGCGTAAAGAGTCCTTATGGAGAGCATGTATGGCTAGATATTAGTATACTTGGACGCGAACATATAGAAAAAAACCTACGTGATGTTCAAGAAATTTGCCAAATTTTCAACGGAATAGATCCTGCTGACGAGGGTCCAAAAGGTTGGGCGCCAATTCTTCCTATGCAGCACTACTCAATGGGTGGAATTAAGACAAATCCTAGAGGTGAGAGCCCTACTTTGGCTGGATTATTTAGTGCAGGAGAGGCTGCTTGTTGGGATATGCACGGATTTAACCGTCTTGGTGGAAACTCCGTATCAGAGACAGTTGTGGCAGGTATGATTGTGGGTGATTATTTTGCAGATTATTGTGCGACTCACGATATAGAGATTAGAACTGAAAATATCTACAAATTTGTTCAAGGTCAGATAGATTATATGAATAGCCTTCTTAAAAAAGAGGGTAAATTTAACGTATTTGAGATAAAAAACAGAATGAAAGATGTTATGTGGGAACACGTAGCTATATTTAGAACGGGCGAGGGGCTTGAAAAGGCCGTAAAAGAGCTTGAGGAGCTTTATAAGCAATCTCTTGACGTTAAAGTAGCTAATAAAAATCTATTTGGAAATCCTGAACTAGAAGAAGCTTACAGAGTACCAAAAATGCTAAAACTATCGCTTTGTATAGCTTATGGTGCGCTTCTTAGAACAGAGAGCCGTGGCGCTCACTATAGAGAAGATTATACAAAAAGAGATGACTTAAATTGGCTAAATAGAACTATAACAAGCTGGAAAGAGGGCGATACAATGCCTACTGTAGAGTATGAACCACTTGATATTATGAAGATGGAGATTCCGCCAGCCTTTAGAGGATATGGAGCTAAAGGAAATATTATAGAGCACCCTGACAGTGCTATCCGCCAAGCACAGGTTGATGAGATCCGTGCTAAGATGGAGGCTGAAGGTAAGGGTAGATATGAGATTCAAAATGCGCTTATGCCTTATGAGCTACAACCAAAATATAAAGCGCCAAATGAAAGAGCAGGTATAGGATATGAGTAGAAAAATTACAATTAGAGCATTTAAATATAATCCATTAAGCAAAATTTCAAAACCACATTTTGCTTCGTATGAGCTAGATGAGACTCCTGGTATGTCGCTATTTATAGCGTTAAATGTTATTAGAGAGAAATTTGATCCAGATCTTAGCTTTGACTTCGTATGTAGAGCGGGAATCTGCGGAAGCTGCGGAATGTTGGTAAACGGTACGCCAAAGCTTGCTTGTAGAACACTTACAAAAGACTACGAAAGCGGTGTAATAGAGCTTATGCCACTTCCTGTGTTTAAGCTACTAAAAGACTTAAGCGTGGATACTGGCAACTGGATGAACGCTATGAGTAAAAGAGTCGAGAGCTGGATACATACAGATCACGAAACCGATATTAGCAAGCTTGAAGAGAAGGTCGAGCCTGAAGTGGCACAAGAGGTTTTTGAGCTTGATAGATGTATAGAGTGCGGAATCTGCGTAGCGGCTTGCGGAACAGCTATAATGAGACCTGATTTTATCGGTGCTGTTGGACTTAACCGTGTAGCAAGATTTAAAATAGATGCACTTGATAAAAGAACAGACGAAGACTTCTATGAGCTTGTGGGTGATGATGACGGAGTATTCGGATGTATGACTCTTCTAGGGTGTGAAGACAACTGTCCAAAACACCTTCCGCTTCAAAGCAAAATCGCATATATGCGTCGCAAACTAGCTACAGTAAAATAATTTTAAGAGAGCCTCTTGGCTCTCTTGTATTTACAATACTATTTATTTCTCTACCATTAAGTGAAAATATACTAAAATCTTATATTGATAATCTTTGTTAAAGAGCTATGTATGGATAAATTTTTAAGTGAAATTTGGGGTAGTGATAAGTTGTTTTTGGATATGAAAAAACTTCTTATCGGCGATGAGAGATTACTAGCCGTTTTGATGGCTACTAATCAGAAAAATTATGATAGATTTATTGCCATTTACGACTTTAGGGATATTTTACATACATTAAATTTGAAAGCTAACATATACAGCGTCCAAAGCGCTCAAGTTGGGATAATAAATGCTCTTTTAAACTCAAAAATTTCAAAAAATAGACTATTAGATACCCTTAAAAGACTTCAAAATGAAGCTATTATAACTGCTTTAGAGCTAGAAAATTTAGAAAATTTTATAAATTCCATATCTGCTGACTCTGGTACTGAAAACCAAAACAAAAATAATGAACAAAAAGATTTTTTTCATACTAAGATGGACAATTTAGATTTTATTTACGAGAAACTTTTATCTCTTTGCAATGGAAGATATTATGAAGATAGATTAAAAAAAGCAAAACAAAAAAATAGCGAACTTGTATTTAATGTAGTTGTAACCGGAGTTGTAAATGCAGGCAAATCCACTCTGCTAAACGCTATTTTGGGAACTAAAGTTTTAGGTACTTCAAATGTGCCGGAAACTGTAAATTTAACTATTCTAAAGCATTCTGATAACTCTTTTGCGAGAGTAAAATTTTGGAATGAAAGTGAGTTAAGAGAGCTTGATTTAGACATAAATGATGATATAAGGCGTTTTGTAGGCAAAGAGATTGAAATAAAACCCGAGGAATTAAAAGGCTATACTACCGCTCAAAATGAAATTTCAAAGGCTGTTAAAATTGTAGAGCTATATGAAAATTTAGAGCTCTTAAGAGATGGGATATGTATAGTCGACACTCCAGGCATAGATGATGTCGTGTTTTTGCGTGAAGAGATTGCGCGAAGGTATATGAATGAGTGCGATTTGATGGTGCATTTAATGAATGTAAGTCAAAGTGCTACGCAAAAAGATGTAGAGTTTTTGATAAATTCGCTTAAAAGCTCTAATATAGTTAGGCTTGTAGTAGTTCTTACACATGCTGATTTGTTGCAGGTTCAGGATTTGAGCGAAGTGATAAACTACACTAAAAAAAGTCTAGAAAAAGAGCTTAAAACAAACGGGCTTGATAAAATTTCAAACAAGATTAATTTCTTTACAATTAGTGCCAAGAAGTTTTTTGAAGGTGATGAAGATAGCGGAGTGGATAGCTTTAAAGAGTATCTTTATGAGATATTTTTTGGACAGCATAGCGAGAAATCAAGGCTTGTATTGGAAGCATACAAAAAAGAGCTTATCTCTGTTGCAAGCGAGTTTTTAGAAGAGACTAAAGAGAGCTTACTTCATTTAACCGGTTCAAATTTAGAGCTAAGTCAAAATCTAAAAAGCCTAAAAGAGAGAAAAGACGCCCTTACCGAAGAGTTTAAGGCTATAGAAGATATGGTTATTAGTGAATTTGAGAAGATTGATATAAATAGCCTTGATGCTGATTTTTTAATGAGCTTAAGATTAGTTGGCACAACTCTTAAAGATAGGATTTTAAATGAAGTTGATTTTGCTAAAAGGCGTAAAGAAAATATAGATGAGGATAGAATAAAATACATCATTCAAACATCTCTAAACGACGGTCTTTTGGCTACAGCTAGAATAAAACGAAATGAAATTTTAAGACGCATAAAATCTTGCGCCACAAATATTAGTTTAAAATTTGCAGATTTTAAGATTGATGCAGATGAGAAGGTGTTTAATATCGGAGATTATCTAAGCGCACAAGGTGTCAGTTTTGGATATATGGATGTAGCGCAAAAAATTTGCAAATTTTTAAATTCAAAAGAGTTGGAAAATAGTATAAATACAAGTTTAGAAGAGTTTTTAAAAGATGAAAAGATTGCCAATTTTGTATTTAATTTAATTAAGTTTGAAAAAGATGAGTTTGAAAAGAGGCTTAACGCAAAAATGCAGCATAGACGCATAATTTTTGAAGAGGATGAAAGAAGGCTTGCGAAAGAGAGTGAAATTTTAAGCAAAACAGGTGGCGAAATAGCCGAAAATTTAATTCATTTTGAAAAATTAAGAGATGATTTGAGCTCTATTTTAGAGGAGTTAAAAGATGCTTGAAAAATTTATATCCTCTTACAAGATGACCTATTTTAAAATTTTCGGAGATGATTTTTACGGGCGATTTAAAGCTTATGAAAATGCGCTTTTAGAGCCTAAATTTCACCCTAGTAGTGAATTAAAAGATGAGCTTAGAAAGCTTGATCTGTTTTTAAGCGAGCCTGTTCAGATCGCTATTATAGGGCAGTTTTCAAGTGGTAAATCGACCTTTTTAAATGCTCTTTTGGGCTTTGATATTTTGCCTACAGGAGTTACACCGGTAACTGCGAGGCTCACGCGCATAAAATATGGCGAAAATTTTTCTTTAAGAGTGGATTATAAAAATGGCAAAGAGCTTAGTCTAAATGTGAATGAAATAGCTAAATTCGTCGATCAGCGCGTTTATGGCGATGAAGTTAAGGAGCTTTGTATATATGCGCCAAATCCTATTTTAAAACTTGTAAATTTTATCGATACTCCTGGACTTAATTCGCTATCAAGCTCGGATACTAACATAACCAAAGAGGTTTTGGATTCCGTTTCAAGCGTTATTTGGCTAAGCCTTATAGAAAATGCCGCTCGCGCAAGTGAATTAAATGATCTTAAAGAGTTCTTGCAAAATACTGGTAAAACAGCAATTTGTGTATTAAATCAAAAGGATAAACTAAGCGATCTTGAGCTCGAAAATGTATTGGCTCATGCGAAAATAACATTTGATGGAATTTTTGAAGAGATTATTGCTATTTCTGCTAAGCAGGCTAATTTGGCTAGAAAAAATCAAGATGAAAATTTAATGCTTGTTTCAAATTTTAAAAGTGTTTTAGATGCTATAGATAGACACTTTACGAGCGAAAAAATAAAAAAGAAATTTGTGTTAAAAAAATGCGAGAGTATTTTGGCTCAAAGTATAAATCAGCATGAGTATTTTTGTGAAATTTACGAAAAGGCTAAAGAGGTTGTAACTAAATTTGATTTTGAACTTGATGCAAATTTAGAGCGAATTAAAAATAAATTTAAACCAAAAACAGAGACAGCCTTTAATGAAATAAAGGAAATTTCAAAGTTTATTAGTGATGAAATTTTAAGTAGTTTAAAGCCTAAAAAAAAGTATAAATTTATATCCAAAAAGTCGCTTTTAAAGAGTGATATTTACGAAAGGCAAGAGTATGAAATGATGAGCTTTGATAGTGATGAGATTTTTTCAAAGCTTATTTATAATGATGTAAAGCTTAGTAAATTTTTTAGAATTTATAGGCGAAATTTATCTATACTTGAGGATGAGCTTAAGGCTGAGATCGATGAAATTTATAAAAATTTAGAGCGTGAATTTCTGATTTATAAATCCGAGTTTGAAAATATAATTAAAGAGATTTCTATACACTCTGATACTGAGTTTGCTACGATTAGAACTTATGCGGGGCAAATTTATAGATTGATATTAAGAGATTTTGAAACGGTTAAATTTAACAAGCTTCAAAAGCTCTCTTTGTTTTTTGAAAAGCTAAATTTAAAAGTAGTTGCAAACTATGAAAATGCTATAAAAATTGCTGTGCATTTTATAAAAGATAAGATCGAAAACTCCGCCATTGCTTACGAAAAAGATCCGCTGCATTTTGCGCTATTTATCCCAACTAGTGCTGAGACTTTTGATAGGGTTTTGATATCTCTTAATTTATATGAATTTGAAAATGAGATGCTATCAAATAGCTCATTTTTGAACAAAATTATAAATGAGCTTAGAATGGAATTTGGCGAGATAAAAGAGGCTAAAATAGAGCAGCTAAATAGCCTCTCAAATAGACATAAAGCCCTAAAGAGCGAGCTTGAAAATCTTAGTTTATCTTTTTGTTGTGACTAATTTAGACAAAGGATCTCTCTTTAAGTAAGACATAAAGCTTAATTGTGGAGAGAAAGAATGTCACAATCGCCGGGCCAAGTATTATGCCCCAAAAACCAAATGTTGTGATGCCTGCTATCATCGCGAAAAATATAAGAAGCTCGTTGATTTTAGTTGGAATCTCAACTAGTCTATCATTTATAAATTTAATTATTAATGGTTTTAAAAAAGTATCTGCCACTATTGATATCATAATGATAGTATAAAGTGCTATTATTATCGCTCCCATAGTATTTCCGTTAGCAAATTCATATAAGCTGATAGGCCCCCATGCAAGTAGCCCGCCGACTACGGGAATTAAAGATGAAAAACCAAATACAATGCCTGTTAAAAAGCCGTTGTATCCAAAGAACATCGTTATAATCGCAAATAAAAATCCTTGTAAGATCATATTGGCTATTATCGAAAAGAACACGACACTCATTACATTTGCTACTTCGCTAAGTATGAATTGAGTATCCTCTTTTTGCATAGGAAGAGCCTCTTTTAGATAACTCACAAGATCGTTTCCGTAAACGAAAGAGAAAAATACAAAAACTACGATTATGACCATATCGGTTAAGAATTTAGCGCTTAATTTACCAATGTTTGCTAAATTTGAAATAATGTTAGCTGAGATCGCCTTTATGTCTATATTTGCAATTAGCTCTTTAAATTTAGGTTCTAAAAAATCTATGCTTGCCGGAAGTGCGAAATCATAGTTTTTAATATAATCAATAGTATTTGTAACGTTATTCATATTAAATCCGGCTGCTTGCCTTGTAAGCTCTATCACAGCGTAGATAAAAGGAGCGATGAATAGTAAAAACAAAACTACCGTAGTAAGTGCTGCTGATAGTGTTTTGCGGTTTTTGGTAAGTTCTAAAAATTTAACGTTTATATTAGATGTCGCGACCGCTAGCAGAGCGGCTATAAAAATATTTAGCAAAAATGGCTTAAATAAATAAATAACCAAAGAGATTGCGAAAAATACGAAAATTCCGAAGAAAATTCTACTGTTATTGACCATCAAAAAGTCCTTTTTGCTCTTTAAAATTTAGTTTAAAAGTATCAAAGCATTTTGCGCTTGCTATTCTACCTTTTGCGGTTCTTTCAATAAAGCCGTTTGCAAGTAAATAAGGTTCTATAACGTCTTCTATCGTGCCTTCGTCCTCACTAAGTGCAGCCGCTATAGTGTTTAATCCTAGTGGTCTTCTTTTGGCTTCAAGTAAAATTTTAAGATATTTTATATCCATCTCGTCAAAGCCGATTTCATTTACTCCAAGTGCGTCAAGTGCCTCTTTAGCACGTTTTTGAGAGATAATAAGCTCATCGTTTACTTCGGCAAAGTCGCGAATTCGCTTTAGCAGTCTAAGCGCGATTCTAGGTGTTGCTCTGGCGCGTCTTGCGATTTCAAGTGCGGCTAGCTTTTCACACTCTTTGCCAAGCTTTACGGATGCTATTTGAACTATTTTGGCTAGCTCTTCGTGGCTGTAAAACTGAAGTCTAAAGTCCATTCCGAAGCGATCTCTAAGCGGAGCTGAGATCATGCCGGCTCTTGTTGTAGCGCCTATTAGCGTAAATTTAGGCAGATCGATCTTGATCGTTTGTGCTGCAGGGCCTGAGCCTATGATGATATCAAGCCTAAAGTCCTCCATCGCAGGGTAAAGCACCTCTTCGATAGCCGAGCTTAAGCGGTGAATTTCATCGATAAAGAGCACGTCGCCTTCTTGCAAATTTGTAAGCACGGCAGCAAGATCTCCGCTCTTTTCGATCATCGGTGCAGCGGTCATTTTTATGCTTACCCCCATCTCGTTTGAGATGATGTGCGCAAGAGTGGTTTTACCAAGCCCGGGAGGTCCGTAAAAAAGCACGTGATCAAGGCACTCTCCGCGCTTTTTAGCAGCCTTTATGAAGACATCTAAATTCTGCTTTATCTTTTCTTGCCCGATATAGTCTTCAAATTTTGCAGGGCGAAGCGATGTTTCAAACTCGCTTTCAAAGCTTACTTTTTCTATTTCTACGATTCTATCCATCAAATTTACCTAAAATTTCTCCAATAGCTTTTGCAGTATTTCGCATCTTTGCTTGTCGCCCATCTTGCAAGAAGCAGCTATAGACTCATACTCCTCGTATTTTTTTTCGTCTATTTTTCCATTTTCAAATTTGATTCCGAGTGCATTGCATCCATTTTCATTGCCCATATGGCAAGCTGTTGCGTATGAATCGTAGGCATTATAGACGTTTTTATCTGTTCCGTAGCCGTTTTCATACATTATGCCTAGAGCATTACATCCAAGAGCGTTTTTCATATAGCATGAGCGATCAAAAAATTTCAAGGCGTTTTTATAATTTTTTTCGGTAGATACTCCTTCGTATATCATAGATGCTATATTAAAGCATGCAGTTCCATTGTATAGTTCGCAAGCTTTATAATAAAGATCAAATGCTTTGCGGTGATCTTTTTCAGTACCCTCACCATTGTAATACATAACGCCCAAATTTGTGCAGGCATTATCCTCTTTTAGCTCGCAAGCCTTTGAGTAAAGTTCAAAAACTCTTTTTGTATTTTTGTTTACAATCTCGCCTTTTTTATATATAAGGGCTAGATCAAAGCATCCTGTCCCATTTTTTAGCTCACAAGCTTTGTTAAAAAACTCGTATGCCATTTTTTTATCTTGCTCGATGCCAAGCCCTTTATAATACATATCTCCCAAAACAGCACATCCGTATCCATCGCCTTTATCGCAAATTTTTGTCACTATTTCCTTGACTTTTTTGTAATCTTTTTTTTCAAATGCATCTCTGGCCTGCGATATTTCACTCTGCATAGCAAAAATTTGACTTGTAAAAATTAAAAATAATATTAAAATTTTAAATTTCATTATCTATCCTAAATTTTGTATTTGTATTCTTCGCTTGGAAAAGCTCTATTTTTTACTTCTTCCGCGTATCTTTGCACCGCTTCACGAACCAAATTTGAGCCATCGATATAACGTTTTGCAAATTTTGGTTTAAACTCTTCAAAGAATCCTAGCATATCTGACCAGACTAAAATTTGCCCGTCCACCTTAACTCCTGAACCTATGCCTATAACCGGTATTTTAACACTCTTAGCCACTTTTTCTGCTACGCTTTCTATTACTCCTTCAATAACTATAGAAAATGCGCCAGCCTCTTCTATAGCTATTGCCTCTTCAATAAGCCTATTTTCATCATCTTGTGCGCGACCTTTTACTTTGTATCCACCCTCTAATCTTACCTGTTGGGGCATAAGCCCTATATGGCCCATCACACTTATTCCCTCCTCGCAAAGCCTTTTTATGATTTTTGTTACTCTTAGTCCACCCTCTAGCTTAATAGCCTCGGCATTGGTTTGTTTAAAAAATTTCGAAGCATTTTTAATTGCTGTTTTTTCATTTATGTAGCTTGCAAAAGGCATGTCTGCGACTTTAAAAGCGTGTTTTGAGCCAGCACAAACGGCTTTTGTATGATACAGCATAATCTCCATTGAGGAGCTTAATGTATCTTTTTTGCCATTGAAGCTCAAGTTAAGACTATCTCCTATTAAAATAATATCAACGTAATCATCAAAAAGCCTAGCAAAAAGTGCATCATAAGCTGTAATCGCAACTATGGGAACTATAGGTTGGATTAGTTTTTTGTTTTTGATGTCGGTTATTGTATTTTTTTTTTCTTTTAAAAGCATTTCTATATCACTTTTTATTTAGTTAAATTTTCTAATTTTATCAAAAAAATGCTACAATCACTCTGAATATTTAAGGATATAAAAATGGGGATATTAAAAAATCTTGAAATTGACTACTCTTATGATATTGTTGAAGAATTTTTAACGCACTATTCTATGATGTGTGAGCTTATGGAACCTCTCATAATTGATCTTGCTAGGGAGGATAGATACAAGAGTAGTATAGAGGAGTTATTTAGAATTTTTCACAATATTAAATCGGCTACATCATTTATGAAGATTGATCCTATATTAAAACTTACTACTCTTAGTGAAGAAATTTGCTCTGAAGCAAGGGATCTAAGAGGGCCTGCAAATGATGAATTTGTGGATTGGCTACTAGTGGTAAGTGATCAATTTAGCAAATATCGTGAAGATATAGAGGTTGATGCTGAATTTTTTAGTGTTTTAAATCCTATGATTGTGAAAATTCCTTCAAGACTCGATATTTGACAAAAAGATTAAAATAAACTACAATACGTAACTTTTTATGGGAGCGACTTGGCTTCGACAGGAGCAGAGCGCACATGGTGGCACGTCGCTTTGAGCAAAGCGTAAAAAGCTCAAGTTAAAATTAAACGCAAATAACGTTAAATTCGCTCCTGCTTACGCTAAAGCTGCGTAAGTTCAGTTGAGCCCTGCTTGTTTTTGATACTATCTAAAAAATATAGCGAGTAACCCTAGATAGAGTAGGTTTGTGGTCTGACGAACTATAAGCTGAAATTTTGTCTTAGTCTAGCTTTTGGTTTTGGAAAGTGAGCTTTGCTAGATGAATTTTTCACTTTTGCTAAGCGTGTAGAGGCTGTGGGTGGTTTGTTTTTGGACAGGGGTTCGATCCCCCTCGCTTCCACCATTTAAATTTTCTTTAAGTTTCAATCCTTTCTTTTTAATTCTGTTAAATGCCTTACTTAAGGGCTTTACAGCATTTTTGATTTCCAATTAGTTGCTTTGATTACCCTTTGTGCTATAATTGTTTCTGATTAATTCAGGGACTAATTAAGGGACTTTTTTTAATTCTGGGACTTTTGTAAAAAAACATAAGAAAACATGAAAACGAAAGGAATTAAATGGCAAACATCTCTAAGGCAAACCTTCAAGATAAAGATATTAGAAAACTGCAACCTCCAAAATCTAAAAAGAAAATAGCTGTAGGGAATCCCAAAGAGTTATATTTATGGCTTAACCCAAGTGGTAAGAAAACATTCTTTATAAGAACAAAAGATGATAAGTCGCTTACAATAGGTGAGTTTAGAGAAGGCAATAGTGTAAGCGAAGCAAGGATGGATGCCGTAAAACTCCTAAAAGAGCTTGAAAGTGGTAAGGATATATATACTATTAAAGGCAAGAACGATAAGTATAAATTTAAAAGCCTATTTAATATATACATAGAGCAAAAACAGAAAAACGGTGCCGCAATACCGCAAAACTATAAGATAAAAATTAGCGTAAGTGATGATTTTAAGCTATTGCCGGGTAGCACAAAGAAAAAACCAAAATATCAAGCGCTCAACGGGTTGGAAGATGATAGAGATTGAGCCTTCTAATCTAGAAAGCACCCTAAAGTCATATTCAGCTATATCGACGGCTGTATTTGAGAGAGGTAAGAGAAGTAATGAAAATATAGCAAAAGTTAATCCTCTGCTAATTTATGATATAGATAATAGCGATAATAAAAAGCCGCAGTTCACAATAAATGATGCAGTAAATACTCTAAACTCAAAAGGTATTCAAGGATATATCTACCCTTCGGCTTCTCATCTTTTGGATGAAAAGACGCAGAAGTTTAGACTTCTAATATCAACACTCAATGCATTTGACTATTTAAAACATAAAACTACCGGATATAAGATATATATGGATAATACAACAAAGTTTCTGGGATTAAAAGACAAAGTTGATGAAGTTTACAAAACACCTTCTCAACTTTACTATGCACCCAAAAAAGATACTGAGCTGATTATAGTACCGGGTCAAATTTTGGATAACAGTAAGATAATAAAACAATCCGAATATGACATAGGGCTAGCAAAAGAGAAAGAGATTATTAAGCAAAAAAGGGTTTGAAGGAATTTTAAAAGATTATCAACATGCAAAAGCCATAATTCTACAGCACGAACCCAAAGACAATGAAAAATATCTAACTAGGGTTAGCTTGCAGAGACTGTATGATAATGTGCCTATTTATGATCTTATGAGCTACTTTGATCAAACCACAAAACTAATCAAAGAGGGCAGCAACACTATACTTCATAATAAGCAAGGAAGACATCTGTATTTTAAACAAGAAAACACTGCATATCTTTTTAAGAAAAATAAGCATTATACGCCTTATATATATCTAGTAGATAGATTTAATGAAGCTAAGCAAGCTATAGACAAAGGGCTATATTCAGATGAAATTATTGAAAAACTAGCTCTAAAGCCTAATGAGTTAGAAAACTTTAATCCCAGAAATATCAACGAGATATCTAAATTTTTCTCAAGAGTTATTATAACTGGCAAAAAACTATGGGATAAAGTAACAAAAATAAACTACGCAGGGATAGCTGCAAATATAACAAGATATTTAAAAGATTGGGATGATAAAGAGGGTATTGAGAATATTAAGCAGCACTATTTGGTTGACAAGTTCATAAAAAAGGGCAATACATTACAAATCGGATATTTAAATAATGTATCTATAAAAGAGCTAAGGGAGAATGGACTTATGGAGTGGGAGATGTGTGTGGAACAAAATCAAAGGGTTGAATTTCCAAAGATTGCAAATTTTACTAATGTAGAGCAGATTAAAAGTACGCATGACATAGTAGGAGTTGAAATGTAGAGTATATTTAAGTAGGTTATGTAAGCTTTTTATAAAACAAATTAATACTTCTAAAGAAAATATGATATTTAAAAGCAACAACTATCATATAAATATAACATACAAATATCTATAGCCAAGTT